>CACYCP010000084.1 GCA_902772985.1 uncultured Bacteroidia bacterium | reverse complement strand
GTGAGTTGTCCGAGTGGTTGAAGGAGCCTGCCTCGAAAACAGGTGTACGTGTGAGCGTACCGGGGGTTCGAATCCCTCACTCACCGCTTTAATGATTTTAAAAAGCCCTTCTGAATACACCCAGAGGGGTTTTTTCTTGTTTTTGGGCTCAAAAAAGATACACCAAAGCACCATTGTGTATCCTTCACTTATGTGCAGGACGACTGGGATGTTACCACGCAGCGTTTGCCGGATTTTGCCGACAACGAATAATCCCGCCGGAAGGGGAGCTTATCTGTTGGCTTTCTTGAAAAGGTCGGCCTTGAAGCTTTTTTCAATCACTTTGGCGATGCAGGTGTTCGTGGCCTTGAAGCCGTTGAACATGGTGGCGTCGGCCTGCTGGGTCTTGGATTCCCAGAGTTCCTTACCGTCCTTGTCCAGCACGTAGGGCGTGAGCCAGGTACGGGGGCTGTTGAACACCATTTTCTTCTTGGATTCCACCTTCAGGATGAAATCGGCCTCTTCGGGGGTGGCGACGCTCACCCACTCTCCGGCATTGACCAGTTCCCGCGTCACATCCTCGATTTCATCGGCCGGGATGGGATGATCCGGGTCGTTGACAAGCTGGAAATACACTTTGTTACCGGGTGCCACTGCCTCCTGGAGGGTGGTCTGTGCCAGTGCGCTGGTGCCAAGAAGGGCCAGGACGGCAATAAGTAAGAGTCTGAGTTTTTTCATAATACGTTTCTTTGTCCAAAAGTACTCATTTTTGCGGAGAATGACAACCCCTACTTCCAAAATGTGCCTCGGGCGATGCCCTTTAGAGGGTGTCGTATGCGGCGATAGCCTGGGACAGGCGCCCGTACACGTCGGAGAGGCTGTACAAACCATCGGCATTGGCCTTGAGCATAATTGCATTATTAGCAAATGTAACTTATTTTTTCTATCTTTACCATCCTATGATTAAAAAGGGTTTCATACTGGCAGCCGTGCTGGTCGCTTCGGCAAGTTGCGAGGAAACAAGGGAAGAGCAAGGACAGTCCATGCTGGACTACTGGGCCCGGAAAGAGGTGCTTTCGACTTGCAAGGTAGACAACGGAGAGTGGGTGGTGCGGGAGGGCATCGGCACGATAGAACAGATACAGGAGGAAGGGCCTGACGGGGCCGATATCATACGCTACCACTCCCCTCTTGTGGATTCGGCCTTTTTAAAACGGCCGGAGAACCGTACGCCCTGGGACAGTTTCAATGCCGAACAAGGCGGGGAAAACATCTTTATGATAAGTTTCAGCCGTCCCCAGGACTGGAGCGAATATAACCGCATAGCCATTTGGGTGTATATCCATCCTTCCAAAAATCCTAACGTGGGCATGGCCTTCAACCTTTACAACGAAGGCACGTTCGATACGACACTTACTCCTGGCCGGGAAACCAATCTGGACCTGGAACAAGGCGTGTGGCAGCAGGTATTCTGGGAGGTGGACTACTATCCCCGGGACAGGGTGACCGGCTTCGGCATCCACCAGATGCTAACCGGCTATGACCACGAGAATGGAGAGCCCGCGGTTACCATTGATTTCGCCTCTCTGGAGCTCCAGAAAGTGGTCCCGGACCATTACGACGGCTGGGACATTCAAGATGGAAAAATCGCATTCTCACACATAGGATATCGTCCGGCCGATGCAAAAGTGGCCATCGCCCCGACAGGGTCTTCGGCCTTCTCAATCATAAATGCCAAAGGGAAAACGGTATTTGAAGGCCAAGCGAAGCCCGTCAGCCTTAAAGGGGCGGCTCTCTCAATCCTGGATTTCAGCGCGTTCAAAAAGACCGGAGTTTATCGGATAAAATACGGAGAGGCGCTATCGGAGGAATTCCCCATCAGAAAGGATGTCTGGGCAAGGCCGCTACACAGTGCCGTGAACTTTTACTTCCATCAGCGCTGCGGCTACCCTGTCCCTGGAATTCACGGCATATGCCACCAGGACGCACAGGGCTTTTTCGAGGAAGAGAAAAAAGCGGTCAACGGAGGCTGGCACGACGCCGGGGACCTGTCACAGGGATGGTGGCGCAGCGCCAATGCCTGCTATGCCCTGCTTTCGGCCCTGGAGATTGAAAATTCGAAGGATATACGCGACGAACTGGCCTGGGGCATCGACTGGCTCCTTAAAGTGCGCTTCCATGGCGGAAGGCACCAAAGCTGGATTAAACTGCGCCAGTACAGCGACAATATACCCGGTACGGCAGACGATGTGGTGGCACCGGCCGAATACTCCCCTTGGGAGCTTTTCCAGGGCGCTGCGGTATTTTCAAGGGCCATAGAGGCTTTCCCTGAAAAGAGGACAGTGCTGCTTGCAGCCGCCCGGGAGGACTGGGAGGCCGCAATAAAAACGCACGCCGACAATTACCTCTTCCTGTCGTGGGGCGCAAATGCATCGGCTAGGCTTTTCCGGGAAACGGGCGAAGAGAAGTACCGCGAAACCGCCATCCGCTATGCCGATGAACTAGTCGCCTGTCAGGAGAAAGAGTACATCGACAGCCTTCCGCTTCGTGGATTCTTCTACAACGACCCTTCGCACAAGAGCATTGTCCAGAACCACCACGCCTGCTTCAACGAAGCGCCCATCCTGGCCCTGAGCACGCTGTGCAGCGTTTTTCCGGATGCCAAGGAGCGCGAGGGATGGCTGGAATGCGTAAGGCTCCACAGCTCGTTCATGAAAGAGGGCAGCGCTTATTCGGCCCCATATAATCACCTCCCCGCCGCGCTTTACCGCAGGGCCGATTTGGAAAACGACCCCGATCCCGCCATTATGGAACAGTATCTTGACGGCACGCAGCTAAGCGAACGTTATGCCCTTCGCACCTTCCCCATCTGGAGGGACCACGTATTCCACGGAGAGACGAATGTGCAGCTGTCGTCAAGCTGGGCGCTGGCCGAGGCATCGGCCCTTCTGGGAGATGAGAACGGGATGGCCCTGGTGCAGGAGCAGCTGGAATGGATAATGGGACGCAATCCTTTCTCTTCCAGCCTGATGTATGGCGTAGGCTATAACTACTCCCCCTATTTCGTTTACTGTACGCACAATGTCGTTGGAGCCCTGCCCGTAGGGGTGGACAGTTTCCACGGGGACGCGCCATTCTGGAACGGCTCAGCCAACGCTACCACAAAAGAAATCTGGGTAGAGCCGGTGAGCCGTTTCGTAGGGACGCTTTCCGCTTTCCTTCGTCAATAAATGGCCTTCGGTCGGCGGAAACTGTTACCGTCTTCCTTTGCTTTCCAAATACTTAATCAGGAATTCAGGACGGTCGGTCTGGATGATAGATGTTCCAAGGTCCATGATGGGGCCGTAGATGTCATCGGGATTGGCAGCCTCGAAAGCCTTGTCGTCGTCGTGTTCGCCGCAAAGGGAACCCCAAATTGTGTTTACCCAAACCTTCGATCCGGAGTCAAGCACTTTCTTGGCAGCAGTGCGGACATTGTCATTTAGCCGATTGAAGCACAGTTCGTATGCCATCTGAGGCTCCTTGGCCGAAATATAGCTCTTGAACTGGTCCGATTCGCCATTTTGTACACCGCTCACAACCGGCATATACATCAGATTATGGCTGTGCTGGGACATTTTTTTCTGGACTTCAGGCCAAGGATAACCTCCCTTGATTAGAATCTGATCGGTTACTCCAAGTTCTTCTGCAATGGCAAGCACTTCATCATAATAGCCGTAGCCGTGGTCCACATTCACGGTGATGCGGTCCTTGCAAACTTCCAGGGCCTGGCGCAAAGTGGGAATCTTGAGTCCCGGTATGTCGATTCCGTGGCCCCGCTTCAAATTGAATTTCAAAAGTTCCTCGTAGGTGTAATCCGACACCGGACCACGCCCTGTAGTAGTGCGGTCCAGGGTGCTGTCGTGCATAAGGACCAGCACACCGTCCTTGGTCTTTTTCAGGTCCAGTTCCATCATATCCACGCCCATCCGTATTATCGATTCAATGGCCGGAATGGAGTTCTCGGGATAGTTGCGCCAGTCGCCACGGTGAGCCACTACAACCACATATCGGGACTGAGGGTCCTTCAAGGCGGCTGCCACAGCTTCGGCCTTATTGGCAGCCTTCGGCAGATGGGATCCCTCCACGAAAACATTCTTTACGGCATCCAGATAACCATAGCCGTAAATATCGTCCGGCTGCAGGTAGCTGGTCTCGGTCCATTCGTTCCAAGAGTTGATGGTAATGAGCTTGTGCATCTGGGGACGGGCATCCAGCCACTCCTTGGCCTTACGAAGGGCGCCCTCGAAACGCTCCGGCGTATTTTCCTTAACCACGGCGCTTTCGCCGAAGCGGGGGCTGTTGTCCCAGCCGACGGACACATGCGGATAGTACGGAATGGTGAACTCCGCATCCAGTTTGTCCCATTCTTCATAGGC
>CACYCP010000083.1 GCA_902772985.1 uncultured Bacteroidia bacterium | reverse complement strand
GGCCACGGCGGAACCAGCATGCTGGAGATGGAGACGCCTTTTGTCATCTGGGGCAAGGGCATCAAGAAAAACCACGAAATCACCAAGCCTTTCATTCAGTTCGACATGGCTGCAATTGTAGCCGAAATTCTGGATCTGGACACCCCCGACTCCTGGCGCGCCAAAGCTCCGGACGTATTCGAAGACTAAGGAACATGGGCCCTTGAAAAAGGGCCTTTCATTTATTTGTAAATCTGGGGCTCGGGGCGTCCGCGCCAGTCGGCGGGTATCTGCAAGCCAAGGATATCGGCAATAATGGCGGGAACGTCGTATTGCATCATGGGCAGCGGGAATTCGAAGTTTTCCTTGATGCCCTTTCCGGAAACGATGAGCGGAGTTTCCATCTCCAGCAGGGTGAATCCGCCGTGACGCTTGTCCACGCCGCCGTGATCGGCCGAAAGGATTATCACGGTATCGTCGTACATCCCGGCCTCTTTCAGGGCTTCTACAACCAGGCCGATGTTCTTATCCAGCGTGCGCTGACGCTCCATATACTCATCTGTGTACCAGCCGCGGATGTGCCCGGCCTCGTCAAGGGTTCCGTAATAAAGGAAAAAGAAGGCGGGCTTGTTTTCCTTGATATAGTCGGTGGCTATTTTCGTATAGTCCTGGACGGGGATGATAACATCGTCGGTGGACGTATAGGTTTTGATGAAATAGTGCCAGCTGGTCGCAAGGGTATCGGCTATCGCCCCTATTCCGTCCCAGTCGTGAAGGAAGCCGGAAACGGCATCCGGACGCTGTTCCCTGAGTATTGTGAAAATGGTGGGAGGAATACCTTGACCATTGTCGGAGGTGGAAGGAATTGTTCCCCTGGTCGAGTTCCATTTGTCGAAGCCGTGCATTTCCGTGGGAAGTCCGTTCAGGATGGATCCCCAGTTTATGGCCGATGCCGACGGCATGACGGAACGTTTAGAGAGCGTCCAGCTTCCGTGCTCCATCAGGGCGTGGATATTCGGCAAATCTTCGGCGGGAGCCCGGCGCACAGCCTCGGCCGCCCAGCCGTCAATGCCGATGAATACTACATGCTTGGCTTTCGGGATATTGCCCTTCTGGGTGCCGCATGCGACAAGGACGAGCAAAACGAAAATGGGAAGGAAGGATCTCATAAATACTTGATTTGGCTTGTTTTATCTTGTTAATATACGGAAAAAACCGTTAAAATGCCTAATTGTTACACTCGGTAATGCGCAAAATTCGTATGGAACAAGGCTATGGCAACGCTATCCGGGCAAGATAAATTCCGGCTCGGGGACGGCCATCGGGACGGGTGAGTTCGTGGGAGGAATAATATACCACCTTCAACTCGCCATTCTCAACGAGAATTCCGGGATAGCTGTTGTCGCCGGCCGAAGGGAGGGTTTTCCATAATTCGAAATCACCATCGATGTTTCCCCTCCAAAGGCAGGTTTTCGTATCCCCGTTCTCAAGATAGGCGCGTCCGCCAATAATGAGCGAACCATCCGGCAAAACCGTCATTTCCGGACCTCCAATCTGGAATTGCAGCGGCTTGAACTGCCAGTCTGTGTAAGGCGGCTCGCTCACGCCAAGGCATGCCATTCTATCCCCCTTATCGCGGCGGATAAGCATCACCATCCTCCCGTCCGGAAGGAAACGGACCGTGGTCTCGTTAGGAAATCCGTCCAGGGCGATATCGGTGATTTTCTCGAAGTGCCGGCCGTCCTTGGTCTGGATCAATTCCAGGTTGTTGTCGTCCGCCTCGCCGTAAGAGACGGTGTAACCGATACCATCGTGCCAAGTCATCCTCCAGAACCAGGCATAGCCGTCCGGGATGGGATAGTCCACCGGTTCGGGGTCACTGAATTTTCGGCCATCGGCACTGAAAGATACCTGAGGGATCCTTTTCACCAGCTTTTTGTCCACATACACAGAGCCGCCCTGGATTACCATCAGGCGACCGTCGGCTGTGACGGACAGTTTGGGGTCGCGCAGGTCATATCCTTCTTTGGAAAGCAGGGCCACGCTCTTCCAGCGCTTGCCGTCGGTCGAGCGAAGGATACGGGTCTTTCCGGCCGCGATTCCGTTTTCATCGAAAACATGGCTCACACCTTCACGGAAACTCACGTACCATGCGCCTTTGTAACGCACGATTGACGGGAATGCGCTGTAGTCGCGGTCCCAGATTCGTTTTACGGAAAGCTCTTCCTTGACTGGTCTGGCGTCGGAATTGAAACTGCGGGTGTTGAAGGCAAGGATTGCCAATGACATCAGGGTAATGCAAATGGTGTATTTCATATTGGCAAATTTACGAACAATTGTTGTGGTTTCAAAAGATAAAAAACCTGGATTTGCTGGTTTTTTTTTATATTTGTAAAATGTTTTGAGTCTGTCTGAAATAGAGAAAAGACTGTTATTCCAAGACAGGAAAGTAAGGACTGCTTGGAACGAAGAGGAGGGAAATTGTTTGACGGACAGGCTATCACATTGAGATTGGCCATACCTCCAGACACTTCTTCCGGAATGACGGATGATTATACCCGCAACAACCCTCAAACATAGTAATAACCCATATAACGAAGAATGCCATGAAAAAGATACAAACGATACTGGGTATTGCCGCCTTTGTCATGGCGGGTTATCTCACGTTCTCTTGCAATAGCCAATTCGAGACGGGAGAAATGCAGGAGGAGAATACCGTTATTCTTACCGCCACCGTTAGCCGGGACGCTTTAAGCAAGATACTGGACAACCTCGGACATAAGACTTTTGCATTAGGCGATCAGATAGTTGTCTTCTATTCACAGACAGGAGGCACGACAGGCAGAGCCGTCAGCTCTCCGTTGACAATCAATGACATCCGCAACGAGGGTAAAACTGCAGACTTCTCCGTCTTGTTGACAGGGCCGGCAGCAAATGGAGATGTCCGGCTTGTATATCCGGCCAGTATGGCCGTCGCCACTGTGGACCCGGCGACAAATCCTGCAAATGATGCGACGATAAATTTTGCCAGTCTTGCCAATCAAGACGGCACGCTCGCTACTCTCCAGAGTAATTATGACCTTTCCATTTTCGATGGTCAGTTCACCTCCGACAATAAATTGCCAGAAGAAATACATTTATCGAACCGCCTGTCCATCTGTGAGTTCACGCTTTTGGATCAGGAGGATGTGAACGTTACCGGCAGAATCTCCAGCCTCAAAATTCTGGCTGGGGACAAAAGCTACTCCATTATGCCTTTTGATCCTGCTGCCGGCTTCGGCGACGGCCCGCTGTACGTCGCTATGCAGCCCATTTCCAACCAGGCCATCCTGTTTACAGCAGAAAACCCCGGCTTGAATGATTTAATGAAGTTTGTTCCGAGTAAAACACTTCAAGCCAGCAAAATGTATCCCATCAGTGTCAAGATGACGTATCAGCACCTTGTTGTTACTGATAATGATTATACTGCTAAAGATGGAGATGTCCTGGACGGAGCAAATCTCTTTAGCGGGATGAAGATCCAGATTGCCGACGGTGCAACGGTGGTGCTTCATGATGTGCTATTTGTTGACTACGATGGAGGTGTATTCTTTGAAGGATCTCCGATTATCAAATGTCTGGGTGATGCAACCATCATCCTTGACGATAATACCTACAACGATTTGATCATCGGCTCCAGCAACAATTGGCCCGCTATATTTGTGCCTGAAGGAAAGACACTTACAATCTTTGGAAATGGGACCCTGATGGCGGATTCTCGTGAAGGTAAAGGCGCTGGAATAGGTGGGGGAAAAGAGTCCAACTGCGGCAATATAGTCATCGCAGGAGGCACCGTGCTGGCTGCTGCTGGCAATTGTAATAAAGATGATGATGGCGATAATAATGGCTCTGCCGGTATTGGTGGCGGCTATGGCAGCACCTGCGGAAATATCACTATCAAAGGTGGGACTGTTACGGCTATGGGGGGAAAAGGTGCCGCCGGCATAGGTTCGGGATATTCTGGGCAATGTGGCAACATCACCATTCAAGGTGGCAGTATAGGTGGCATTCCATGGACAACTGGTGGGAACGATGACGGAGCAATAGGCGGGGAAAATAGTGCAGGAATTGGTGGCAAATACTCTTTCCTGACCATTACCGATGGAACATCATACATAAAAGTAAAAAATGGAGGCAACAGTTCCGCTTGTATCGGGGAAAATAATGGCAAAACCAGGGGAGTAAGAATAGATGGTGTCGCCAGCCCGAATCCAGAGAAGACCACCTTCATGCATTTCGATTCCAACTACGACGGCACCACCTGGATCCTGACAAGGAAACAGTAAAAAACGGGAAAGTATTAGAAAAAGACATCAAAAAAAGACGGCCAATGAGGTCGTCTTTTCTTGTGCCCAGAGCGGGAGCAAAGGTATCGGTGGCTATCGTGAGTTGTTTTAAGTAAGCGAAGATGTTGATTTCCCGTGAATTAAGTCCAATAAACGTGAGATGAAATAATCCCCGGAAATGGTGACCGTTAGTGACCAAATTTGCTGCGAGGTGACCAAAAGTGACCGAATTAAAATAGGCCATTATCTGCGCTCTTGGGTGTTCTTTATGTATCATTTTGTCAGCTTTTTGCTGTTGTGCTTGAAACTTCGTATTTTTACACTTTGATGTCAAGACATCCTAGCATGAAAACGAAGCAAAAAGAGTCTTACGTAACTCCTGCGGCATGTGCCATTGATATGGAGTTTGAAGGCGTTGTCTGCGCCAGTGGTGGTTTAACTGATTATTATCGGGAGGAGCATGAAAACTGGTAGATACTTTATTGTCCCTCGTAATCATGTGCGTGTTGGCCCTTGGCTGCGATTATCCCACCTATTCTTGGAGCTGGGACTAAGATGG
>CACYCP010000082.1 GCA_902772985.1 uncultured Bacteroidia bacterium | reverse complement strand
GCCATGCTCATAATGTCGTTGAACTCTCCGCGCTGCATGGCGGCGGCCAGCTCTTCGTCCGACATATTCTCATACTTGGCCGCCCGCTTTTCGAGGTCTTCCACATTCACGTCTCCCAGGACGGCTTTGGAAATCTTCTCCTCCAGGCGCTTCCTGTCTGCCTCCGGAAGGTTCTCATCCTGAAGCATCTGAACCTCCTGGTCCGTGAGGCCGAAAAGGTCCTTTAGAATTTTATTGCTCTTTTCGCGCCAGAGGAGCGTCTCCTCGTCCTCGCAGGTGGTGCTTTCGTTCAGTTCCTCGGCCCGGAGGGTGACCGCCTTGATGGCTTTGTAATAGGCAATCTGGTTGGCCTCCGTAGGGCTGGCGAGCTCTGCGGCCGACGGCACCGCCGGAAACTCGTTCATCAGGGGAATGGGGAATTTGGCCGATGAAGGCGTAACCGGACCGTCCCAGCCGAAGGTGCTGGCCCGGCGGGGCGGGAGCGCCTGCTCGCCGGTGACGGCGGAGGGGGCTTCCCCGTCCTTGTCCTTCACCCCTTCGGGCAGGATGTCCTGCACCTTTTCACCAATACCGCTGACGGCCTCCGTGGCCTTCTGCTTCATCTTTTCCAGAAAACTCTGGGCCTGCAGCGGGGCACAGGTGAGCGCCAGCGCGGCAAGCAGGATACTCAGTCTTTTCATGGCGTGCTACTTTTTCACAAACTCTACGCGGCGGTTCTTGGCGCGGCCTTCGTCGGTGCTGTTGGAGGCAATGGGAACGTGCGAGCCCTTACCCACGGGTGTGAGGCGGGCCTGGGCAATGCCCTGCTCCACAAGGGCGGCTACGATAGCTTCTGCGCGCTTCTGGCTCAACGGGTCATTCACCTTGTCGGAGCCGGTGGCGTCGCAGTGGCCCTGCACCTCGAATTCCAGGGCGGGATTCTCCTGCATCAGCTTGGCGATGCGGTTGATTTCTACCATGGATTCGGGCTTCAGGTCTGCCTTTCCGGTTTCGAAGGTAATGGCGTAGGTGATAATCTTGCCGTCGCTGGCCAGGCGGTCATAGAGCGGAACGGCGCCCTTGGCGAGGCGGACATTGGAGATGCTGCCATACTTGTAATTACCCTGGTGGATGAACCAGAAGTGAGAAGGAACCTTGGCGTTGGGAATATTGATCACCCGCATTCCGTTCACATAACCCTTGAACGCACGCTTGTTGAAAGAGAAGGCAAAGTGATTCCAGGCATTGTCCTTCAGCGGGGTGCCGGGCGCTCCCAGATACAGGTCCTTTTCTCCGTTGATATCATCTCCGCCGTTGGGCTTCTGGGCCGTCCAGTGCAGGGTGGCGCCGCCGTCCGTTGCGCGGAACCACAGGTCTGTCCAGATTACCCTTCCGTTCCAGTTGGGAAGGTCCGGGTTCCCGAAAACAAGTTCCAGGGAACTGTCGTTGAAGCCTTCCCCTTCTCCGGTTTCCAGGTAAACGTCAAATTCCAGCGTGAACACATCCGGCAGGAAGTGTTGCTGGTCCTTCATCAGGGGCTGAAGCTCTCCGTACCCGTCATCCGTGAAGGCAATCACTTTGCGGCCGTCGACGGAACCTACCTCGGCGTAACCGTCCAGAAGGTCCCAGCGGGAGGGGAATTCTCCCAGCTGCTCACTCTCGAAGGTGTCTTCGAAGATAATCTCGTCTCCGGGGACAAAGTCACTCTTGGCATAGGCGCTCTCTGCCTGCTTTTTGGGTTCGGGCTTGGCGCCGGGCTTGGGCTTGGCCTCACCTCCGGGGCGCTTGGCGCCGCACTCGTTGCAGAAGTTGCCGGTGTTGCCTTCGGCCCCGCATTCTTCGCAGGTCCAGCTGGCGGTGCGGGCCTCCGGTTCATCCTTGTCTCCCTTCTTTTTGTCCTTCTTGGACTTTTTGCCGTCCAGCAGGTCATTTACTCCCTTCTCCACTTTTTCACCCACATTCCGCTCCACAGTTTCCTTGGCGCGTTCTTTCATTCTCTCCAGAAAACTCTGGGCTTGGGCCGTGCCACAAATCATGGCAAAGGCGGCTACGGTAAGCAGTATCTTTTTCATACTCAAAATGTTTTGTGTCCGATTGGGTAAATATACAAATACGAAATGGAATACGCAAATAAAGCCTTTATTCGTTGAAACTGAT
>CACYCP010000081.1 GCA_902772985.1 uncultured Bacteroidia bacterium | reverse complement strand
CACGGAAATCTTCACCAAGGACATCGACGCCTTCTACGTAGCCGACGGACACCATCGTACCGCAGCTGCCGCCCGTGTAGGGGCCGAGAAGAGGGAGATGAACCCCCATCACAACGGCAATGAAGAATACAACTATTTCATGGCTGTATGCTTCCCCCAGAGTCAGCTTGCAATCATAGACTACAACCGCGTGGTCAAGGACCTGAACGGCTTGACCGAGGAAGAACTCCTGAAGGCCTTGGTGGAGGATTTCGACGTGGCTTTGGCCACCAAGCCCCGCTGCGGCCGCCCTGCCAAACCTTACAGCCCTTCCGGCCTGCACAACTTCTCCATGTACCTTGGAGACAAGTGGTACAGCCTTACCGCAAAGCCCGGCCGATACGACGACAACGATCCCATCGGCGTGCTGGATGTAACAATACTGAGCCGGCTTGTACTGGATAAGATTCTGGGAATCAAGGATCTGCGCACCGACAAGAGGATAGACTTCGTGGGCGGTATCCGCGGTCTTGGAGAGCTGTCCCGCCGTGTGGATTCCGGGGAGATGAAAGTGGCATTCGCCCTTTACCCCGTTTCCATGGACCAGCTCATCCGTATTGCCGATACGGGCAATATCATGCCTCCCAAGACCACCTGGTTCGAGCCTAAATTAAGGAGTGGCCTTGCGATACATTCGCTGGTTTGATGTATTCTTCGCTTCGCTCAGAATGACAAGGAGCGTCTGGAATGAAAGATGAACGCCTTACTGTTTACCACAGTGAGGCGCTCATCTTTTCTGCGGCTTCCTGAAGGGCCGAGGGAACATTGGTGAAGAAGTCGAAACCGGCCTCTGCTTCCACGGCGTCAATTGTGGTGGCCCCGCTGGGATATTTCTGCCCGGCGTGGGATTCGTTGGTATAGATATAGGCAATACCCTTCGCATCGGTCATGCTGCCGGAAGTATCGAACTTGCACAGCATAAGGCAGGTGTAGAAGTGGCTGGGAGCAAGGACAGCGTCCCCGCCGGCGTTGGGGGTGACCATCTTCACTGGCTCACCGTAAAGCACGCCGACTGTTACATATAGGGTATCGCGTACAGAAGGAGAATGGCTGGAAACGGCACTTTCCAAAGCCGCCCATACCGAGCCGTTGAAACCGTTCTGCTCCTGCAGGGCCTGGTTGGTGTAATAGAAGGTTTGCTTGTTGGCGAATTTGCTTGCCTGGCGGTATTCCGATGCAACCAGATGTCCGCGGCTGTAACTGGTGCTTCCTATCTTTCCGGCTATGCACCTTTGCCACGATTCGGGAACTGCGGGATCGGGCACCCAGTTGTCGGCCCTTCCAACGCCATTGTCCGGATATGCACCTGTGTTCATCACGAAGGCGCTCCACAGGGGAGTCATCCTTGTCTTGTCCACAAGGGCTGTCCAGTTCCTGACCGTTATTCCGTTGTCGTTGTAAGTATGGGTTACCACAAGCTGATTCTCATTTGTGGTCTCGTATTGGTACCAGGAGGCTTCGTCTCCGAAACGCTCGAAGCTGCTGCCGCTGCATTTTCCGCTGTTTTTCAGCGAAACGGCCGGGATTTCGTTACAGACAAGGAACTGTGTGCCGTCTATGAGCGCACCGGTTCCGGTTTTGAAACTCTTGATATCTCCGGGAATATCCACATACTGGTTTTCCGAAGCCGACCATACGGTAATGAATGGCTGGTAATAATAGGTTGTATTAAGGTCCAGGCCACTTATTTGCGCCGAAATGGGGCCTTCATCGTCCTGGCTGCCGTCCATCCTTATTTCCCTGTCAAGTTCACTTTGCGACGTTCCGTAACGGAAGCCCTTTTCGTAACAGCCTTCCCCCGCACCTTCATAACTGCCGTTCAGCATTGCCGATGTAAGGGTGATCTTGGAGGTCGCCTCTGCTTTGATTTTTGTGGTCACTTTGGCTTTTTCCTGGCTGATAGTCACTTTCACCGAGCCTTGGTCGTCCCCGGCGGCCTTGAAGGTGATACTGGCCGTGCGGGCTTTCTGGGTATCGGTATTTTCCCCTACGGTAACGGTTATGGTCTCGTTGCCCTCTCCCTCCGTGTGGGCATAACTGACCCAACTTTCGGTGCAGCTGCTCACCCAGCTTGCCTTTGTGCTCAGTGCGAACGTCTTTGTGCCGCCTTCGGCAGGGAAGGAAAGGGAAGAAGGATTAGCCGTGAAGGTATAGGTTGTGGTCGTCTTTTCCGGCTCTGCAGGCGTGCTTGGTTTGGACGGAACAATTTTAGGCATTGGCTGTTCCGCCGGTGTGCAGGCCGCAATCAGCAGCGTTGCCGCCAGTATTCCGAACGTTCGATGCATCTTAATAACGGTTTAACGGCCTTCCGGAAGTCAGCATGTGCACTTTGCGCCTTACTTCGTCAAGGACCAGTTTGTGGGCAATCCTTTCAACGGTCTGGGCTTCCGTGGGCTCTTTTGCGCTAAGGGCTTCCACGTGCTGGGAGGCCGATGTGAGGACGAGGTCGATGAGATCGACGATATTTACCATGTCCTTTTCATCGAAGCCTCGGGAAGTCACGGCAGGGGTGCCAAGCCTTAGACCGGAGGTTGCAAAGGCCGAACGGCTGTCGAAAGGTACCATATTCTTGTTTACGGTGATATCGGCCAGGCCAAGTTCCTTTTCGGCCACTCGCCCGTTCAGCTCCGGGAATTTGGTGCGCAGGTCGATCAGCATCAGGTGGTTGTCCGTACCGCCGGAGATAATCTTGTATCCGCGGTCGATGAAGGCCACGCACATTGCGTGGGCGTTCTTGACCACCTGCATCTGGTACTCTTTGTATTCCGGCTGGGCAGCCTCGAAGAAGGCGACGGCCTTGGCTGCGATAACGTGCTCCAGCGGACCTCCCTGGACGCCGGGGAACACGCTGGAATTGAGGAGGGCGCTCATCTTCTTGACTTCTCCCTTTGGCGTTGTGAGGCCCCAGGGATTGTCGAAGTCCTTGCCCATAAGGATAATGCCTCCGCGCGGTCCGCGCAGGGTTTTATGCGTCGTGGAGGTAACGATGTGGGCATATTTTACCGGATTCTTAAGCAGGCCTGCGGCGATGAGGCCGGCAGTATGGGCCATGTCAATCCAGAGGATGGCGCCCACTGAATCTGCAATTTTGCGCATCCTTTCATAGTCCCACTCCCTGGAATAGGCCGATGCACCTCCTATTATGAGCTTGGGCTTGCACTCGAGGGCGGTTTTTTCCATGGCATCGTAATCTATCGTGCCGGTTTCCGGATTAAGGCCATAAGCCACCGGATTGTAAAGGATTCCGGAGGCATTCACCGGGGAACCGTGGGTAAGATGACCTCCCATCGACAGGTCCAGGCCCATGAAGGTATCGCCGGGCTTAAGCACGGCCATGGTGACGGCCATATTCGCCTGGGCGCCGGAATGGGGCTGGACATTGGCATATTCGGCATCGTACAGGGCGCACAGGCGGTCGATTGCCAGTTGCTCTATCTGGTCCACCACCTCGCAGCCGCCGTAATATCGTTTTCCGGGATAGCCCTCGGCATATTTATTTGTGCAGATGGAGCCCATTGCACTCAGGACCTGGTCCGATACGTAATTTTCGGAGGCTATGAGTTCAAGTCCCGCTGCCTGCCTTTCATGCTCTTTCTTGATAAGGTCAAAAATTTGAAGGTCTTCTTTCATAAAGATGTGGTTTATCAATTTACAAATATAATCTTTTTCCTGGAAAAGCCCTATCTTTGCAAAGAATGAAAGACAGAAAACTTCTCAATATCGAGCTTGACCGGCTTTCTCCGGAACAGTACAGCCTGAAAGAAGAGAGTGGCGTGGTGCTGGTGCTGGACAATATCCGAAGTGCCCACAATGTGGGTTCGGCTTTTCGCACGGGGGATGCCTTCGGTGTGGACAAGATTTATCTTTGTGGGATATGCCCATCTCCTCCGTCGCCGGAGCTAAGGAAGGTTGCCCTTGGGGCCGAAGAAATTGTTCCTTCAGAGCACATTGCCGATGTCCCCGCCCTCCTTGGCAGGCTGAAGGGGGAGGGGTACACCCTTGTTGCGGTGGAACAGACTGTCAATTCTGTGAAACTGGACCAGTTCCGGCCAAGTCCGGGAGCCCGCTACGCCCTGGTGTTCGGAAACGAAGTGGAAGGGGTTCAGCAAGCCGTTGTGGACGGCTGCGATTTCTCACTGGAAATCCCCCAGTGCGGCACAAAACACTCCCTCAACGTCTCTGTGAGTATAGGAATTATCCTATCTGCGCTCCGTTGGCCACGGCTTCCTGAGGCGTGATGAAACGCATCTTGCCGTCGCCCTGTTTTGCCATAAGGATCATGCCTTTTGACTCGATGCCGCGGATTACCCTGGGGGCAAGGTTCGCTAGTATGCAGATTTGCTTGCCAATCATCTCTTCCGGCGAATAATATTCGGCAATGCCGGAAACGATTGTTCGCTTGTCCAGGCCGGTGTCTATGGTGAGCTTCAGAAGTTTGTCGGTCTTGGGAACGCGTTCGGCCTCCAGCACGGTTGCGGTGCGGATGTCCATTGCTCCGAACTGCTCGAAGCTCACCTCGGCCTTCTGCGCGTCCACTTTATGTGCAGCTTCCTTTGCAGCTTTTTCGGCTTCAGCGGCTTCGCGGGCGGCCTTGATGGCATCCAGGCGGGCAATCTGGGCTTCAACCTCAGAATCTTCTATCTTGCGGAAAAGGAGCACGGCTTCGCCAAGCTGGTGTCCGGAGGGAAGCAGCTCGGTTGCGGCGAGCATGGACCAGTTCAGGACGAGAGATTCTTCGCTTTGCTCAGAATGACAGTGTAAGGCCTTGCCCTCGGCGGGGGTGAAGAAGTTCTCGGTGGGAGTGCCTTCGCCGGCGCGGTAGTCCCGTCCGGCGTCGATGCCTACGCGCAGGATGCCGCGGAGTTTTTCGGCACTGAATGGGGTGAAAGGCTCGAAAGCGATGGCCAGGTTGGCGCAAAGCTGAAGGCAGGTGTAAAGTATGGACGCAGTGCGGTCCATGTCCTCCTTCGCCACCTTCCAGGGCTCCATGTCAGAGATATATTTATTGCCGATGCGGGCAATGTTCATAGCTTCCTTCAAGGCCTCGCGGAAGTGATAGGTCTCGATGTATTTTTCCAGGGCTTCGCGGCAGGGTTTTACGGCGGCAAGTGTTTCGGCATCAATCGCTTCTGGCTTCAGATTCTCCGGAACGGCCCCGCCGAAATACTTGTGGGTAAGAACTACGGCACGGTTTACGAAGTTTCCGAAAAGTGCCAGCAGTTCGCTGTTGTTGCGGCTCTGGAAATCCTTCCAGGTGAAATCGTTGTCCTTGGTCTCCGGAGCATTTGCCGTAAGCACATAGCGCAGCACGTCTTCCTGTCCCGGGAAGTCCCGTTCATATTCATCGACCCAGACGGCCCAGCCACGGGAGGTGGAAATCTTGTCCCCCTCCAGGTTCAGGAACTCGTTTGAAGGAACATTGTCCGGAAGTACATAATCCCCGTACGCCTTCAGCATGGAGGGGAAAACGATGCAGTGGAACACAATATTGTCCTTGCCTATGAAATGCACCAGGCGGGTGTCCTTGTCTTTCCACCATTTTTCCCAGCTTTCCGGCAGCAGTTCCTTTGTATTGGAAATATAGCCGATGGGAGCGTCGAACCAGACATAAAGCACCTTGCCTTCGGCTCCCTCTACCGGAACGGGTACGCCCCATTCCAGGTCGCGGGTTACGGCGCGGGGCTGCAGGCCTCCGTCCAGCCAGCTTTTGCACTGGCCGTAAACATTGGTTTTCCACTCTTTGTGCTGTTCAAGTATCCAATCGCGAAGCCAGGGCTCGTATCTGTCCAGGGGCAGGTACCAGTGCTTGGTCTTCTTCTTTACGGGAGTTGAGCCGGACAGCCTGGATTTGGGGTCCAGAAGTTCCTCGGGACTTAAGGTGGAGCCGCATTTCTCGCACTGGTCACCATAGGCGCGGGGATTGCCGCACTTGGGGCAGGTGCCTTCTATGAGGCGGTCGGTTAGGAACATCCCGGCCTCGGAATCATAAAGCTGCTCGCTCTCTTTCGTGATGAAATCATCCTGGTCGTACAACTTGCGGAAGAATTCCGAGGCATTCTGCGCATGTACCTTGGATGATGTCCTGGAATAAATGTCGAAATTGATTCCAAGGCCGCTGAATGCGTCCTTCATTATCTTGTGGTAACGGTCCACTATGTCCTGGGGCGTCACCCCTTCCTCGCGGGCCTTGATGGTAATGGGGACGCCGTGCTCGTCGCTGCCGCAGATGAACACCACATCCTCTCCCCGCATGCGGAGGTATCTTACGAAAATGTCGCCGGGAATATATGCGCCGGCAAGATGGCCGATGTGGACAGGACCGTTGGCGTAGGGCAGTGCGCAGGTTACAAGTGTGCGTTTGTGACTCATATCTTCAATCTTCCGAGTTTTATGTTCAATGTCTTTTTTATTTCATTCAGGCGTCCCAGGCGGCTCATCAGCTGAATGGCTTCTTCTGGTGAGGCCGATTGCAACTGGCGGGAAATATCGGCCTGGGCAGCCGTGATTCTTTTGTCGTGATATACCAGGATGGAGCGGGGAACATAGGTGGCCAGCCAGGAATCCGTGGTGGTGAGGGCGTCGGAGAAGTTCCGCACCGTGAGGGCATATTTTTCCCCGGAAAGTTCTGCCGTTACCGAGGCTACGATCCGGTCCTCACCGTTAAGAAGTGCAAGAATGATGGCGTCCTGGTCCAGGCCCTCGTCATAGAAGCGGAAATAGGCATCGTAGCAGGCCTGGTAGGCTTCGTTCGCAAAAACGATATTGTCACCTGCAAGGGCGTCGTCAATGAATTCCGCCACCGGCTGCGAGCCTTCGCAGCTGTAGAATTCCGAATCGCTTTCGAACTGGAGAGGAGTGCGGCCGAAGCGTATAATGAAACCAAGGAGTTCCCTCTCCGACGGCTCCAGGATTTTGTTCTGCGAGGGAAGCGGCCTGACTTCGGCAGCCGGAGCCGGGTCTTTCTGCGCTTCGCCAGGGCGGGGCTTCGGGGCGGCTTGCCGGCGGGTCTTGCTCACGCGCTCCTGGATGATATCGGCATCGATGTCGAATTTCCGTGCTACGGTGTCGGTATAGACCTGACGCTTGATGGGGTCCGGGATATCGGCCACGGTGTCGGCAATTTCATTTATGAGATTGGCTTTTTTCAGGGGATCGTCCCCGGCGTCGGAAAGCAGCAGGTCCGCTTTGAAAATAATGCCGTCCTGTTCGTTTTCGTCGATGAATTTGCGTATCTGTTCCAGCGTGTGCTTCTGCGAAAAGGAATCGGGGTCGTCCCCGTCCGGAAGGAATACCACCCTGGGGTTCATTCCTTCCTTCAGGATCATCCCGATGGCGCGTATTGCGGCATGAAGCCCGGCGCTGTCACCGTCATACATTATGGTGACGTTTTCCGTAAATTTCCGGATAAGCCGTATCTGTTCTTCGGTGAGGGAAGTGCCGCAGGAGGCCACCACGTTGGTAATGCCCATCTGGTGCATCATCACCACATCTACGTTGCCTTCAACCAGTATGCACTTGTCCTGTCTTGCCATTTCGCTTTTGGCAAAGTAGATGCCAAGCAGGTTTCGGCTCTTAATATATATATCCGTCTCCGGCGAGTTGACGTATTTGGCGGGATTGTCCGCCTTGAGGGTACGGCCGCTGAAAGCGATGACGCGCCCGCTAATGGAGTGGATGGGGAACATCACCCTTTCGCGGAACTTGTCCACCAGCGAGCCGTCTTCCTGCCGTATGGCAAGGCCTGCATCCACCAGGTATTCATCCTTGTAACCTGCGGCACGGGCTGCTTCTACGAAGGAACTTTTCCCCGATGGCGCCCAGCCCAGGCTCCACTGCTCGATAGTGGTGTCTTCAATGTGCCGGTTTCGGTAGTACCCGTATCCCACGGCGCGGCCTTCCGGCTCCCGGAGCTGGTCGCAGAAGTATTTACGGGCGAATTCGCTCACGGCCATCAGGCTTTCGCTCCGCTGGCGTGCGGCAATTTGTTCGGCCGTTTCTTCCTCTTCCTTGACTTCGATATGGTATTTATTGGCCAGGTAACGAAGGGCTTCCCAGTAAGTCATCTTCTCATACTCCATGAGGAATCCCACGGCACTTCCGGCCTTTCCGCAGCCGAAGCACTTGAAAATGCCCTTGGAAGGCGTTACGGCGAATGAAGGAGTCTTTTCGTTGTGGAAGGGACAGCAAGCCCATAGCGTGGCTCCGCGGCGCTTCAGCGTCACAAAGTCTCCCACCACCTCTTCGATGCGGGCGGTGTCAAGGATGAGCTGTGCTGTATCCCTTGGAATCATTCCTTTTCAAAATCCACTTCCTTGGTGTTCGGGTCGGTCACGGTTATCTTTCCGTCATCGGCCCTCACCTTTGTTTCACTTTTTTCCGAGCCCAGGCTGCCTTCCTGCCGGAGCATTTTAAACTGCTGGGCAAGGTCGCGTCCGTACCAGTAGGCGGCAAGGATGCCTAATACGGCTCCGAAAACCCGTCCGCGGACTATCAGGAAAATTGCTATGGCCACAAACAGGCCGTCTTTTGCGATTCTATACCAACGATTATTTGCCATATTGTCATATAAGTTTACAAATATAAGGAAATCTCCGGGAAACAGCAATGTATTTCCCGGAGATTGCGATGGTCAAAAATCGTACTAGAACGGCATGTCGTCGCCTTCATCGGCAGGCATATCGTCCAGTGACGGGGGCGGAGGAGTCTGGAAAGAGGCGGGGGGAGCGGGTTGCTGCTGGTCTCCGGCAGGGGCGATTCGCCAAATCTGGATGTCGGTGAACCATCGGCCGTTAAATTCCCGGCTCTTGATATTGAAGGAAACCTTCACCCGGTCTCCGGCCTGGTATTTCTCCAACTCCTGCACTTTATCCTGTCCCCGGGCAAGGAGACAGGCTTGTGAAGTGTAGTTGCCGTCGGGATATTCCAGGATGAATTCCTGCTTCATCCAGGCGCCGCGGGACGATGTCCCGGACTGCACGGGCAGCTTCTGCCGGATTGTTCCTTCCAGTTCCAGTGCCATATCTTACTGTTCCTTTTCTACGAAAGGCTTAACTTCCAGCAGTTCGACGTCGAAGATGAGGGTGGCGTTGTTGCCGATGTCGCGGGGACCCCTTTCACCATAGGCGAGGTGCGAAGGGATAACCAGGGTGATCTTGCCACCTTCGCCCACCAGCTGCATACCTTCGGTCCAGCCGGGGATGACACGGTTCAGAGGGAACTCGATGCCGTCGTTCTTGTCGAATTCGGTGCCGTCGATGAGGGTGCCGCGGTAGTTCACCTTAACGGTGTCCTGCTTGTTGCTTGCACGCTTCTCGCTGCCGGAATCCTGGATCAGGTAAACGATACCGGAAGCGGTGGAATCGGCGCTGTTCTTTACATAGAAATCCCTGCGGAACTTGTCACCCTTTTCGATGTTCAGGGCTCCTTCATAGGCACCGCGCTTCTCAAGATAGCTGTTGAATACCATGCTCATGTTGGTGGGATCCATCTTGAACTGCTTTACGAAGACGGAATCCATGGGCTTGCCCTCTTTTGCCTTCAGCGCGTCGTCCATACCCTTGCGGAGGAGAGCCATATCCAGCTCGCCGAAATTATTCTGGGTGATGATAAGACCCATGTTCACACCAAGCAGATAAGAGGTGGTGTCAATTTCTCCCTTGGAGGGATAAAGGTCGCGAACTTCCTTGGAGCCTTCCAGCTTGGGACCGCCACAGGCTACGATTACGATGGCTGCCGATACTACGGCGATAATTTTTGCAATTTTCATAATAAATTTATCTTTTTAACGTTTGTTCCTATACTTGTGCAGAGCCGTTTTCGGTTCATCTTGCAAAGATAGTGAATATTTCTGACAAAGTAAATTTCAATTTTTAAAAACAAAATATTTGGAATTGCGCCGAAGTTTTGGTAAATTAGTAAGCGAATATTTATAAAATTTTTACGATGGCCGTAAACTTGGGCATATTACAGGAAAAACTGAAGACCTTTTTCGGCTATGACGCTTTTAAGGGGGATCAGGAAAGTATTATTCGTCATTTGGTCGGTGGCGGAAACGCATTTGTCCTTATGCCCACGGGCGGCGGCAAATCCCTTTGCTACCAGCTTCCGGCCCTGGTGATGGAAGGCACCGCAATTATTATCTCCCCACTTATCGCGCTGATGAAGAATCAGGTGGATGTGATAAGGGGATTTGATGCCGGTGACAGCGGCTCAGTTGCGCATTTCCTGAATTCTTCCCTTAGCCGCGTCCAGATTGCCCAGGTGCAGGAAGACCTTCTGAGCGGTGCCACGAAAATGCTGTATGTGGCACCGGAATCGCTCACTAAGGAAGAAAACATAGCCTTGCTGAAGGAAATAAAGATATCCTTCTATGCGGTGGACGAGGCCCATTGCATCTCGGAATGGGGGCACGATTTCCGTCCGGAATACCGCAAGATACGCTCCATCATAGACCAGATCCAGCCTGCTCCGGTCATCGCCCTTACCGCCACGGCAACGCCCAAGGTTCAAAGCGACATCCTCAAAAACCTGCGCATCCAGGATGCCAGGGTGTTCCGTTCGTCCTTCAATCGGCCAAATCTCTATTATGAAGTAAGGGATAAGGTAGAGCCGGAGAAAGACATCATACGCTTCATAAGGCAGAATCCCGGGAAATCTGGCATCATCTACTGCCTGAGCCGCAAGAAAGTGGAGGAAATGGCGCAGATGCTGTCAATAAACGGCATCAAGGCCCTTCCGTACCACGCCGGCCTGGATGCCAAAACCAGGGCCGACAATCAGGATATGTTCCTGATGGAAGAAATAGACGTTATCGTGGCCACCATCGCCTTCGGAATGGGAATCGATAAGCCGGACGTGCGTTTCGTCATACATTACGACATCCCGAAGAGCATCGAGGGCTATTATCAGGAAACCGGCCGTGCCGGCCGTGACGGACGGGAGGGGCAGTGCATAACCTATTATAGTTATAAGGACATCCAGAAACTGGAGAAGTTCATGCAGGGAAAGCCTGTGGCCGAACAGGAAATAGGCAAGCAACTGCTGAAGGAAACCGTGGCTTATGCCGAATCCAGCCAGTGCCGGCGCAAACTGCTGCTCAATTATTTCGGAGAGGATTATACGCAGGACAATTGTGGTGCCTGCGACAATTGCCTGCACCCGAAGCAGCGATTTGACGGCAAGGAAGAGCTGTGCCTTGTGATAGAGCTCATAGAGGCCCTGCCGGAGCATTTCAAGCTGGAGCATCTTGCCGGCATTCTTGCGGGCGTGCCAAATGCCATGATAAAATCCTACAAGCACGACGAACTCCCGCTTTTCGGCGCCGGAAAGGACCGGGATGTCAGGTTCTGGTCGGCTATTATCCATCAAGGCATCATACTTCACTTCCTGAATAAAGACATTGAGAATTACGGACTTATCTCGGCAACGGACAAGGGCCTGGAGTTCTTCCTGGCCCCTTATCCGGTGATGCTGGCCGAAGACCGTACCTTCTCGGAAGGAGAGGACGACGATGACGAGGACGGACCGGCCGCAACTGTTGGCGGGGGAGGCGGAGACACGGTGCTCCTTGCCATGCTCAAGGATTTGAGGACGGACGAGGCCCGGCGCCGCGGACTTCAGCCATGGATACTCTTCTCCGACGCAGCCCTGGAAGATATGACCATAGTCTATCCGCTCACCCTCCAGGAACTTTGGGAAAAGTGCCAGGGCGTTGGTGAAGGCAAGGCCCGCAAATTCGGCCAGCCATTCATAGATCTCATAGCCAAGTGGGTGGAAGAGAATGAGATAATGCGCCCGGACGATTTCGTCGTGAAATCGGTTACCTCGAAGTCCGGAAACAAGGTGGCCATTATCCAGGCCATAGACCGGAAACTCTCCCTGGACGACATTGCCGCCACTTACAATATGGAAATGGACAGTCTCCTTAGCGAGATAGAGGCCATTGTTTCAACCGGTACGCGCATCAATATCAATTATTACATAGAAGAGCAGCTGGATCCGGAAGTGGTGGAGGAAATCTACGACTGGTTCCGCAACGATGCCGCCTCGGATTCCCTTGCCGATGCCCTGCAGGCCCTCAGTGCAGATTATGAGGAGGAAGAAATTCGCCTTGTAAGGATAAAATTCCTTTGCGAAGTGGCCAATTAAAGGTAAATCAGCGAAGAAAGATTATCGGCACAGAACAGTCTCTGTGCCATTTTTTGTATTTGCTGGGGAGTTATGGCTTCAATAAGGCTGCGAGTCTGGGACGGGCTAAGGATTTCTCCCCAGGCCAGCAGGCTTTTTCCCATCGAAAGGCACTGTGCTTCGGCCGATTCCGAACTTATCATAAGCTGTCCCAGCAGCTGTCTGCGCTGTGCGCGAAGTTTTGAAGGGGAGAGTGGCTTTTCCTGCAAACCCTTGAGAATCTTGTCTATGGCGGAAAGGCAGGCGTCCAGGTTTGGACGGTCGCAGCCGAAACTGATTGCCACGATTCCCGTATCTTTGTACTGGGTGTAGGAGCACTCGATTCCATATACCCAGCCACGTTTTTCCCTCAATTCCTTGTTCAGCAGGGAATTGGATGCAGGTCCGCCAAGGATGTTCGCCAGCATTGCCGCCACCAGCCTGTCCGGAGTCTCGTACAGGGACGGGGCGCGTCCGCCAATCACGGCGTTCACCTCGTTGTTATGCTTCTCTATGGTTTTGTGGAAAGACATCGTCAATAATCCTAAGTACTTTTTTCTCCAAAGTGGCCTCGTCAATATCGGCGACCAGGGTGAAAGCCATCTTTTCCGGTATGAATTTTTCCTTCACGAAGCGGTGGAGCATTTCAGCGCTTATCTTTTTTACCGAGGCCTTGGTCCCAAGTATGGGGTTCTGGAGTGGACTGCCTTCGAAAAGCAGGGCTTCGAAGTTGTCGTACACGTCTTCTGCGGGATTGTCTTTATAAGAAATAATCTCGTCCAGAACCACTCCGCGTTCGGTTTCTATTTCCTTTTCGGGAAAAGCCGGCTCCGTAGCAAGTTCGAAAAGCAGGCGCGCGGCTTTACCCAGGTCCTCCTTAAGTACGGTAGCGTGCAGGACAATCTCCTCCTTCGTGGTGTAGGCGTTCAGCTCACCGCCCAGACGGTCCAGGTAAGAGTTTATCACAGAGGCGCTTTTGCGAGTTGTACCCCGGAACAGGGTGTGCTCCACGAAGTGGGCTATACCAATGGGATAACCCTCTTCGTCCCTGGTGCCGCATCCTATGGAAAGAGCACAGCAGGCCACCGCCCGGCCGCTGCGGCAAACCGCATATTTAACTCCGCTTGGGGAAACACCGCTTTTCATCGGCCTTTCGAAATCTTTTTCAAATCGTCCAAGGTGAAACCGGGACCGCTTTTTTCGCTGATCTTATGCTTGGAAATGTAGTATATCTCCAGGGTGTCGGCATTAATGAGCAACTGGTAGCTGAACGAACCGATCTCTGGGAAAAGAGGCGATACACAATAACTGACAAGGGTGTTGTAGCCTCCTGCCGAGAACTCTTCATTTGCAAGGGACTCTTCCACATAATGGATATCCTCGTCACTGTATTTTATCATCGCGGCTTCGTCAACCCTCTCCTCCAAATCGTCTTTCGAGAAGAATATCTGTTTGGTTTTCTTCTCCTTGGCGTATTTCTCGTTAAACCAGTTCTCCGGCAGATAGGCGACCTTTTCCGAGCCCATTGCAGCCAGGGTATAGCTTTGTATGGACCTTACGAAGGCACTCATGAACACCAGTTCGCGTCCTCCGCCAACACTTGCGGCGGCAAGGGGAAGGGAAACGATTTCGTGCATGGCTCCTATACCGCCGGCTTTCGCTTCGGGCCCGCCTTTAAGCAGCGAAAGGAACACGACACCTGGCTGCTGCTCCTCCTTGAAGCGCTTTTGAAGGGGAATCAAGAAATAGTAATCGGGCGAAGACATCAACTTGTGGAACTGCTCTTCCGTGCAGAATTCAAAGGCCGATGCATCCCAGTGGTTCACCACTTCCTGGCGAAGGGAACTGCACAGGACCTCGTTCCCCACAAGGACAACCTTTGTAATCTTGTCGGGGAAGTCCGCAAGGCGGTAGCTGCGGGTAGAAACCTTGCCTTGGGAAAACGCAAACTGCGAAATCACAAGGCTAAAGAGTATGGCAAAAATCTTTTTCATACCTACTGCGCAATGAATGCATAAGTTATACTTCCCATCTGCCGGGACGGCGCCGTGGTGGAAGAAGAGAACTTCGACATGCGTGCGGCCCTTATTGCAAAGGTACGAAGGCAGGAGTCCGAGGTGGACACGCTCTCATCGACCTTGGCGTTGACCACATCTCCACGGTTGTTTACGGCGATTATCACCGTAACTTCCCCGGCTCCGTAGCAGCGGTAGGCCGGAATGGGAAGATGGGTGGCCTTTCTGCCGTCAAGGCTCCAGGAAAGGACCGACGGACCGCTGTATGGCCGTGTCTGTTCCGGTTTTTTATCCTTCTTGTCCGGTTCCGGCGTCCTAACAAAATCTTCCGGGTCTTCATTCACTTGCTTTTGTCCGTCCTTCAACTCCTGTGCCAGCCTTTCAGCGTCGCGGTACAGTTTCTCGGCGTCAATGCCCTTGTCGTCCTTAAGGGTAGAGCGGTCCACGCTGATATTCCGTACAGGAACCCCCTGGGCCGCCGAAATCATTTGCTCCAGTTGCCGGGCCGATATTTCACGCAGTTGCTTTTCCTCCTCCTTACGCTCCAACTCTTCCTGTTTTGTGAAGTCCAGCACGAAGCTGTTCTCTCTTTTTATTTCGTAGCCTATCCTTACCAGAAGCAATACGATAATCACCGCGAGATGAACGCTCACGGTGATGTAAAGTCCGACTTTCTGGTCCGGTGTAAGCTTGAATTTCATTTCTTTCTCCGGCTTCTTTTCTGTTTCAGGGCCTTCTCTACGGTATTTTTGATTATGTCAATGGCAACAACGTTGTGGCCGCCCTGAGGGACAATGATATCGGCATATCGCTTTGACGGCTCGATGAACTGCAGGTGCATCGGTTTCACCGTGTCGCAGTAGTGTTCGATGGCGGTTTCGATTGTGCGTCCGCGCTCGGCAATGTCCCTGACGATGATTCGCATCAGGCGGTCGTCGCCGTCGGCATCCACGAAAATCTTTATGTTCATCTGGTCCCGGAGTTCCTTGCAGGTGAAAATGAGGATGCCTTCCACGATTACGACTTCGGCCGGCTCCACCGTAATGGTTTCTGTCGTGGAGCGGGAGCAGGTAATGTAGGAATAGACAGGCTGCTCTATGGTCCTTCCGCTTTTCAGTTCACGGATTTGCTGGCACATCAGTTTCCAGTCAATGGCGTCCGGGTGGTCGAAGTTGATGTTCTTGCGCTCTTCCACAGGAACATGGCTGGAATCCTTGTAATAGGAATCCTGGGGAATGACCACAACCTTGCCTTGCAGCTGGTTGACGATGGCTTTCACGACAGTTGTCTTTCCGGAACCGGAACCTCCGGCGATACCAATAACTAACATAAATCAATATTTAATAAGGTCCTTCGTCACTTTCCTCCAGATCCTTCGTCACTTCGCTTCTCAGGATGACAGTTGTAATTCTGAGCGAAGACTCTAAAATTCAGCATTCTTCGGGGTGCGGGGGAACGGAATGACGTCACGGATGTTGGACATGCCGGTCACGAAGAGCAGCAGGCGTTCAAAACCAAGGCCGAAGCCGCTGTGCGGCACGCTGCCATAGCGGCGCGTATCGATGTACCACTCCAGGTTCTTGCGGGACATGCCAAGTTCTTCGATTCTCTTTTCCAGCTTCTCCAGGGACGCCTCCCTTTCGCTTCCGCCGATGATTTCCCCGATCTTCGGGAACAGGACATCCATTCCGCGGACAGTGCGACCGTCCTCGTTCTGCTTCATGTAGAAGGCCTTGATATCCTTAGGGAAGTCTATGAGGATGACCGGTTTTCCGAAGTATTTCTCTACCAGGTAGCGTTCGTGCTCGCTCTGGAAATCGGTGCCCCATTGTACCGGGTACTCGAATACGGTACCGTTGGCGATGGCTTCCTCCAGGATTTGGACGGCGCGGGTATATGTAACGCGCTCGAAATTGATGCCCACGACGCTGCGCATCCTGTCGATGAGTTCCTCGTCGTATTTTTCGCAGAGGAACTTCAGGTCGTCCATGCAGTTGTCCAGGGCCCACTGAACCAGGTACTTTACAAACTCCTCGGCCAAATCCATATCGTCCTGGATATCATAGAAGGCCATTTCAGGTTCTATCATCCAGAATTCGGCAAGGTGACGGGGGGTGTTGGAATTTTCTGCCCTGAATGTGGGACCGAAGGTGTAAATTTCGCCCACGGCGGTGGCACCAAGTTCTCCTTCAAGCTGACCCGATACGGTGAGCGAAGTCTTCTTTCCGAAGAAATCCTTGCTGAAATCTACCTCTCCTTTTTTGTCCAGGGGGATGTTTTTCAGGTCCATTGTAGTAACATGGAACATGTCTCCGGCTCCTTCTGCATCGCTCTGGGTAATGATGGGTGTATGCAAATAGACGAAGCCCTTCTGGTTGAAGAAGGTATGGATTGCGTAAGCCATCTGGTTGCGGATTCTAAGGACGGCTCCGAAGGTATTGGTGCGAAGGCGCATGTGTGCGACGCTCCTGAGATATTCCAGGCTGGTGTCTTTTTTCTGGAGAGGGAATCTCATGGGATCGCAGTCTCCAAGGACTTCAATTTCCGTGGCTTGGATTTCAACGGCCTGCCCGCTTCCGATGGATTCGGCCAGGGTTCCTTTCACGGCTAGGGAAGCGCCGGTTGTGATGCGTTTCAGCAACTCTTCATCGAAGAGTTCGGCATTGGCTACAACCTGTATATTATTAATGGTGGAACCGTCATTGAGAGCTATGAATTTGACTTGCTTGTTACCTCTTTTGGTGCGTACCCAGCCTTTGGCAAGGACCTGTGCACCGGGCTCCGAATTCAGGAGCTCCTTGATTTTGGTTCTCTTTACATTTTCCATAAAAGGGATTTTTGCGAAATATCAAGCAAAGATAGCATATCTTAGTCAAAACGGCAACCCTTTTGGGGCAAGAATTCCAGATACTCCTCCTTGTTCGGGGATTTGGAATAGATAATGTGATTCCTCATCCTGTTTCGTATCACCATCACGTCGTTTTCACGTTTGTAACCGGACAGGAACTGGGTCAGCCGGTTCGGAAAGCCAGCCGCATAATAGCTGTAAACCAGAAGATCTATATCCCGGAATTTCGGGAATTCCTGGCGAAGGCGCTCCAGTATTCCGTCGGTAAGGCTGTTAAGACGTTCCTGCATCTGGCCGAAACCCTCTCCGGGACCTCCTACCAATTTCCTAAGGTCGTAAAGTGTCATCTCCCTTCTTACCTTTTCATCTGGAACCTGTTTCAGTTCGTTTGAATGCCAGTCAAGGACGAATCGTCCCATCCAAGCCATTTCTTCGCTAAAAATGCGCCTTGATTCCTGTGGCGAATAGCCTTTGCCGGGGTTCGTTGGAGGCCCTTCCATCTCTTTTCTCATTTATAGGAACAATATTGGTTAAAGGCGCAAATTTAGGTTTCAGAGAAATGAATCGGAAATAATGAAGAGCTAAATAAATTTCAAGTTAAATAATTGATAATAAATAGATTGATAACACAAGCGGGGCTGAATAGAAAGCAAAAAAAGGCCCCGGCGCCATTGCAGGGCCGGGGACTTGAAACGAATATTTCGATGTTCAGATTATTCGGAAGGCTTTCTTGCCGCGTACATAATCTTCAGGGCTGAGCAACGGCGCAGCTCCTGTTTCACATCGGAAACGATACCCATTCGGACATCTTGGTCGACACGGAGGTTGACGGTCATCAGAGACCTCTCCGCCTCGGACATTGCATCGCGTTCTGCAGCGATGAAGTCGCGAATATCGGCCACAGTCTTGAAAGAGTCGTTAAGCTGGATACGGGCATCGGTACCGTACATTGCCTGATACTGCAGGGTAGGGCTGCCGATGTTGATATTGGCGCTCAGGTCCTTTCTTTCCAGTTTGGCTACTTCTGATGCGACAGGCATGACAACCTTGACCTTATTCTCGGTTTCACGCATCTGGGTTGTAACCATAAAGAAGAACAGGAGCATGAACACGATATCGGAAAGGGAGTTGGACGATGCCTGAGGGACTTCCTTTTTATTGCTGGAACTTCCAAATTTTGACATAATGCTAATCTCCTATTTTTTACCGGTATCCTTAGGCTCTGCCTCTGAAATATTCTGGGGCACTGCCTTCTTAACAATATCTT
>CACYCP010000080.1 GCA_902772985.1 uncultured Bacteroidia bacterium | reverse complement strand
GCATAACAAAACCCCGAAAGTTTTTTGTCTAACTTTCGGGGTTCATGTCAAAGTGAGTTGCCTTCTTTTTTCTGGTATCGACGACTGTTGTCGGCCTGCTTAAATCAAGGTCTTGCGATAGTGGCAGTTGATTACTTCGGAGCAGTCTCCGTGCCAATTGTGCATTCCGTTCCCCTGGCAGTCCCGCCACACAGGGCAGCCCTCACAAATTCCGCGTTTTGTCCAGCTGCGGTCTCGGAAGGGTTGGAATCGCTCCTGCCAGACTTCCCATAGATTGTCCCGGTAGATATTGCCCTGCGAAAAAGCATCGCGGTCAATGTTGGGGCAAGCGCAGATTCGGCCGTCAATCAGGACCGAGGCAATGTTTATTCCGGCACGACAGAAAAATGGATTCTGTCGCACAGCTCGCTCATATCGGCCCAGATATCCCTCACAGCTGAAACTCACGGCCATGGGGCCTTCCTTCGCCTTTATGAATTCCATCAGGAGGACGAATTCGGAATTGGTAAGATGCATTTCGGGATCATCTTTTGCCCGGCCGATGGGAATGATGGTGAAGATGCGCCAATGTTTGACGCCTAACGCCGCCAACTCATCATAAAGCGCATCCAGCTGTCCTATGTTGCGGCGGTTGATGCAGCTTACAACGTCGAAATTTATTCGGGGTTCCGCAGCGGCAATGGTGATGGCCCGCTTAGCCCGGACAAAACTGCCGCTTCGGCCTCGCATCCAGTCGTGCTCCGGCTCAAGGCCGTCCAGGCTGATTGTGAGGGCACCCAGGCCCGCCGAAATAAGCTTTTCATGCATGGCTTCGTCGTAAAACCAGCCATTGGAAACAATGCTCCAGCTGCAGCCGCGCCGACGCATGGCCCGTCCCACCTCTGTGATATCCGGACGAAGAAGGGGCTCGCCGCCCGTAAGGACAAGTGTGAATTCCGGAGGTCGTTCCTTTGAAGGAATGGTGTCAAACGCACGCAGGAAATCTTCCAGCGGCATATCCTCCTCTCCGCCAGCGGCCATACAGTCGCTTCCGCAATGGCGGCAGTGCAGATTGCAGCGTGTGGTGCACTCCCAGAACAGATAGTTCAGTTCGTGCACCTTCATCTCGTTGGCCCTGAAAAGACGGAAGAGGGTGTTTCGAAGCATTTATTCTGCTTTTTGCAGGCGAATCTGGACAAGGCGAGGGGTCATATCGGCAATGACCGAATCCTTTACTTGGAAAATCTCGTCTTCCGCCTTGAAACGGAACTTGGGTGAATCTTTATACCAGTTTACAAAAGTAACATAAGCCTCTCCGTCGGAATTGGTTACACCGATAGGGATCCAGTCCAGATTTTCGTCTTCATATTCCTTGAAACTAATCTGGACGCCTTCTATGGGCTCATCGGTTTCAGAAGATACCACCTTGAAATTGAGCGATCTGTCATACATGCCTGGCGGCGTGCCGTAGCAAGCCTGGAATACAAAGAGCGCCGTGGTCAAAGAACAGCCTTTGAGTAAATTATGCAGCCATTTCATGATACAGATGTATAGAATTTTTACATTAACTCCAATTCGTTTTGAACCTCGCCACCTTGAAGGCGCACCCAGGTTTTGAAACCCGCCTGGCCCTGACGGAAGCGGAATACCCTGCAACCGGAAATCTTTTCTTCCGATACTCCGCTGCGGCCCAAATGGTTATAGACGGTGTCAGAGCCGCTGAACCGGCCATAAATGAAATAAATACCCGTTTCTCCGCGAAGGACGTAATCGCAGTCGTGGTCGTGGCCGGTGACAATGGCCTGAACATCCTGCCTTTCCAGGAACAGGCCGAAAAGTCCGCTGTTCACACGGGACGGACAAGGCTCTTCGAAGTTGTTTCCGACAAGGAAACGGTTCGGGGCTTCCCACAGGGCCCTTTCTATTTCCCTGAGCGGGATGTGGAGGAAGGCCAGCGCCGGGACGGGCTGGCCGCCATTATCGGCCTGCAAAACTTCGCTGTGCGCTTTGTACCAGCCCAATTGGCTGTGACGGATATAATCGTAACAATGCTCCTCTTCCATGCCTCGGAGGATAACGGTATCCATGGAATCGAAAAGGTAAAATGCGCGCTCCGTACCGTTTGGCCCTTGCAAGGTAATAACATCGTTGGAACAGCCGTACACCCCTTCTTTAGGCGGGGTGTTTACGCAGCCGGGAAGGCTGCGGATCAGGGAAAACATTTCTTCCCTGGTGGCGCCGAACTCGGAATCGTGGTTACCGAGAGTCACCGCCCACGGAATGCCGCTTTCGGCAAGGGGCATCAATATCTCCCGGGCGCTGTCCAGATCCGGTTTCCCGAAAACAATGTCTCCGGTGTGAATTACGAAGTCCGGTTTTACACCTTCCAGCGCTTCTTTAACGCAGGCCAGGGCACGCTCCGAACGGGGATCGTCACAGATATAATGGGTATCGGTAAACTGCAGCAGGGTGAAGCTGCCATTGTCCCGGAAAGGAAGACGGGCGGCAACAGGACCTGGGCCCTTGTTGTTGGCCGTCAGGCTGGAACAAGATGAAATAACCGGCGCCACCGAAGCAAAAACGCTTACCCAAGCGGCATCCTTCAGGAAAGATCTGCGTTTCATATTCACAAATATAATAAATTCTGCCGATTTTTGTTTTTTACCCGTCTCCTTCCATGTTTTACCCCGTTTTCGTGGGTGGAGCGGTGTTTTTTATAGCAGGTCGCCGAATTCGTGGACACCGCTGAGGCCTTCGGTGATGAGGGCGGCGGCTACGGCACCTTTTGCAAAGCCTTCACGGGAGAAGGCTTCGTGCCGAAGGGTGAGCTGGTCGCAGCCGGAACGAAGGGTAAGCGTATGAATGCCAGGCACTTCCCCCTCCCTTATGGAGCGGATTTCGGGCGCCAGCCCAAGGCCGTCCTCGACGATTTGGGCCAGGGACTTGGCCGTTCCGGAAGGCGCATCGAGCTTATGGATATGGTGAACTTCCTCTATTTCAGGCGTATAACCCTCCCCTTTAAGCAGAGCCGTAACTTTCTTGGTGGCGGCATAGAGGGCATTCACCCCCAGGGAGAAATTCGAAGTGTAAATCATAGGTGTTCCGGCCTGCTCAAAGGCATTGAAAACCTGGCTGGCAATGTCGTTCCAGCCGGTTGTGCCAATTACGGCCGCCTTGAAGTGCTTTGCAATGAAAGGATAGTTCTCCCGGAAAGCCTGGGGCGTGGTGAAGTCTATGCACACGCATTCCCTGGCGACATCGGCCGGAGTTGCCTGGATGTTTTCGCTGGCATCCACAAGCTCTATTCCCTTGTCCCTGAGCTCTTTTTCTATCATGTGGCCCATTTTGCCATAGCCACTGATTATGACTTTTATCATAGCTGATTGAACATTTTTACGTAAAGTGAAACGGCCTTTTCAATGTCGGCCAGAAGGATGTGCTCGTCGTCACGATGCGCAAAGCGGATGCTTCCGGGGCCGCATATAATCTTATGGCCGAAATTCCCGAGGTGCGGAGCGTCGGAGCCAAATGCGACCGGAGCGCTTTCGAAACCCGGCAGCGTAAGGTATTTTGCGGGAGCGTCGCCTCCACGGGCTTCCACCCTGAGCTGCTCTCCCGCCAAGGCGTCCATCCACTCCTGCACTGCGGCGTGCGAAGCGAAAGTCGTGCGGAAATAAAGGCGGCAGCGGAGCTCCGGAGAAAGGATATTCTGCGGATTGGGGCTCTCCAGAAGACCAATGTTCCACGTTGTTTCGCCAAGCTCCGCGTCCGTGCCGAAATCCTTGGCTTTCAGCTTGTTATAGAACTGGTTGAAGAGTTCAACCGCGCTCACGCCGAACTGCGGATAACCCGAATGGAAGGGCTTTCCAAGGAAGGTCAGATTATAGGAAAGTGTGCCCTTTGCGGCCGATACCATTTTGTTCCCGCTGGGCTCTCCAACTATGAGGAAAGGGGCCTGGAAAGGCGTTTTCGCAAAGGCTTTGGCGCCCCAGGAACCGCTTTCCTCCCCTGCAAGGAGCAGCAGGGCGAAGCCGCTTTTTCCTTCGGCCTCCAGCTGACGGCAAGCGCTGTACATTGCCAGGATCTGCCCCTTGGCGTCACAGGAACCCCGCCCTGTAACCTTGTCTTCTTCGAAAACAGGCGGAATATAGGGCGGAACTGTGTCCATATGGGTACAGAAAACCACCCTGGGCTGCCCCCAGGAAAGCAAAAGGTTAAGCGTGCCGTCGCCAACTTCCATCAACTCTTTCGCCGGTGCCTCCAGGGTTTCATGAAGCCAGATGGCAAGGTCACGTTCCTTGCCGGTGGTGGAATCGATACTTAGCAGGTCTTTGAAGAACTTTGAATCCATGCAGGTTAAAGTTAGAATGACAGGAAGCCTTTTTGGAGCAAAACCTGGGCAATCTGGACGGCGTTGGTGGCAGCGCCCTTTCGAAGGTTGTCCGACACACACCAGAGGTTCATTCCGTTGGGGACGGAATTGTCCCGGCGTATTCGGCCCACAAAGACCTCGTCCTTGCCCCAGGCGTTGATAGGCATGGGGTAAAGATTCTCTTCGGGGGAGTCCTGGACCACCACGCCGGGCATATCGGCCATAAGTTTTTTAGCCTCTTCCAGTTCGAAAGGCCTGTGGAATTCCAGGTTCACGCTTTCCGAGTGCCCGCCCATTACCGGAACGCGCACGGTGGTGGCAGAAACGGCAATGGAAGCGTCCCTGAGTATCTTTCTGGTCTCGTTCACCATCTTCATCTCCTCCTTGGTATAGCCGTCCGGAAGGAAGGAATCTATGTGCGGAAGGATGTTCATGTCTATCTGGTGAGGGAACTTCTCGCCCTTGCCGCCTGCGCGTTCGGCCAAAAGCTGCTCGATGCCCTTCTGGCCTGCGCCGGTAACGCTCTGATAGGTGCTCACCACGATTCGCTTGATTCCGTAGGCCTTGTGAAGCGGGGCCAGGGGCAGCACCATCTGGATGGTAGAGCAGTTGGGATTCGCAATAATCTTGTCTTTTTCCGTGAGCACATCGGCATTTATCTCCGGGACCACAAGGGGAACGTCCTGCGCCATCCGCCAATAAGAGGAATTATCCACTACGAAGCATCCGGCTGCGGCAAAACGCGGCGCCAGTTCTCCAGATGTGGCCCCGCCGGCGCTGAAAAGAGCCAGCGCAGGCTTTCGGGAAATGGCCTCATCGGCACTTATGACCGTCCATTCCTTATCGCCGAAAGACACTTTCCTGCCCCAGGAGCGGGACGATGCCACCGGCAAAAGTTCCGTCACAGGAAAATTCCTTTCTTGCAACACTTCCAACATTTTCGAGCCCACAAGACCCGTGGCTCCAACAACTGCAACACGCATTTTATCTTTTCTTATAATTATATCCTTTCTTGTCCCATTTCGGCTTTTCACGGGCCGAAACAATACTGTAAAAACGGTCGAAATCCTCCTTGAAAGCACTGTCGGTGGGCCATGAAGGCGATGCATTCCAAGACCTTTCGAACACGCCCAGCGCCTTCGGGAAAATCTGATATGTCACGTCGCCAAAGCTGCGGACCTTCTCTCCCCAAAGCAGGGCTTCGGCACCGATAACCATTTCCGGACGGAGGAGAGGCGTTTTCCCTTCGGCCGCCACACTGACATCCAGCGGGGTGTCCACACCTGTCCATCTTGCCGACTCATATATTTTCCAGGGCTGCAGGGCGAAACTCTTGCGCTCGTCCACATAACCGCCCCAGTTAAGGCCGATATCCTCAAATCCATCGCCGTAAGAGAGGTCCACATAGGCGTTGTTCACATTGGAAAGCAGCACCGGAAAACCTTCGTTCGCAAGGCGATATGTAAGTTCTATATTATCATGTGTACTCCAGGCATTCAGGAAATAAGTGCTCTTTTTCAGACGTTCCGCGGTCTCGGGAGTAAGTTCCAAGGCCATTTCCTGCCAGCCGGCAAGCTTGATTCCACGTTCTTCGGCCAAATCCAGCATCCTCCGGGTGAAATAATCCTTCTGTGCCGAGCGGTCTTTCCCGGCCCAGACTCCTGAAGGAACTTCATCCCCGCCGATGTGTATGGCCCGCAGCGGCACCCCGGCCTCTTTATGCATGCGGATAAGCTCGTCGAAAACGATTCCGTAGAATTTGTAAACGCCGGGCAGTTCAACACTTAGCACGTCGTCCGTGAAGTCCTGGGCCGTCCAGTATTTCGAATCATCGGAGGGGTCCTGAAGACGGAGGGAAGAGTCCCCGCTGCGACGCTCATAGGCCTGCATCGCCTTGATGGAAGCGCGGGAATGTCCAGGGGCGTCGAATTCCGGAATCACGTCTATGCAGCGCTCGGCGGCATATCGGAGGATTTCCTTGTACTCGGCCTCGGTATAATAACTCCTGTTGCCGATGGCGCCTCCGGCCATGGGTTTAAGCGCCTTCGTTTCCTGAAGGTCCCAATCCGGAAGAGCGTGATTGCCGCCAAAAGCCGCGAGTTCCGGAAGGGCGGGTATTTCCAGGCTCCAGGACTCGTCTTCGCCCAGGTGGAAATGCAGGGTGTTAAGTTTGTAGGAGGCCATAATGTCCAGAACTTCAAATATTTCCTCCTTCGTGCGGAAATCCCTGGCCACATCCAGCATAAAACCGCGGACAGGCAGGTCCGGCCAGTCCTCCAGAGCGCCTTCACGGACCTTGTCCGGAAGCTTTGAAAGCGTGATGCCGGCATAGAAGATGCCGATGCTGTCGGCAGCCTCCACGGCAGCCTTTCCCTGAGCGTCAATGGAAATCCTGTACCAGCCGGAAGGATAGTCTTCTTCCCGGATTTTAACCGAAACCGGCTTCCTGTCCAAAGAAATCAACGGTGCATTTCCGTAGCGTATTTTCTTGATGCGAGGGATAATATCGGCCGGGCCGGGGCTATAATTGCAGGCAAACCAGGACGGATCAATCTCCGTTTCACCGTGCTCTCCAAAAACATATTCCGTAGAAATGGCTATATCCTTCTTCCCCTTTTGCTGGAGCCAGAGCCCTTCGGGAGCCCAGCCCTTGCGCGGCACGGGCCTGCCAAGGTATTTTATGAGCACATCGCCCTTGGCGTCTGAAGGAATATCCACATAGAAAGTCGTGCCCTGAAAATGCACCGGTGCCGGGCCTTCGAGGACCTCCTTACTGTCGTACAATTCCTGGAACCACACCCGGGAGCCTGCCGGAACATTTTGAAGCAGGAGGCTGTTCATGGCTTTCCCGTTTTCATTCACCGGGCCCTCGGTCCAAACGGCCTTGGGGCCAGAACAGGCGGCGAGAGCGAATGCCAAAGCGGCCAGATATCTTAATTTTGCCATATTTGGAGTATTTTTTCAAAGATAAGGATTAACTTTGGAATATGAAACACTTACTTGTATTTGCGCTTCTGTCGCTGACCTTCTCCTGCGGCCCGAAAGAGATAATCCTTGGCGATATGCAGCCAGAGAAATACCTCCCGCTGCTGGAAGGGAAAAAGGTCGCGCTCCTTAGCAACCAGACCGGACTTGCCGGCCACGAGGCCGGGGCTCCGCACATTCTGGACGAAATGCTTAGCCGCGGCGTGGACGTTTCTCTGATTTTCTCTCCGGAGCACGGCTTTAGGGGGACTGCGGACGCCGGGGAACACGTGGGAAGCGGCACCGATGCCAAAACCGGCGTGCCCATCATCTCGCTCTACGGTGGAAAAACGGACCTTCGAGCGCCCGAGGTGCTAAGCCGTTTCGATGTCCTGGTGGTGGATATCCAGGACGTGGGGCTGCGTTTTTATACCTACTACATCACTATGTTCCAGCTTATGGAGGCCTGTGCCGATGGTGGCAAGGGCGTGGTGATTTTCGACCGTCCCAACCCGAACGGGATGTATGTCGACGGACCCATTCTGGATATGAAATACCGCTCCGGAGTGGGCTGGCTGCCCATTCCAATCGTTCACGGGCTAACCCTTGGGGAAATGGCCAGGATGATAGTGGGAGAAGGCTGGATTGAAAAGCCCTTGTCCCTGGAAGTTGTTCCCTGCCGGAATTATACCCACGCATCGCGCTATACCCTTCCGGTGGCACCATCGCCCAACCTGAAAGACATGAAGGCCGTGTACCTGTACCCTTCCACCTGCTATTTCGAAGGCACGAAGGTTTCTTTGGGCCGTGGCACCGATGCGCCCTTTGAAATGTACGGACATCCGGATATGCAGGGCTGCGACTTTTCCTTTACCCCGGAAAGCCGTGAAGGGGCCAAAAATCCGCCTCTATTGGGTGAAAAATGCTTTGGGGTGGACCTCAGGGGCCTTTCCGACGATGAAATAATTGCCGCCGGCATAGACCTGAAATATGTGATTGATGCCTATGAGCGCTGCGGCCGGCCGGAAGACTTTTTCCTTGGCGGCGGGGACTTTTTCCGCAAGCTCTGCGGCTGCGCCTGGATTCAGGAAATGATTGAAGCCGGGGCATCGGCCAGTGAAGTCAAAGCGCGCTGGAAAGACGACGTGTCGGCCTTCAAGGCCCTGCGCCAGCCTTACTTGCTGTATCCATAGGCCCCAGCCGGAGTTGTCACGGCCTGTGTTGCCCCGGTCTGGTTTTGTCTCGCCACATGTTGCCGCCACGTGTTTTACCATGCCCCGTCCGTAATTTCGGGCGTTTTTCCGGACGGGCTATCGTTTTCGAGCCGAAAGGGGAAACATTTCGTCGATGGAGGCTCGCGGAAAACCCGTCAATCCATGGGCAACATTTCAGCAGGACCGGTGAGGTAAACGTTGGTGAATCCGTTTTTCCCGGCGGTGAAATCCACGGTGAGGATGTCTCCGCGACGGCATTGGAGACGGAAGCTTGCGGCGATTCCAGATTCTTCGCTTCGCTCGGAATGACAGGAATTATCAGAAGAACTGGAATACTTAGAACGACAGGAGTACTCGGAACGACCGGAATACTCAGAAGGGCGGGATTGGACGAAAGCGGCGATGGCGCTGGCGGTGAGGCCGGTGCCGCAGGCAAGGGTTTCACCTTCCACTCCCTTTTCGAAAGTGCGTACTTTAAGGCTTCCGTCCGGCATCCTCTGGACAAAGTTCACGTTCGTTCCCTCAGGCGCAAAATCGCTGTCCCAGCGCAGTGCAGGGCCTTCTTTGCCGATTTCCACGGCATCCACGCCAACCACGAATTTCACGAAATGGCGGGTGCCGGTATTCAAGAAAAAGCCCCCCTTCATCTCCTTGACACAGGGGACATCCACCATCTTGAGCCGAACGGTCCAGACCGGGCCCGGAGACAGGATTTTCGCCGTATGAATACCGTCAGGAGCGCGGAAAAGCCAGGTACCATCGGCCCGGCGAGGCTTCAGGCCCAGCATATCGGCAAAAGCGACGATGCAACGACCGCCGTTTCCACACATCATTCCGCCGGAACCGTCGGGATTGAAGAATTCCATGCGGAAATCTTCATCTCCCTCGCCGTTTTTCAGTATCATAAGACCGTCTGTGGCATATTTCCGGCATAATCCAGGTACATCCAGGCACTCCGATATACCCTCCCTGCCGTCAAATACAACGAAATTGTTTCCCGCACCGGTAAAATGAAACATCTTGGTTTTGTCTATTGAGTTTCTTTTTATTATCGAAGAAAGGAGCTTGACGCCGGGCTCCATCTTTGCCTGATCTATGAAAGAGAAGTTCAGCCGCATGGTATTCCGATGGCTTCCGTCCACGAAAAAGAAGGATCCGGCCACATAGGCAACCCCTGAACCAAGGGCTTCATCGTACATTTTCACCGTATCAATGCCTTCCGGCAGGGTTAGCCATAGGAAAAGACCTCCGTCCGGCCTTGTCCACTGAACGCCTTCCGGCATATATTTCTCCAAAAGCGAAAGCATAAGGTCCCTGCGGAAACGGTATTTTTCCAGCGTCTGCTTCAGGTTCCGGTCCAGGGCCCCGCTTTGCAAATATTCCAGCGCCAGGTACTGGTCCATCATAGGAGGACAGAGGTCCAGGCACTGTTTGCACACATAAATCTGCTCCAGAAGCTCTTCAGGGCCGATAATCCATCCCAGCCGGAAGCCTGGGGCAAAGACCTTGGAGAAGCTTCCCAGCTGAAGCGTCCTTTCCGGCGCCAGCTCACGGATGGAGCAAAGGGGTTCCCCGCTGTAGCGCAGTTCGCGGTAGGGACTGTCCTCCACAATAAGAACATCCAGCTCCCGTGCCAGCTTCACCAGTTCCTCCCTCTCCTGAAGCGTCATTGTCTTGCCGGAGGGGTTGTTGAAGTCTGGGATTACATAGATGAATTTCGCAGGAGAGGAGTGTTCAGAATTACAAAAATCGGCCACGGACATTACCTGGGCGCGGTAGGCGCGGAAACTTTGCAGTGCACCAAGGTAGGTGGGATCGTTGGAAAGGACTATGTCGCCGGGGTTTACCAGAATGCGGGTACACACGTCGATTCCCTGCTGGGACGAGGTCGTAATCTGGACTTGCGAAACCGGCACGCCGTATCGGGCCGCGATGGCTTCCCGAAGTTCCGGCACCCCTTGCGTGGCACCGTATTGCAGGGCTTTGCTGCCGTACTTTTCCATTACACGGGCGGCCAGGCCGGGGATTTCATCCACGGGGAAAGTGTCCGCCGCAGGATATCCCCCCGCAAAAGAACAAATGGCGTTCAAGTCCACCTTCCGGAAGATTTCCCTTACCGGGGAACGGAGGAAGGAGGGGACATCGGCCGAAAAGAACTTGTCGTAGGTCATACGCGGGTAATATGGGCTCCCAGGGCCTTCAGGCGGCCTTCGATGTCTTCGTAGCCGCGGTCTATCTGTTCAATGTTTTCGATGGTGGAGGTGCCCTTCGCGCTCATTGCTGCCAGCAGCATGGCAATTCCGGCGCGGATATCCGGAGAAACGAGCCTGGACGCCTTCAGGCTGATGCGATGGTCGTGGCCGATGACAACGGCCCTGTGGGGGTCGCAGAGGATGATTTGGGCGCCCATGTCGATGAGGCGGTCGACGAAGAAGAGGCGGCTCTCGAACATCTTCTGGTGGATGAGGACGCTGCCCTTGCACTGCGTCGCGACAACAAGGATAACGGAAAGCAGGTCCGGGGTAAGGCCGGGCCAGGGAGCATCGGCAATGGTCATGATGGACCCGTCCAGGAAGGAGTCAATTTCGTAGCTGTCCTGCCTGGGGACAAAAATGTCGTCTCCACGCTGCTCCAGCTTGATTCCAAGGCGGCGGAAAGCGTCCGGGATTATGCCCAGGTCGTAATAGCTCACGTTCTTGATGGTGATGCTGCTTTGGCAAATTGCGGCCATTCCTATGAAGGAGCCAACCTCGATCATGTCCGGCAGGATGCGGTGCTCGGTGCCGTGGAGCGACTCTACGCCGTGAATCCGGAGCAGGTTGGAGCCAACGCCGTCTATGAAAGCACCCATCCTGTTCAGCATTTTGCAAAGCTGCTGGATATATGGTTCGCAGGCGGCGTTATATATTGTAGTTGTACCTTTGGCCAGGACGGCGGCCATAATGATATTGGCCGTACCGGTCACGGAAGCCTCGTCCAGAAGCATGTATTTGCCAATCAGGCGGTTACCTCCACGGCTGAGCTTGAAGGCCCTGCGGGAGGCGTCGTAGTTCATTTCCGCACCCAGGCTCATCATTCCGTCCAGATGCGTATCTACCCTGCGGCGGCCGATCTTGTCGCCACCGGGCTTAGCGAACCAGGCCTGGCCGAAGCGGGTGAGAAGCGGACCAACTACCAGAACGCTGCCGCGAAGGGCGGCGCATTTTTTTACAAATTCCTCTGTCTCAATGTATTCGGTGTCTAGTTCATCGGCCTGGAAACTATACTCTCCCTTGGCGTGGCGCGTAATTTTAACGCCCATATTTTGGAGCAAGTCCATCAGGTTCTTCACGTCCAGGATTTCCGGTACATTGCCGATTTTTACCGTGTCGCCGGTAAGAAGAACCGCACTGATTACTTCCAGGGCCTCGTTTTTAGCACCTTGCGGGTAGATTTCTCCGGACAGGGGATGTCCGCCTTCGATGACGAATTTCATATAATGCTTCGTTATTTTGCGTAAATATAAGGAAAATATCGGCCCGAGAGGCAGCCTAGCGTAACAAATCCTCCAGGTGGACGCTGCCGGCGGTCTTTTCGTCGCGGTACTTTACAATGACGGGGCAGTAAAGATGCACGCCGCTTTCGAGGGGCTTGCCGCCGCGGATGATGGGCTTTGAACCGCTCACGACCACGGCTCCGGCGGGCACGACCACGCGCCCATCGGCATTCCGGGGAACGAAACTGCCGGTGGTGGCGTCGAATATGGCCGTGGAGGACGTGATGATGACGCCGGACGCGACCACTGCGCCTTCCTGCACGATGGTACCCTCGTATATGCCGCAGTTTCCGCCGATGAAGGCGCCGTCCTCGATGATGGTGGGAAGGGCGCCGGCGGGCTCAAGGACGCCGCCGATCTGCGTGGAAGCGGATATGTGGATGTTTCTGCCCACCTGGGCGCAGGAGCCGATGGTCACGTGGCTGTCGACCATCGTACCCTCGCCGACATACGCGCCAACGTTCACGTAGGAGGGCGGCATAACGATGCTGCCGGGGGCAAGATAGGCGCCTCGGCGTATGGAAGAGCCGCCCGGAACTATGCGCACGCCGTCTTCCTTCCGGAAAGAGCGCAGCGGGTAGGTATCCTTGTCAAAAAAGGGAAACTGCCCTTCGGACATATCCTTGATGGCGCCCAGCTTGAAGCCGGCAAGAATAACTTCCTTGACCTGGCGGTTAACATTCCACACCCCGTCAACCTTCTGGGCCACACGGACTTCACCCTTTTCCAGGGCATCCATCATATTATTGAAATATTCCAGCGTAATATCCATTAGAAAAGCTTCGAAAGGGTTAAACGAATAATGTCTTCTGTCTCGGCCGATGCAGTGACCAGGGGCAGGCGGAGGCTGTTTTCCATCAGTCCCATCTGGGCCATCGCCGCCTTTGCAGGGATAGGGTTGGGCTCCACGAAGAGGGCCTTGAAAAGCGGGGTCAAGTGCTTGTTCATAGCCAAGGCATCTTCCCATTTGCCATCGGCACAGGCGCGAACGAAATCCGCCATGGCCGAAGGGAAAACGTTGGAAGCCACGGAGATGACGCCGTCGCCTCCCTCTTTCATTATCTCAAGCGTATCTTCGTCGTTTCCGCTAAAGACGGCAAAACCCTCCGGACGCCCCTTCAGGATGGCTTTCACCTGTTCCATATTTCCCGACGCCTCCTTTATGCCGATGATATTTGGCACGTCCCTGGCCAGGGCCAAGGTGGTTTCGGCCTCGATATTGGAGCCGGTGCGGCCTGGAACATTGTATATGACCACAGGCTTGGGAGTTGCGGCGGCAACAGCCTTAAAATACTCGTAGATACCTCTCTGAGGGGGTTTATTATAGAACGGAACCACCACCAGGAAGGCATCGGCATCCTGCAGCAGGCGCATGTTGGCAAGCGTTCCGGGAAGGGAATTACTGCCCACGCCGGCCATCACCGGCTTTCCGGCGGCATGCTGGAGGGTAAGTTTTAACACCTGCAGTTTTTCCGATTCCGAAAGGGTGGGCGTTTCCCCGGTGGTTCCCAGCGGTACCAGGAAATCCACGCCGGCCTCCACTTGCCAGTCCACCGTGGCGGCCAATGCCCCGTAATCTACTTCTTCCCCTTTGAAAGGGGTTAAGAGGGCCGTTCCACAGCCCTTTAGTTGTATCGTTTTCATATCTTTACAAATGTACGAAGATTTTCTGGAAAAACGAACATGTATCCATAAAATATTGACAATCAATATTTTATGGAAAATCCTCTGCCCTATTCGGGCACCATTCTTTTCGAGGGTGCCTATACAGGAAAAGTCTAGCCTTACGCCCGCGTGATATGCGCCCCGAGGGCGTTCAGGCGCCCTTCGATGTCTTCGTAGCCGCGGTCGATCTGC
>CACYCP010000079.1 GCA_902772985.1 uncultured Bacteroidia bacterium | reverse complement strand
TCAAAAGGGCACGTTCCCTCGCTCTCCTTCCTTATGTTACTGACCTTCTTAAATAATCTGCCTTATGGAAATTTTGCTTAAGAAAGATGTGGCCAATCTGGGCTACGCCGGTGAAATTGTAAAGGTTAAGGCCGGTTATGCACAAAACTACCTGGTACCTCAGGGCTTTGCCACTGTAGCTACCGAATCTGTCAAGAAGCAGCACGCCGAGACTCTCCGCCAGAGGGCTCACAAGGAAGCCAAGCTTGTTGCTGATGCCGAGGCTCTCGCCGCCACCATCAACGCCCAGGTCCTCGAGATCAAGGCCAAGGTGTCCGAGACCGGAAAGCTTTATGGCAGCGTTACCACCATGGACCTTGCCGAGGCTCTTGCCGCCAAGGGTTTGAACATTGACAAGAAGGACATCACCATCCTCGCCGGCGAGGTGAAGGAAATCGGTGAATACGAGGCCGCCGTCAAGGTTTACAAGGCCATCAAGGGCAGCTTCAAATTTAACGTTGTAGCAGAGTAAACGACATCTGCTTGAAAAAAAATTGTGGCGGCCTGCAAAAGGGTCGCCACAATTTTTATTTGTTTGAATCTTCGGGTTTCTTGGGTTCGTCGCCCCGGGAATCCTTGTACAGGAAGCGGCGTATCTTGGAGGTTGCCGTTTTCTCGAAAGGCTCTTTCATGGCGTCCACTTCGCCAATCTTGGAGTTCTTTCCTACGGTTTTGTTTACCCATTCCAGGACGGCTTTCTTACGGGCTTCAAGTTCTTCGAACCACTTGTCCTCATTGCTCTGGTTCCAGTTAAGCACGTTGTCGTCGAACTTCACCAGTGCGACAAGTTTGCCGTCACGCTCGATTACCAGCGATTCCAGAACGCCGTCGATATCGTTGATAACCTGCTCAATCTCTTCTGGATAGATATTCTCTCCGGAAGGTCCAAGTATGGTTGTGTTCAGGCGGCCCTTGATGTAATAGTAGCCGTTTTCATCGACGGTAGCAATGTCGTTGGTGTGGAACCAGCCCTCGTCGTCCAGGACCTGCAGGGTGCGCTCCGGATCCTTGTAATAGCCAAGCATGACATTGTCCCCGCGGCAAACGATTTCCCCTTCACCGGTCTGGGGATTCACATTGTCCAGGCGGATTTCCACTTTGTAGGATGGAACGCCGATAGAGCCTATGCGCTTTGGCTTGTTGACCATGAGGTTGCACACCAGGGGAGCCGTTTCGGTGAGGCCGTAGCCCACTGCGTAAGGGAAGTGGCAACTCTTCAGGAAGGCTTCCACGCTGGTATCCAGCTTTGCCCCGCCGACTCCGAAGAATTTCAGCTTTCCGCCGAAGGTGTTCACAAGTTTCTGGCCTATGAAGCGGTGAAGGATGTGGGGGATATGCTTATCGGCCCAGCTGAGCACGCGGCTTTTCTGGATGGTGGGCCAGACGTTGTTCTTAACGACCTTCTCGATAATGAGGGGCACAGCACACACAATTGTGGGCTTCACCTTCTTCATCGCATCGATGAGGATGCTGGGAGTGGGGGTTTTCTGGAGGGTGTAGCAGGTGGCGCCGGCATAGAAAGAGTAAATGGTGGAAACGCTCATTTCGTAGGCGTGGGCGGCCGGAAGTATGCTCAGGAAACGGTCTTTTGGGAAGGCCGGCTGGGCTTTGAAGGCCGCGGCCAGGTTGCTGCTCAGGTTGCGGTGACTGAGCATTACGCCCTTGGCGCGCCCTGTGGTGCCGGAAGTATAGATTATGCAGGCCAGGTCGTCCGGATTTGGGTCTTTCACCCAGCCGTTGCATTTGAAGTCGTTCTTGTCCTTTTTAAGGAATTCGAAAGTCTCGATATCGATTATGAGGGTAAGGTTCTTCTTGCATTCCTCGCTAAGCTTCGACATCAGGCTCTTCGAAATGAAAAGGACCTTCGATTCGGAGTGGGCGAGTATGTTCGTGAGTTCAGTCTCCGAGCATCCGGGAAGGATGGGAACGGCGATTCGGCCGAAGGCTGTGGCGCTGAAATAAGCGACCACCCAGTTAGGCATGTTCTGGGATAAGATGGCTACCCTGTCACCGTGCTTGATGCCGAACCTTGTCATACGCATGGAGAGTTGCTCCACCTTGGTGCGGAATTCGGCGTAAGTGTATTTCTGACCGCCGTCTACGAATTGGTAGGCGACTCTTTTCGAGTATGTTGTAGTGGCGTAGTCAAAGACCTTTCGCAAGGTGGTGCAGGTGTTCTCGCGTCCGCGATACCGGCGCCAGGGTTTGTAAGGGTTTTTGATTTTCTTGGCCATATTTTTATGATTCTGGTACAATGTATTGGTCTTTATGGAAGCCCTGCAGGCCCAAAGGACGGTAATGGTCGTAGATGCGTTTCATATCGGCCTTAGGGTCGTCGGTAATTTCGAAAGCTTCGCCCACGCTGATGCGCTTGCGTCCCCAGTCATAGTAGCCCAGATAAACTGTTGCCCCGGTTTCCCTGGCAATGAGGTGATATCCGGATTTCCAGTTCTTGCAAGGTTTGCGGGTGCCTTCCGGCGCTATTGCAAGGTGGAATTCGGGAACCTCTTCCATCAGTTCAATAAGGCTCTTGACCATGGCTGTGGCGCTTTCTCTCTCTACCGGAACGGCTCCGCAGGCACGCAGGATGGGTCCCAGGGGCCAGAAAAAGAAGCCGCTCTTTATCATTATGTGGGCTACTTTTCCGAATTGGGTATAGAAAAGGTAGCTAATAAGGAAGTCCCAAACCGTGGTGTGGGGAACGCCAAGCACTACGCACTTTGGCTCCGTCATGGGACCACCGACGCTTTCCCATCCGAGTTTACGGAGGGCCCAGCCGCAGAATTTAGCCCAGCGCGGATTCACGCTTGTCTTGATTTTGTATTTGGCCATAATTCAGATGTTTACGTCTTCCAATTCCTTTTCGCTGCGAAGGTTCTCCATGATGAAGTTCTGGCGCTCGAGGGTATTTATGCCCATATAGAATTCCAGGATTTCGCTGATGGATTCTTCATCGGCCAGTTTAACTGTGTCCAGGCGCATGTTTTCGCCTATGAAGTCCACGAATTCGTTGGAGGATATTTCGCCCAGGCCCTTGAAGCGGGTTATTTCCACGCCGGTCTTTAGCTCTTTCACCGCCTTGTCCCTTTCTTCCAGGCTGTAGCAGTAGCGTATGCTCTTCTTGTTGTGCACGCGGAACAGGGGAGTCTGGAGAATGTAAACATGGCCGCGGCGAACAAGTTCCGGGTAGTATTTCATCAGGAAGGTAAGGACCAGCATTCGGATGTGCATTCCGTCATCGTCGGCATCCGTGGCGACTATGATGTTGTTGTAGCGCAGGTTTTCCAGGTCTTCTTCCACGTCAAGGGCGGCAATCAGGAGGTTTAACTCATCATTTTCCGCCACTTTCTTCCGGCTTTCCTTGAAGCAGTTGATGGGTTTGCCGCGAAGCGAGAATACGGCCTGGGTATTGGCGTCCCTCACTTTGGTGATGGTACCGGAGGCCGAGTCTCCCTCCGTGATGAAGATTGAGGTCTTTTCGCGGAAGTCTTCCTTGCCCTTTGCCACCTTGTCGCAGAAGTGGAAACGGCAGTCCCTTAGCTTACGGTTGTATACGGCCGTTTTCTTTGCCCTCTCGCGGCTTTTCTTCTGAACGCCGGCAATTTCCTCGCGCTCTGCCTTGGAGGCCTTTATTTTGTCTTCCAGGGGCTGAACTATCTCCGGATGGATGTGCAGGTAGTCGTCCAGGTTCTTCGCCACGAAGTCGTTGATGAAGGTGCGGATGGTGGGACCACGGTCTATGATGGCGGTGCCGTCCTCGGCCCGCTTTACGCTGCCGTCGGCATTTTTCACCTGCTTTTCCCACATATAAGTGGAATTCAGCTTGGTTTTCTGCTGGTTGGCGAAGATGGGCTCCTGAATCTGGACCGAGATTGCGCCCACTATGCCCTGGCGGATATCGGCCGGCTGATAATCCTTCTTGTAAAAGTCCTTCAGGGTTTTTGCGACGGCCTCGCGGAAGGCTGCAAGATGGGTTCCGCCTTCGCGTGTGTTCTGGCCGTTTACGAAGGTTGCGATGTTTTCCCCGTAGCTGTTTCCGTGGGTGATGACAAACTCGATATCGTCGCCTTCCAGGTGGATGAGGGGATAGAGCGGCTCCTCTGTCAAACTCTCCTGGACCAGGTCCAGAAGGCCGTTTTCGCTCTTGTAGGGATTTCCGTTCAGGTACAGGGTGAGTCCGCGCTTCAGGTAGGAGTAGTTTTTCACCAGGGACTCCACAATGTCCAGATGGTAGTGGTAGGCGCCGAAGAGCTCCTTGTCCGGGGTGAAGCGGATGTATGTACCGTTTTTCTCGTTGGAGGGGACAATTCCGTGATCCTGCAGTTCGCCTCTGGAGAAAAGGGCGAAGGAGCACTGGCCTTCGCGGTAGGATGCTACATAGAATTCCACGGACATTGCATTGACGGCCTTAACGCCCACACCGTTCATACCCACCGACTTTTTGAAGTTGGTGTCGTCGAACTTGCCGCCGGTGTTCAGCTTGGAGGTGACGTCCACAACCCTGGCAAGGGGAATTCCCCGGCCGAAGTCCCTTACGGTAACCGTCTCTGTTTCAGGGTTGATGTTGATGTCGATGCGCTTTCCGTAGCCCATCGAGAACTCGTCTATGGAATTGTCGATGACTTCCTTTATGAGTACGTAGATGCCGTCTCCGGGGTCGTCGCCGTTACCCAGGCCGCCGATATACATACCCGAACGGCGGCGTATATGCTCATTCCATTCCAGGGTTTGGATGGAATCATCGTTGTAACTTATATTTTGCTTTTCTGCCATAAAGTGCTTTGTCTCTATCCTGCGAAGATACGAAAATCGAGGGACTTGTGCAAGTGAAAAATTACTTGATTACGGCCGTGGCAAAGAGGTTCAGAACGGGACGCAGAGGAGCGTTGGTGGTAAGGATTATATTGATTACGTTTTCTCCCTTCGGAAGCTTGGAAGAGTCCAGCCGAAGCTTCAGGACGCCTTTTCCCCCGGCCTGGACATCCGGGGCCGAGATGACGCTTACTCCGTCGGTCCGGGAATCTACCTTGTAAATGTGGAAGGGGCTTTTCCCTTTGTTCGTGCACTTGAAAACCAGCTCTATGCTGCCCTTGCCGTCAATAAAGCCCAGATCCAAGGTACTGGTCTCGAACACCGGCACCGGGGCGTTTTTCCGCCTGGGCTCATCAAGACCGTCGAAGTTCTCCCTCACGTGGGCATCGATCTCCAGGGTTGTGCCATCGGCCTTTCCGTCAATGATGGGGCTGGCCGATAAGGTCTGAAGTCCGTAAATCCCTTCCTTCGGGGTATAACTGTAGGAGAGGGTTGCGATTCCCCCGGCGGGGATGGGATTGGGCGAAACGCTTATGCTGAGGCCCTCGGAAACGTCCTTCCATTCTATCCTGAGGGGCTTTTTGCCAAGGTTTGCAACTTGTACCGCTTCGCTGGCGCTCAAGCCCTGTTTTACCGTTCCAAGTTTTAGTTCCCGGGATTTCAGGCCGAATTTTCCGATTTTGCCCGCGCCGTAAAGTTCCTCCAGGGATTTCTTCTTATCGTGGACCACGCCCCTGAGCCTGAGGATAACCGGGCGTGTCTGGCCTGTGATATAGCAGCTTACGTTCTTTTCGAATGGATAGGGACCGTCTTCGTTCTTGTAGGTTACCGTTACAGTGCCGGTCTCACCGGTTTTGATGGTATTCTTGCTCCAGCTCACGTTCGTGCAGCCGCAGGAAGCCACGACCTCATATATTACTACGGGCTCTTCTCCCTTGTTCGTAAGGGTGAAAGTGCAGGACAGGGGACCGTCGGATACACTGACGTCGCCAAAGTCGTGGATGGTTTTATCCCAGATTATATTTGAGGTTGTCTGCAAGGTCAGGGACGCAAGCAGAGCGAGGAGCCAGATTTTCATAACATACAAACTTAGTCAGTTTTCTTTTCTAAATCAAATTTTATACCTATCTTCGCGCTCAGAAACTTTGACACAACAATAAAACTAAAGAGATATGCCAAGAATTATTAATCCCGACACTTGCATCTCCTGCGGCTCCTGCGCAGAAGTTTGCCCTGTTGGCGCCATCTCGGCCGGAGATGCCGCATACATCATCAATGCCGATGATTGCATCGACTGCGGAGCCTGCGAAGGCACCTGCCCTACTGAATCCATCACCGAAGCCTAAGCTTCCGATTGATTTTTGATTACCACCACGCGGGGCATTCGTAAGTGAATGCCTCGCGTTCTTTTACCCAAGTTTCAGAGATGAAAACGGAGTCGGCCCTGTCGATGTACAGGATGCCGTCCAGATGGTCGCATTCGTGCTGGAAGATTATGGCCGTGAAGCCTTCAATGCTTTCCCGTTTGCGCTCCTTGCTGCCGGGGCTCAAGTAGGATATATGGGCTGTGCTGCTTCGTGGCACAATTCCGCGGTATGGCGGCACGGAGAGGCAGCCTTCCGGCCCACGGACAATTTCTCCGGAAAAGGAATCAACGCGTATGTTAAGATAGCATTCGAAAGGCTCTCCTTCCTTGTCCAGGCGCTGGACGCATATAGCCCGCCGGTTGATTCCAACCTGGGGCGCAGCTATTCCTACGCCTCCCTGCGAAGGATGCTGTACGGTGAAAAGCATCTTTTCCAGCAAGGTTCCAAGAAGGGGAGAGTCCAGTTCTCTTTCGCTGAAATCAATGCTGGGAGTGCGCAGAATGGCACTGTCCTGCGGCATTACAGCCACATACATCAGCGAATCGGACTTCTGGATTACGTTGCGCTCCCACTCGGTGAAACCGCCTTTATCGCACGCCACGGCAAGAAGTGGCAGCAGTATCAAAACAATACTCTTTTTCATACTTGCAAAAGTACAATATTTCTGCGATTATTTTGAATCTTCGAGTTGTATAAAAAAGCAGCAACCCCAGGGTTGAGGTTGCTGCAATGATAAGGATTAGTGTTGAGAGATTAATTAATCCTCCAACTCGAAAAGATCCACATTATTATACTCCGTTCCATTTAGGTTACTATCGGCATAAACACCGAATTGGTATGAGGTACCAGCCCTGTAGATTAGGCTTGCAGAAGATCTTTTCCTATTTAAGAATTTAAACGAACCTCCATATTCTTTACCTGTATCGGGTGTAGAGATATTCCATATGCAAGAATTGTCAAGAACGCTCGGTTTTGACGAATCACGACCTAAGTTGGTACCACTACTATATCCTCTCAAATAATAGGTGGTAGAAGATTCAGTATAGGAAACCAAATTTACAGACGTAGATTCAATGGTCTCAGTTGTAATGACAAATTCACAGGCCATCGTTGCTGCCGTTTGTGTAATTTGGTTAGAAGTGATTGTCACATCCTGTTTATCAAGTTTTGCACCTGAAGAACCCGGATGAGGCATCATAACACCCTGTGCTGCGTTTACTATCAAATAGGTTTTCCCAGATGTAATAGATGTCACTTTCGTGTACTTCTTTGCCGTGGCAGTCACCGTTACCGTAATGTCTTTGGAAGCTGCGGCCCAATATCCATTGGCCGCGACAGAAATCCTAATAGTAGCTTCACCAGCTGCAACGCCAGTAATCACGCCAGAATCGTTCACAGTAGCCTTATCAGTATTCAAAGAGGTGAATGTTACAGCACCAGTTGAATTGACTGTAAGAGAGATGGTTTCAGTTCCACCTACTACTACAGAGGTGTTATCTGCAGTAATTGTGGGAACAATCGAAATTCTGTCGGCGTCTTCTACGGAGTAGATAGCAATTTCTTTTGTTGCATTGTAATAGGTGGCTGGACCAACAGCGTTAAACTGAGATCCAACAGGAAGAGCTAAATCTGAATTGTTATAAACAATGAATCCGGAAATGCCATCAAGAGTAAGATTCTTACCGCTTACGGCAGAAACCTCAACTGCCTCTACTTTCACAAATTTACTTTCATAGGAAGCGAAATTGTCGCTAAGTGTAGAGGCGGAAACAGTAGTGGGAGTAACAGTGTTTCCGGTAGTAATTGTTGCAACACTCTTATCGAGAGCGGTAAATACGTAATTACCACTGGTTTTGTTAACCGTTCCCGTTACAGTTCCACTAATCTTGTCACCTGCTGATAATCCGTGTCCTGAGAAATTGCCCTTAATACCACCAGAAGCATCTTCCATGAAGAAAGTGTTTCCCGAAACCAGGGTTACAAGAGCATCCGTAAGTGTGGCCGTAAACGGAACGGCAGCATCTGAATACAATCCCTTAATTCCGGCAATCGTCGTTACGGGATACCCGGACTGGGTAATAGTTACTTCCGTAGAAACAGCCGGATTAGTGCTAGAAATGTTAACGACAATATTACGAGGGCTGGTGGAGGCATTAGCTGAATATTTAACGGTAACAACACCATTCGCGACAGATGGCGTAGCACTGATGAAACCATCGCTGGAAGAAGTAGCAGTGAGACCTTCTGCGTTAACCACAAAGATAGGGACCTCTACGCTTCCGGCAGTATAAGCAGTTGAGAATGCCGTAGTAGGAACAACCAGCTCGTGATCTGTAGCCTCAGCTTCCTCGAAGAAAACATTGACTGATTTAATATCCTTTCTGGCAGTCTGGCCAAATTCGATTTTTCCTGCCCTTCCTGTCCATGTTCTTGCATCAGCATTCAACGTGCCAACATCAGCCGTAGTCGGAACCCCTCCGACAAAAGTGACTTTGGTTATTATCTTATTGTCGAATGCGCCGATAACAAGTTTGTTATTATTATAGATGCGAAGTTCGAAATTACCAGAGTTGTTCCACAGCATAGGGTCACTTCCTGTCTTCTTCTGAGGAGCCACATAAATATTCCTCACCTTCTGATAGGTGCCATCTACTTTGGTACCTTCAGATGCCGCCGGCTTCGTAATTCCCTGAGCGTCCAGCCAATCGCTGTCTTCATACAAGAACTTGGCAAAACTATATCCCTTATTGGTGTAATTGAAGTTCAGAGTAGCAATCTTACCTGCGGCAAAGGTATAATTAGACGGCATGATTGTCATCATGTCATACTGCTGACTGTTCGCCGTGACATTCAGCATAAGTTCATCTCCAGCCTTGACAGCAAAATTCTTAACGGCCAGATAAAAGTCGGCAGAAGCATCAGGCGCAATCTCGGCGCCTCCCGTTACTTTAAGTTGTACATAATTATTGGAAAAAGCCGGATCCTCATCCAATTTGGGAGAAGTTCCGCTAAGATCAAGATTAAACTTTCCACTGATTTTGAAGTCGGGAGCGGTGAAAATTACATCTTCCACGGTAATTGGAGAGGCAGTCTTGTTGGTTACATGAACTTTGATAATGGAGCTCAGATGTTTGAATGCAACCGTGGGCGTCGCATCATAGGCAACATCCTTCCCATTGCCTGCGACAGGGCAATTTTCGCCGACAAGATGAGCCATGCTGTCATTACCATCCTGAAACTGAAGATCGGGGAAGTCAACGGTACAAGTACCGCCAGGGGAATCAAAATTGGCATTGTATGGATATACTGCAAACCAGTCATAGTTGCCCGAGGTAAGGGCAGAGGCAAGAGTTCCGGTGAATTTTACAGATTTGCCGTCAGCGGTGGCCTCGAAAGCACCATCGTTCACATAAGTGGTCTCTCCATTGACGGCGTGGAAAAGGTTAATCTTATCTCCGGCTTCCCAAAGAGTGGACATGTCGTCGTTTATGGTCTTGGAGTCAATGGAACTGGCGATAATCTCGAAAGGAACACCTTTAGATTCTTCCTTAGTGCTGAAATCCTGTTCTTTTGCGCAGGAGACGAGAGCAAGGGCAGCTACTGCCAAAGTGCTCAGGACAAAGATATTTTTCTTCATAATCGTGCCTCCATTAAAAAATACCAGGGAATTCACTACCATTCTGCCAATCCGGGATTGTCAGCTCGCCGATACTTTGGCAAATTACGCCTTCAGTTTGCACTTTGAAGACGTCCACCTCGGGAGAGGTGTAGAGCTCTTTTTTTGTCATAAGCATATAGGTTTAAAGATTTGGATTTCAGCGGGATGCGAAGACACCACGGCGCTCCTTATCCGGCAGGAAAGGGCACGGGCGGGCATAGTCTTCAGCATGGTTAGCATTTTAGTTGTCATTAATTATCTTCGCACAAGGCGTAAAGATATGAACATTTGCCGTTTAAAGCAAGGCGGCTGAATTGTTTTTATTTAAAAGTTATCAACAAAGTTTTCAACAGTCCGTTTTAATGCTGTCAGAGCAGTTTTTCCTTCAAGTGGGTAATCATATCCCTGGTCATGCTGTCCAGGTTGTACTGCGGCTTCCAGCCCCATTCTTCGCGGGCACAGCGGTCGTCCATACGGTCCGGCCAGGAGGTTGCAATGGCCTGGCGAACAGGGTCCACCTCGTAGCGAACCTCCAAAGTGGGGATGTACTCACGAATCTTCGCGAAGAGCATCTCCGGCTCGAAACTCATCGACGCAATGTTGAAGGAATTGCGGTGGCGGAGGCGGGTGGGATCGGCCTGCATAAGGAGGACGGCGGCGTTAAGCGCATCTGGCATATACATCATGTCCATATAGGTGCCGGGGGCGATGGGACAGGTAAATTTTTCGCCTTTCACTGCGGCGTAGAAGACCTCGACGGCATAGTCGGTGGTGCCTCCGCCGGGCAGCGTGGTATAGGAAATGAGGCCCGGGAAGCGCACGGAACGCGTATCTACGCCATATCTATGGAAATAATAGTCGCTCAGGAGCTCGGTTGCCACCTTCGTTACACCGTACATGGAACGCGGACGCTGGATGGTGTCCTGTGGCGTTCCCATACGCGGAGTTTCCGGGCCGAATGAGCCGATGGACGAGGGAGTGAAGACGGCGCAGCCTTTTTCCCTGGCAATCTCCAGGATGTTCAGCAGGCCGTTCATCTGGATGTCCCAGGCAAGAAGGGGCTTTTTCTCGGCCACGGCCGACAGCAGGGCGGCCAGATTATAGATGGTGTCAATCTTGTAGGTATCGACAATGGCGGAGAGTCCCGCCGAGTCCCTGACATCGGCAATGGCCGAAGGACCGCTTTCCAGGAGTTCTCCCTTGGGTTCGGCGCCGGGAATATAACCTGCGACGACGGTGCTGCCGGGCACTTCGCGGCGAAGTTTCATAGTAAGTTCAGAGCCTATCTGCCCGGTGGAACCGATTACAAGAATGTTTTTCATTATCAGTGTTAGCTTATCTTCGCAAATTTATCAAATTTTCATCGAAAGTCAAGAAAAAAATGACTAAATTTGGAAGCACTAAAAGCTATTGACCATGTACGGAAAATTTCAACAACATCTTCAGGAAGAGTTAAAGGCCATCGAGCTTGCCGGCCTTTACAAAAAGGAAAGGAATATAAGTTCGCCCCAAAGCGCTGAGATTACGCTTCAGGATGGCAGCAAGGCGCTAAATTTCTGCGCCAACAACTATCTTGGGCTGGCCGATAATCCCCGCCTGATCCAGGCCGCCAGGACAATTATGGAAAGCCGCGGATACGGTATGTCGTCGGTGCGTTTCATATGTGGAACACAGGATATCCATAAGGAACTTGAAGCTGCCGTAGCAAGGTATTTCCATATGGAGGACGCCATTCTTTACGCCGCTTGCTTCGATGCCAACGGAGGCGTTTTCGAGCCCCTTTTCACTGCCGAGGATGCCATCATTTCGGACTCGCTTAACCACGCATCCATCATTGACGGCGTGCGCCTTTGCAAGGCCCAGCGTTTCCGTTATGCCAATGCCGACATGGAAGATCTCGAGGCCAAGCTCAAGGAAGCCCAGTCCTGCCGCTTCCGCATCATCGTCACGGACGGCGTGTTCTCGATGGACGGAAACGTGGCCCCGATGGACAAGATTTGCGAGCTTGCCAGTAAATACGACGCCCTTGTGATGGTGGACGAGAGCCACAGCGCAGGCGTGGTTGGAAAAACCGGCCGTGGAGTACAGCAGCAGTACGATTGCTACGGCAGGGTGGATATCATTACCGGAACCCTTGGAAAGGCCTTCGGCGGTGCCGTGGGAGGCTTTACCACCGGACGGAAGGAAATCATAGACATGCTTCGCCAGCGCAGTCGGCCCTATCTTTTCTCGAACTCAATTCCACCTATGATAGCCGCAGCGGGAATCGAAACCTTCAAGATTCTGGAAGAGAGCGATGCCCTCCATACCAAACTTATGGAAAACGTGAACTACTTCCGGGACAGGATGATTGAAGCCGGCTTCGACATCAAGCCCACCCAAAGCGCCATTTGCGCCGTGATGCTTTACGATGCACCTCTTTCTCAGGTTTTCGCTTCCAAGATGGCCCAGGAAGGCATTTTCGTCACGGGCTTCTATTATCCAGTGGTGCCCCAGGGACAGGCCCGCATACGCGTGCAGCTGTCGGCCGCACACGAAAAGGAGCATCTGGACAAGGCAATAGCTGCCTTTATCAAGGTCGGGAATGAACTTGGGGTTTTGAAGTAAGTAGGGAATCCCTTTCGGAAATCAGCTCAGAGGCCATTTGGGTCAAGGAATCCAGCTGGAGGCTCAGTTTATCCAACCTGTCCTTCAGTTGTTCCACTTCTTCGTCGTTCCTTTCAAGTTCGTTGTCGGTGCGGGTATAGATGGCGTTAATCAGCTCGTCCATATCCTTCTGGCTCATGCCGAAACTGTGTTCGGTGATGGTTATGGAAGAACGCTTGATGTTTTGGCTCTCGGCCTTTCTTAAAAAGGCTTCTTTCTCGATGTCGCTTAGCTCGTCGCCGCCGACGGTGATGTTGGTGTGCCGTCCTTTAACCTTACAATCGTAGATGTAGGAGCCCTCGCTTACCATACGGTTGTCCTCGATGAAGGAGTGTACGTTCCTTTCGTAATTGTTGTCACTAACCAGTTTGAAGGCACTCCAGATGCTGGGAACGATTATGAGGGTGAGCATAAGGAAGATAATCCTCCTTCTCTTTTTCAGTCCTTGGGCATCGGTTCCTGAAACGGTGCGGAAACGCAGGTATTTCACCATCATGTATGTCGCCAGGGAAATGAAGACGCTGTTGATGAGGAAAAGGTACAGGGCGCCGAAGAAAAAGTGGAAGTTCAGATGTGCCAGCCCATAGCCCGCGGTGCAAAGCGGAGGCATGAGGGCGGTTGCGATGGCTACGCCGGAAAGCACGGTCCCACGCTCCTTGCGGCTGTTTTCCAGAATGCCGGCAAGGCCGCCGAAGAAGGCTATGAGCACATCGTAAATGGTTGGGCTAGTGCGCGCTTCAATCTCCGTGGGATTGACCAGCGACAGGGGAGAGAGCAGGAAGAAAATGGTGGACGCCAGGAGCGAAATCACAACCATCACCAGCAGGTTTTTCGCGGCCGATTTCAAAAGGTCGGTATCGTTGGTGCCCATTGCAAGGCCAACGCCGATGATGGGGCCCATTAGGGGCGAAACCAGCATGGCGCCGATGATTACGGCCGTGGAATTTACGTTCAGGCCAACGGAAGCCAGGACTATGGCGAAAGCCAGAATCCATACGTTGGGGCCCTTGAACCAGATACCGTTCTTTATCCTTTCGGCAGCATCGGCCGTATCCACCTGGTCGTAAATATACATGTAGCGCCTGATGAAGCGCCCCAGCAAGTTCCAGATATTCTTCGTTTTTTCCATATTCGGCTGCAAGTTACAAAATCTATTTCGTATATTTGTAAACTGGAGGACTAAAAATGATTGTAAGAAGCAAAGCGCCGTTAAGGCTTGGACTGGCAGGCGGGGGAAGCGACGTTTCCCCATATTGCGACCGTTGGGGCGGGAATGTACTTAACGCCACCATCAATCTGTCGGCCTACTGTAGCATAGAGACGCTTCCGGGCAGCGAAATAAACGTAAAGGCCTGGGATTCCGGCGTTTTCTGCACGGTTAAGCCGGGGGAGGCAACGGGCGCACCGCTCATTGACGGCGTGCTTGCAAGGCTGTCCAGGGACTACGGCTATGCTCCCGGTGGCCTTTCAATCACCACTTGGAACGACGCTCCTGCGGGCTCCGGTCTTGGTACTTCATCCACCATGGTCGTCACCATCCTCAAATGTTTTGCCGAGCTTCTGGATCTTCCGTTGGGTAATTACGAACTCGCCCGCCTTTCCTACGAAATCGAGCGCAAGGACCTGGCTATGAAAGGCGGCCGGCAGGACCAGTATGCCGCGGCCTTCGGCGGTTTCAATTTCATGGAATTCCTGCCAGAGGACCTAGCAATCGTGAATCCCCTGAAGGTGAAGGACTGGATAGTGGAGGAGCTGGAGGCTTCGCTGGTGCTGTATTATACGGGGCGCAGCCGTAGTTCAGGGGCCATAATTTCCGAACAGCAGAAGGCCACCTCGTCCGGAAACGAAGTTGCAATAGAAGCCATGCACCGCATACGCCAAAGCGCGGTGGATATGAAGCAGGCCCTTCTGGTGGGGGATATGCCCTTCTTTTCCAAGATTTTAGGTTCGGCCTGGGAAGACAAGAAAAAGATGGCCGATGCCATTACCAACCCTATGATTCAGGAGGTTTTCGATGTGGCGATTGCCGCCGGAGCGCTTTCCGGAAAGGTTTCCGGCGCGGGTGGAGGCGGCTTTGTGATGCTTATGACTCCTCCGGAACGGAGGGTTGCCGTTACGGAGGCCCTTGGGGCGCTTCCCGGAAAAATTGTACCGTTCCAGTTTACCAATAAAGGCGCAGTGTCGTGGAAGTTGTAGTTCTTTGCGGCGGCCTTGGTACGCGGCTTCGTCCGGTGCTTTCAGACATTCCGAAATGCCTGGCTCCTGTTGGGACCGAAGGGGAGCCGTTCCTGGGATGGATGCTTCGCTGGCTTGAAGGCTATTCCGTTGACCATGTGGTGTTTTCGGTGGGTTATCTGAAGGAACGAGTAAAGGACTTTGTCAAGGGCCGTGAGTGGCCGTTTTCATACGATTTTGCAGAAGAGGAGTCGCCTCTTGGAACCGGAGGCGCCGTGCGTTATGCCTTGCAGTTCTGCAGGGAAGAAAAGGTCTTCGTCGTGAACGGCGATACCTTCTATCCGGTGGACCTTTCCGCCATGCCGTTCGATGCGCCCGTAAGCCTGGCCTTGAAGCCAATGCGGGACTTTGACCGTTATGGCGCCGTCTCTGTCCTGCCCGGCGAGCGTTCGAGCGGGCATCTTCGTGTCACCGCCTTCCACGAAAAGCGTCCTTGCAAGGAAGGCCTTATAAATGGCGGTGTGTATGCAATTGACCGTAAACGCTTGGACCTTGGAGCTTTGCCGGAGCGTTTCTCCTTCGAAAAAGAGGTCCTGGAGCCTTTTGCCGCCCGGAATCGCCTTGCCGGATGGGTGAGCGACGACTATTTTATCGACATCGGCATAGCGGAAGATTATGAGAGGTCAGAGTGGGCTATTCCGGCCTGGTTCGGCCTTCAAAAGGCCTCCGAAATCATTATGTCGGCCGATGCCGATACCCTTTTCCTGGATCGGGACGGCGTGATTAACCGCTTGAGGCCCAATGACTACGTTAAATGCTGGGAAGAGTTCGAATGGATGCCCGGCATCCTGCAGGCGCTGGCAAGGTGGGCAGGGAAATTCGGCCGGATAATCCTTGTTACAAATCAGCGTGGTGTGGGAAGAGGCCTGATGAGTGATGTAAACCTTGCTAAGGTTCACGCCCGGATGATGAGCGAAATCCTTGCCTCCGGCGGCCGTATAGACCTGATTCTGGTTTGCACCGCCGTTTCCGACGATGATCCCCGCCGGAAGCCTAATCCCGGTATGTTTCACGAAGCCTGCGCCCTTTGTCCCGACATTCGTCCCGAACGCAGCATAATGCTTGGCGACAGCCCCTCCGACGCCGCCTTCGCCCAGCGCTGCGGCATGGCCTTCTGCCACTTAATCGTCTGATCTATCGGCGTTTACACGAATCTCTCGTTCAAAATCCGAACGAGAGATTTGCATAAGTGGCTATGTGTCAGCGGTTTGGGTGGCACAGGCTTTGGGCCACGGTGTGGGCGGTGCTCCAGGCGGCCTGAAGGTTGAAGCCGCCGGTAATGGCGTCGATATCCAGCACTTCGCCGGCGAAATAGAGGCCGGGGTGCGTCTTGCATTCCAGCGTATTCAGATTGATGTTTGAAAGGCCGATGCCTCCGGCCGTGACGAATTCGTCCCGGAAGCGGCTTTTGCCTTCTAGGGGGTAGGTGTCGCAGCAGAGCGTGGCGCAAAGACGGTTCAGGCCTTTGCTGCCCAGTTCACACCAGCGGATATCGGGCCGAAGGGAAGCCCGTTCCATCAAAAGTGCCCATAGGCGGGCCTGCAGTGGCGGATGGGCGGTAGATAATTGCTTCTGGGGCTGGGTTGCGGCGAATTGCTGAAGGAGGGCGCGGACTTCAGTCTCCGGGGCATTGAGCCAGTTTACTGCAAGCTTTCCTCGGTAGTTCGTCTGGGCAAGGTGGCGGGCGGCGTAGGAGGAAAGTTTAAGGGTGGCAGGACCGCTGAATCCCCAGTCGGTGATGAGCAGGGGGCCGTCGGCCCTGAAATTGGTTCCGGGAAGGCCGAGGCCGGCATCCGTGACCAGGCCCATTAGGGAATTCAGGGCTTTGTCGGGGATGTTGAAGGTGAAGAGTGAGGGCACCGGGGGGACGATTTCCAGCTCAAGTCCGTCCAGGAAGGGGGCACTGCCTCCGCCGGTAGTGACGACTACGGCGTCGAAGGATTCCTGGACACTGGTCCTCCGGCTTCGCTCGGAATGAACGACAAGCCACCCGGGGCGACAAGCATAATCCTCTGAATGACAGATGGATGAAACGGTAGTGTTACAATGAAGGACAGAGTCTTTCATGGCGCGGCGCAGGCAGTTGACTACGTCCAGGGCGTTCTGGGAGCGGGGAAACCAGCAGTGGTCGGCCTGGAGGACCATAGGGACGCCGGCGTCCTCGAACCAGCGTATGGTGTCTTCGGGCGAAAAGGCTTTCAGGGCGCGCTTCATGACGCGTTCGCCCCGGGGATAGGCCTGTGAAAGAGACTTTAACCCCTGGAAATCGTTGGTAAGATTGCATCGTCCGCCGCCGGTAACGGCTAGTTTCGCCATCGGCTTGGGCCCGGCCTCGAAAAGGGTGACGGAAAGCTCCGGCGCCATTTCCTTAAGCACGGCGGCGCAGAAACATCCGGCGGCACCTGCGCCGATGATGGCTACTTTATGCGGTAACATCTCAACTCCTTTTCTCTTTGGCGGTGGTCGGGACAGACCGACTCCAGAAGGGCGTGGAACTTGGCCCCGTGATTCATCTGCCGAAGGTGGCAGAGCTCGTGCAGCATCACGTAATCCTGCAGTTCAGATGGCAGGGTTACCAGCCTGAGGTTCAGATTGATATTGCCACGGACCGAACAGCTTCCCCAATTGCTGACGTTGTTTTTTATTCGCACTCCGGAGTAGGTGAATCCGTGCAGGGCGGCAAGTTCCGCAAGCCGCGGTGGCAGCTGGGCCTTTGCCTGTGCGCGGAGACGCTCCACATCGGCCCCGACGGGAGCCTTGCGGCGTTTTCTCCTTCTTACAATTGTGAAAAAACGGCCCGAAAAGGGGTTGAAGAACAGCCTAGCCATTTTCCTCCTCGTCGTCCGGAAGCACAATTTGCTTGTACTGGTGCTGGCGTTTCCTCCAACGCTCGCGGGCATACTGCTGCATGTCGGTGACGGTATCGTTCTCGTCGATAATCTCCATTCCCAGAATTGTTTCCATTATGTCTTCCAGTGTAATCAAGCCTTGGAAACAACCGTAATCGTCTATGATGAGGGCAATCTGGTCCCTGGTCTGGAGCAGGCTTTCCCAGATGTCGCTTACCGAGGTTTCCTCGTGGAAGGCGGCAATCTTGCGCTTGATGCTGCGCAGGCGCATGTCAAACTTGTCCTCGGCCAGATTCTCGAGGGCGTCGTAGCGGAGGATGTAGCCGGTGATGAACTCCGGAGAATCTGAATAAACCGGAATCCTGGAGTTGTGGGAAAGGTTTTCCTGCTTGTAGAACTGTTTGAGCGTCATGCTCTCCGGAGCGATGGCAGCCACAACGCGCGGGGTCATTACGTCGTAGGCCTTGATGCCGTCCAGTTTGATGATATTCTGGATGACCTTGTTCTCGCTGTTGTCAATGACGCCTTCCTCTTCGCCCATATTCGCCATTGCCGATACTTCCTCCCTGGAGATGCCGGTGTCAGGCTCGTCGTCGGTGAGAGTGGCGTGCAGCTTGTCGATGATCCACACTATGGGATAGAGCAGGTAAACCAGGAACTGCATTACCTTCGCAAGGCCCAGAAAGTCCTTCCAATGGGAGGTACCGATGGTTTTGGGCACTATCTCCGAAAAGACGAGGATGAGTATGGTCATAAGGGCGCTTATGATACCGAACCAGTATTCTCCGCTTAAGAGGGTGGCCTGATGGCCTACTGCGGCGGCACCCAGGGTGTTGGCGATTGTATTCAGGGAAAGGATGGCGCTGAGGGGCTTGTCCGGGTCTGTCTTCAACTTCATGAAAAGTGCGGCATTCCTGTCACCCTCGTCCTCCTTCATGCTGATGTAGGAGATGGGGGTGGACATAAGTACCGACTCCAGGAGCGAACAAAGGAAGGAGATTCCCATCGTCAGGAGCAGGTAGAAAAGGAGCAGCGTCATACAATATCAATCTTTTAAGCTACAAATTTACGGTTTTCTTACGATTTTTCCTTATTTTTGCGTAAAATACTTTCATTCACAGATGAAACAGGAGCAAATACTTATACGCATCGCCGGGACCGACCGCATAGGCCTTACCTCGGAGATAATGGATATCCTTGCACGCTACGATGCCCAGATCCTGGACATCGGCCAGGCCGATATCCATTCCACACTATCCCTGGGCATACTTGTGCGCATCGACGAGAGCTCCTCCGGTTCGATGATGAAGGACTTGCTTTTCAAGACGACGGAGCTTGGAGTTACCATAGGCTTCAAGCCCATTTCGGACGAGGATTACGAGAATTGGGCCGGCCGGCAGGGAAAGAACCGTTACATTCTCACTGTTATCGGCCGAAGCCTTAGCGCAGAGCAGATTCGCGCCACAAGCCAGGTCATCTCTGCGCACGAACTGAACATCGACGCCATCAAGCGCCTGACCGGGCGAATGAGCATAAAGCACCCGGAAAGGAACGTGCGGGCTTGCGTGGAATTTTCGGTACGTGGTTTCCTTTCGGCCGGCGACAGGAAGTCGCTCCAGAAGGAGTTGATGGCACTCAGCGCCTCGTCAGAGATGGATTTCTCCTTCCAGAAAGATGATATGTACCGCAGGATGCGCCGCCTTATCTGTTTCGATATGGATTCCACCCTTATCCAGACAGAATGCATAGACGAGCTGGCCCGCCGGAACGGAGTGGGGGATAAGGTGGCCGCCATCACCGAAAGCGCAATGCGCGGGGAGATAGACTTCAAAGAAAGCTTCTCCCGCCGCGTAGCCCTGCTTAAAGGCCTGGACGTGAGCGTAATGCAGGATATTGCAGAGAATCTTCCCATAACGGAAGGCACGGAGCGCCTGATGTCGGTGCTGAAGACCTGCGGTTACAAGATAGCCATCCTTAGCGGCGGATTCACCTTCTTCGGAGAATACCTGCAGCGCCGCTTCGGAATCGATTACGTATATGCGAACGAGCTGGAAATAGGCGAGGACGGCAAATTGACCGGCCGATATCTTGGCGACGTGGTGGACGGACGCCGCAAGGCGGACCTCCTGAAACTCATCGCCCAGACTGAAAAGGTGAACCTGGCCCAGACAATCGCAGTAGGCGACGGCGCCAACGACCTTCCAATGCTGATGGAGGCGGGCCTTGGCATCGCCTTCCACGCAAAGCCTCGCGTCAAGGAGAGCGCAAGGCAAAGCCTCAGTACCATCGGCCTGGATGGGGTCCTGTACTTCCTTGGATTCAAGGACAGCCATCTGGGAGAACAAGGAAAATTATGAAAAAAAGGATAATTCTGGCCTCTTTGGCCCTTCTTCTGCTTGCAACTCCTTTGTATTCCGTATTCAAGGAGGAGAATTTGAAGCACACGCTTTCGGTTCTGCTGATGGAACTGAAGGAGACCTACGAAGGTATAATCCAGTACAACGGCACGGCCGAAAAACGCATCCAGGAGCAGCACCAAAGGCTTGTGGACCTGATTGACGAGTGCAACGAACTGTCTGTGATGCTGTATTCCCAGCCCTCGGAAAACACCTTCGACCTTACCTTCGCCTTGAACGAAGTTACCAGCCAGTACGAGCAGTTCAAGAGCCAGAGCACCCCTTATGCCGAGATTAAAGCCGCACTCGGCACCGAACTGGAGCGCTATAACCGCCTGGTGACAACCCTCAGGAAGATGCCGCCTGAACGCACTGCCGAAGAGATAGTCCAGGACATGGATGTCGCTGTCGCCCTGGATTCGGCAAGCCTTGCCCTTGCCGATTCCATCATTGTGGAAACCCCGCTTTTCGCAAAGGAAGAGGGCCTTGAACCCAGGATGGACGAGGAAACAATCCAGGTCCGGGACAGTTGCCTTTATGTTGCCGAACAGATAGTTGCATACTACTGGATGCAGCTGAAGCAGATAGAAAAGGATAACGAATATTACACGCAGACAGATGAACTCCTGCGCTCGGCCTACGACTATGCCCAGAACAGTTATGAAAAGGTGCAGCAGAAGCTGTTTGTAGAGGGGCAGGGCAATTATTTCAAGACACTGACCCACCTTCCTTGGCGCATCAAGAAGGCAGCCGCCGATATCAAGAGCCGCTACAGCCTGCGCCTGGATAAGGGGAGAAGCATTGTTTACAGCTCCTGGCGCGGCCCGATAGTATTTTTCTATTCGATTTTCCTGCTGCTGATGCTCTTTGTGACAACCCTCCTTTCCACTTTTATAGTGAATACTTGCTATAAGAAGATTGCGAGGCTTCAAACTACCTGGGTAAAGAATCACAAAGGGATGTTGATTGCCTTGCTGGGGGTTTTGCTCTTTGCCATTTTCCTCTTCCTCAATTCCAGCTTATCGAGCAATACATTCTTCCAGAGGTCATCTAGAATAATGGGCGAGTTTGCCTGGCTCATTGCCACGATCTTCGTTTCAATGCTCATACGCCTGGACAGGGGACAGACCCGCAGTACCTTGATGGCTTATCTGCCCACCCTGCTCCTGGCATTCTTCATCATATATTTCAGGATTATTTTCATTCCGAACAGTCTTATTAACCTTATCTTCCCGGCCCTGTTGTTCTGTTTTACCATCTGGCAATACTGGCTGAACGTGAAAAAGTTCAAACTGGTTGCGCGGGACGACAGAATCCTGCTTTGGACGGGCGCAGTTGCCATAACCCTTGCTACCATCCTTTCCTGGGCCGGAGTCGTGATGGGCTCGCTCCTGCTGGTCATCTGGTGGATGTTCCAGCTGGTGCTGCTCGAGACCATCATCGCCATTTCGGTTCTGCTGCGCCGTTATCACGAGAGCCGGGTTGTGAACAAGAAGAAGGAGTACAGGCGCAGGAATCCTCTGTTCCCGCTTTCCAACTACGATGGCGCTTATATTGAAGTTTCCTGGAAGTATGACTTGATTCGCACCACACTGATACCTCTGCTTTCATTATGGTCTTTCCCGGCCTCGGTATTCATGGCCTGCAACGTTTTCAATTTCACGGGCGTTGCACAGAAGATATTCTTCCTGCCTGTGGTAGATATGGCAAACGGTTTCCAGCTGTCCCTGTTCAAGATTATCCTCATAGCCAGCATGTTCTTCGTTTTTCGCTACATCATCTATGCCTGCAAGGCATTCTACCGCGTTTGGAGAACAAAGGCTGCGATAAGCAAACTTGGGGATAACGTGGCTTTCAAGGAAACGGACATAAACTTCAACCTTGCAAACAACATATTTACCCTGCTTTTCTGGGGCATATATGTCATTATCATCTTCCTTGTCCTGAAGATTCCCAGCAAGGGTCTTGCAATTGTGTCCACCGGTCTTGCCACCGGTATCGGCTTTGCAATGAAAGACGTGCTGAATAACTTCTTCTACGGCGTACAGCTTATGAGCGGCCGTGTGAGGGTGGGGGATACGGTAGAGTGTGACGGGCTGCGCGGCACCGTAGTGGGCCTAAGTTACCAGACCACGCAAATCGAGGCTACGGACGGTTCCGTTATCTTTTTCACCAATTCGACCCTGTTCAACAAAAACTTCAAGAACCTTACCCGCAATCATTCCTACCAGATTCTCTCGCTCATCGTGGGAGTGAAATACGGCACCGACGTGGAAAAGGCAAGGCAAATCATCGTGGATGCCATAAATCCCCTGATGACGCTGGACAAATACGGCAGGGAAGTCGTGGACAGGAAGAAGGGCGTGACCGTGCGCCTGTTCAATTTTGCCGACAGCGCCGTGGAGCTCCAGGTTCTCCTGAACACCACGGTGGACGGTTATTTTGCCTTCGCCGCCCAGGTGAGGGAAGCCATTTACAATGCCTTTGCCGAGGGTGGAATCGAGATTCCTTTCCCCCAGCAGGATGTCTATATCAAGGAAATGCCCATAGATGATGGAGGAAAGAAGTAATCTCACCGAGGTCCTGGAAGTCGCTTCCGAGGCCGGACATATCCTTTTGGAAAACGGGGCGGAAATATCTCGTGTTGAAGATATCATGACCCGTATTTCCTCCTATTTCGGTGTAGATAACAGCAATTTCTTCGTACTGTCCAACGGAATATTCACGACCGGCAGGGCCGGGAAGGTGGCAAAGGCCGGGGGACAGGCTTCCACTTATGCCAATGTGGAATTCATTCCCATCCGGGGCATTATGCTGGGAAAGGTTACGGCCGTCAACCGTCTAAGTTACGATATTGCCGCCGGACGCTGTTCCCTGGAAGAAGCCCGTGCCCGTCTTGCGGAAATCCGTTCATCCGGACAGAAACCCTCCTGGGAGCAGATGCTTGGCTCGGCCTTCGGTGCAGGCGGTTTCTGCGCGGTTTTCGGCGGCGGATTTCAGGACTGCGCCGCGGCTTTCGTGGTGGGGCTTCTCCTTAGTGTATTTACGCTCTGGGTGAGCACGCCCTATCTTTCAAAGATTGTCGGAGGCATAGCCAATGCGTTGGTTGCCACTGTCCTGTGCATCTTTTTCTGGAGAATCGGTTTCGGTGACAGCCTGGGCAATATCATAATCGGCGCAATAATGCCACTCATTCCTGGAGTACCTTTCGTGAACGGTGTAAGGGATTTGGCGAATTCCGATTATATTGCCGGAATCACGCGTCTTACCGATGCCATGCTGGGCTTTTTCTGCATAGCCATAGGCGTGTCGCTTTCCTTCCTGCTGGACGGCGTTATTTTTGACGGCGTCATTCAATTAAAAGGGATGACGGTGAATCCGGAGACCGCCTCCATCTTTATCCAGGGCTTTGCGGCTTTCATCGGCACCACAGCCTTTGCCGTGCTTTTCGGCGTGGACAGGCAGCAGTATCTTGTGACCGGACTCATTGGCGCCATCGGCTGGGTTTGCTACCTGCTCCTTTTCCGCCTGGCAGGCTTTTCGCCATCGGCTGCAACCTTCATTTCCGCCCTTGTGGTTTGCATTCTGGCCAGGTTGGCGGCTGTGCCTTTCCGCTGTCCCGCCCAGGTCTTCCTCCTTTGTGGAATCTTCCCCTTGGTGCCCGGAGCAGGCATATTCTGGTTTACATATTTCCTTGCTGCCGGCCAGTTTTCCCTCTCGGCTTCCGCCGGATTCCTGGCGGCCAAGATTGCGGTTGCAATTGTCATTGGGATAATTGTTGCCATGGAACTGCCTCAGAAACTGTTTTCGTTTATGAAAAAATCGTGATATTATGGATAACAATACTCCTCAAAAACCCCAGAACCAGTTGTCGCTGGAACTCAAGCCCGAAGTTGCAAAGGGCAGTTATTCCAACCTGGCCATCATTTCGCACTCCCGCAGCGAATTCATAATTGACTTCGCAACCACGCTTCCGGGTCTTGTCAAGCCGGAGATCGGCAACCGCATCATTATGACTCCGGAGCACGCAAAACGCCTGATGAACGCTATCTTCGACAATATTTCGAAGTATGAGGCGCAGTTCGGCCTTATCGACCTGGGCAGCGGTAAAAACGGTCCCCAGGGTGGTGGAACCTTTAATCTTGCCGATTTCGGCCCAATTGGCGGAGGAAGCAAGTCGTGATGGATTTTTCCCGAATCAAGGCTTTTGCCTTCGACATTGACGGTGTAGCGACCGACGGCAGCATCCTATGCAATAGCGACGGTGAACTTCTTCGCATCTATGATGCCAAGGACGGTTTCGCCATAAGGATGGCTACGATGAACGGCTATAAGCTTGGCGTAATTACCGGCGGCGCTTCGGAGAGCATACGCAAGCGTATGTTGACAAGCGGCCTTCTTCCGGAGGATGTCTTCCTTCGCAGCCGATGCAAAATGGAGGCGTTCGAGACTTTCTGCCAGCGTTATTCCCTTGAAGCTTCGGAGGTTATGTTCTTCGGAGATGATATTCCGGATGTCCAGGTCCTGAAAGCCTGCGGCATTGGCGTGTGCCCTTCGGACGCAGTAGAGGAAGCCAAGGCTGCGGCCGATTGGGTTTCGGATTTCCCGGGTGGAAAGGGTTGCCTGCGGAACGCCATAGAAACGGTCCTGAAGGCCCATGGAAAGTGGGTTTTCGACGAGACGGTTTACAAAAAGAGATTTTAGGCTGCCGCTTTTTTCCTTACGATGAAAACGTAGGTGAGCAGTACTATATTCATCATCAGTGAATAGAGTATTGCTGGGATTGCCATCTCCTCATTTGCGAAAATGAAGGGGCTGGAGGCTATTGCAATGGCCTGTGCAGCGTTTTGCATGCCCACTTCGATTACTATGGTGCGCCTTTGCCTGGCGTCGTTTTTCATAAGGCGGGAAAGCAGCGACGAGCAGCCTATGGCTATGAGTATGAGCGCCGTGACGCAAAGCCCCAGGATGCCAATGTTTTCCAGTATGGTTTTGTGGTGCTGGATATAGAAAACGGTAATGAGAATAAGGAGCAGGGGAAAGGCCAGTTTAGTAAGGACCTTGTCGATTTGCCCGGCACCCTTCGGCCAAAGGTAATGTATTGCTATTCCAATGATTACGGGGAGCAGCATCAGAAGGAGGTTCTGCTTTATCAGATTCCCTACCGGCAGGGTAATGCCCACGCTTTCGCCCACCAGTTGTGTGGCCCAGCTCATAATGAAGGGGATGGTGAAAAGCGTTATTATGCTGCTGAGCGCAGTGAGCGTGACCGAGAGGGCCACGTCGCCGCCAGCCAGTTTGGAAAAGATATTCGAGGAACTGCCTCCCGGACAGCAGGCAATTAACACCAGGCCGATGAAAAATACCGGCGGGAGACGAAACATCCAGGCAAGGCCCAGGGCAATGGCCGGAAGCAGGACAAGTTGTCCGAAAAGGGCAATGAGGATGGGTTTGGGGCGGGTGAACAGTTTTCCAAAGTCCTCTACGCGAAGCGTGAGTCCCAGGTCGAACATCAGCAGGGTTAAAATGGGCAGGACAATCCAAATGGTATTCATATTACAAAAATAACTCTTATATTTGTTAGAACAAAATAATTGATATGTACAAGTTTACTTTAGCGGAATGCGGCGACATGCCCTGGGCGACGAGTTATATCATAAGCCTGGACAATCACGTGGAAATTGTTGAAGCCCTTACTGCCTTTTGCAAGCAGAATAAGATTCGTGCCGGGCATATAAGCGGATTAGGCGCCGTCAGCGAGGCCACTTTCCGTTTCCTGGATCCCGACACAAAGCAGTATGTGGACAAGACTTTTTCCGAACAAATGGAAATTACGCACATAAGCGGGAACATTTCCACCAAGGACGGGGAACCTTATCTTCACATACACCTCACTTGCAGCCGTAGGGACTACAGCTGCGTGGGCGGGCATTTGTTGTCGGCCAAAATCAATGGCGCCTGTGAACTTATGGTGCAGACGTTTCCACTCTGCAAGGTGGGACGCGAGAAGGACGAAGAAACCGGGCTGAACCTTTACAGTTTCCGTCGCGAGAGAAAAGGCTGAGTACAATCATTTGAAAAAAGTCATATTATGAAAAAAGCATTTATTCTCCTTGTTTCCGCACTGGCTTTTTCAATGGGCCTGCGTGCCCAAACCATCGATGAGCTGGTTCCCGTCCGCGGATTCGTGATTGCCGCCCCCTCCCAGCAAGGGGTGGATACCTTCCTCCGCTTCATCGAAGAGGACCTTGCTCCCGCGAAGATTAATTTGCTGGTCCTCAGGGTGGATTGGAATTATGCCTATACCAGCCATCCGGAACTTCGGGATAATAATCCCTTGACGGATGCCGATGTGAAAAAACTGGTTTCCGCGTGCCGCAAACACGGAATCCGCCTTATCCCTCAGGTTAACTTGCTGGGGCATCAGTCCTGGGCAAAGCAGACACATGCCCTGCTTCGGGAGTATCCTGAATTCGACGAAACGCCTTCCATCAAGACAGAAAATTATTCCGGCTGGCCCAATCCTGACGGCCTTTATTGCAAGAGCTACTGCCCGCTGCATCCGGATGTCCATAAGGTGGTTTTCGATGTCGTCGATGAGATTTGCGACGCCTTCCAAAGCGACGCTTTCCACGCCGGAATGGACGAGGTTTTCTATATCGGCGAAAAAGAATGCCCCCGCTGCAACGGTCGCGACAAGGCAGAGCTTTTTGCCGGGGAAGTGAACCTGCTGCGTAACCATCTTGCCTTGAAGGAGCGTCAGCTTATGATTTGGGGCGACCGTCTTCTGGATGGACGCACCACCGGCCTGGGTGAATGGGAGGCCAGTTACAACGGAACCTGGAGGGCCATAGACCTCATTGCCAAGGATGTCCTCATTTACGACTGGCATTATGAGAGGGCCGATCTGTCACCGGTCTATTTCGCAATGAAGGGACTTCCGGTCCTGAGCTGCGGATACCGCAATCCGGAGATTTCCGTTCAGCAGATCAAGGATATCGTGCGTTTCCGTTCCCAGACCACCAAGGCTACCGCCGGTAATCTCCAGGGCTATGCCCACACAATATGGAGCGGGGCCGACGGTTTCCTGAAAGCCTATTATTCGAAAGGGGAGAACAAGCCTTCACGGCAGGACGGCGCCGTGGAAGCCGCAAAAGCTATCCTGAACTATTTCAAAGAGTTGGCTGCCGGACAGTAGACCCCTTAGCCCTTTCAGCCCCTAAGCATTGCCTCACACGCTTCCAGAAGGTCCTGGAAGGTCTCTTCAAAATCCCCGGTGTACCAGGGATCGGCAACGTCGCGTCCCACCCCGGTATATGACATCATCAAGTGGATTTTCCCTTCGGGGTCATCCGGAATGAAGCGTTTGATTAGGCGGAGGTTCGAGGCGTCCATACAGATAATACGGTCGAAGCGGCGGTAATCGGAAGCTCTTACCTGCCGTGCGCGTTTATTTGGGTCGAACCATACACCGTGCTGGTTCAGGCAGCGTTTTGCCGGGGGATAGATGGGGTTCCCTATTTCTTCGGCCGAAACTGCAGCCGATTCGATATAATATTGGTCCTCAAGCCCTTTGGCCTTCACCAGGGCTTTGAGGATGAATTCGGCCATAGGGCTCCGGCAGATATTGCCGTGGCAGACGAAAAGGACATTGACAGTGGTCGAGTCCAGTTCCTTCTCAATCAAAGGTATCAGCTGGTTGTCGGCAGGAAGCCAGTTCACGCTGTGCAGATCGTCCTTTCCAAGCCAGCTGGAGGCTTCGTGCTCGTTCAGCTGGAGGGCGCCGCCAAGGAGGGAGCATATGTAGCAATGCATCGTAAGATGGAACTGAGGATAGTCCCACTCGATGGTGGTAAGGTATTTGTCGATGCTGATTTCGGCATCCAATTCTTCGCGAATCTCGCGCACGAGGGCCTGCACGGGCGTTTCACCCGCTTCAACCTTCCCGCCCGGGTATTCCCAATAATCTTTCCATGGACCATACCCCCTCTGGGTGGCAAAAATCCTGTCTCCCTTCCTTATTATTGCGGCAACTACTTCTATTGTTTTCATAATGATTCTTAATCTAGGGCTTGATGGAATCTCTAGTTTATTTATACTCTATCATATCGGCCAGTTGCAGGAAGTAGTCCTTCGACCAGATATCCAGCGAATGCGGGTCTGTACGGAGAAAACGCATAACATCCTGCTTAACCAGGTTTATGTCGGTAGAGGACAAACGCTCCTTCAAACTGGAGATGAATTCTTCCTTAGTGAGTTCCATCCCGTTGAATTGCTGAATACGCTTCTGCAGATGTGCGAAATCCAGGGGGACCTTGTTGGCCACGTACCACTCGAAATCGTACCAGTCACGTCCCTTCACGCGGGTTTGCCAGTTGCGATAAACAAGCGCATGCATCTTGCCGGCAAAAAGATTTGGCAGCGTGACGCAACGCACCATGAATGAAAACGGCTTAAGGAGCAGCTTTTGCTCTGTATCGAAATCGAGCGGCGGGTCTGTATCCAGTTCAATCTTAACCTTAATGCTCTTTTCCGAACGGAAAGCAATATCATAGACGTCCGTATTATCCTTCAGGAATGCCGATTCCACTTTGCCGAAGGACTTCTTCTCCTTCTTTTTGATTTCCACTTCCCGTCCTGTCAGCTTGAATGCCTCGATGATGTCGGCGAAGTAGTCCTCCAGATGCACGTTCAGATTCTTCTCGGTCAGTGTGAAGTCCATATCCTCACTGAAGCGGTGCAGACCGTGGAAAATCCGCAGGCAGGTGCCGCCATAGAATGCAGCATGCTCGAAGAAACCGCCCCGCTGCAATCCGGAAAGCGCTATCTGCTGCATGACCTCGTGCTGGGCGTTAGTCTTGTATATAGAGGTCTGCGGATTCAGTTCCGCCACCATTTCGTCGAAAATCGTCATCTTTCCATCAGTTTCAATAAGTTCGTTAAAATCTGCTTCTTGTTTCCTGCCTCCATGCACTGGCGGATGATACTGTCATCCATCTGCCGTAGATCGTCCAGGTCCATCCGCATATCCTCCTCAAAGAAGATTTCCAGCCTGGAAAGAGACTGGCCAGGCACATGCTTTTCCTGCATCAGCATATCACACAAGGCCTTTTCCGGTGTGGCCAGCAGGAAGTGCAGTCCTGCATCTTCCTGACTTTTTATGCCGATGGGGAAGTATTCCTGAGAAACGCCACGGAACGTGAAGCGTCCCAGAGGGTTCTCGAATTCGCGCGTGTGCCGCGTGGTAATGGAGGTTACCGTATCTATCCGCTCCGGAATGAGTCCGTACCATCTCAATGCCCAGTGAAGGGACACATACGAGGGACCATAAAGGTGGTTGGCAACCAATCCCAGGGATAATTCCTTGCCGCTAATTTCTGGCGAGACCACATACAGCCCACGCTTCAGACGGATAAGCAGCCCCTTCTTCTCCAACATGGCAATATGCATGTTGGGTGACCGATAATCCTTGTAAAGGCTTTGCAGGACCTCAATGCCTACAGGCACGTTGCCCAAAGCCTTCAACTCCCTATAAGGTACTTGTTGCGTCATAACAGGCGCAAATATAAGAATTTTCGTACAGAAAACCTAATTTTTGTTTATTTTCTGTACGGGGAAAATGTGTTTTTTTATGCCCCTGGCCTTTTCTAGTTAAGGTCAGACACATAATAAAAGCTCATCGATACGGCTCAATCACCCCCTCAATAATGTGGTTTTCGGCTCAAAATTTTGGAATTTGAGCCGTATTTTTCGTATATTTGAGCCGTAAATCGAAAGTACTATG
>CACYCP010000078.1 GCA_902772985.1 uncultured Bacteroidia bacterium | reverse complement strand
TTTTGGTTTCTTTGAGCGGAAAACGAGACTCGAACTCGCGACCCCGACCTTGGCAAGGTCGTGCTCTACCAACTGAGCTATTTCCGCAAAAACATAAAGAACTTCCGTTAAATCGGGACTACAAAGGTAAGCCTTTTTTCCGGACTTACAAACTTTTTTGCAGTTTTTTTAGATGAAGTATGCGACGGACGCTTTCGTCAATACGACTTTCAGGAATGGTGCCGTCTTGAACGGCGGAAAGAACAGCCTCGAAAGCACGGCCGTATTCGTGCACGCAAAGCAGAATGTCACATCCCGCAAGGATGGCAAGGACGCAGGCCTCCTCTGTTTTGTATTGCATTGTGATAGCCCCCATCTCCATGGCATCGGTAATGATAACACCTTTGAACCCCAACTCCCCGCGAAGCTTTTCCTGAAGGATAAGCGGCGAAAGCGTAGAAGGTATATCTGTGCCGGTGACACTTGGCAGGGAAATGTGGGCGGTCATTACCATAGGCACTCCGGCGCGGATTCCAGCCTTGAAGGGAATCATCTCGCAGGCGTCAATTTCCTCCCAGGTTTTCGCGCTCATGGCATAGCCGAAATGGGAATCTGCCTTGGTGTCTCCGTGCCCCGGGAAATGCTTCAGGCAACCTGCAACGCCGGCCTTGCGAAGGCCTTTCAAGTAGGCCTTGACCATGGATGCAGCCGTCGCCGGATCACTAGAAAAAGCCCTTTCACCTATTACGACGTTCTCCGGATTGGTGTTCACGTCGGCCACAGGCGCGAAATCCAGATTGAAGCCGAAGGAGTGAAGGTAGGAGCCAATTGCAAAGGCGGCATCGGCCACGTCACGAGTGCGTCCCGAAGCGGCCACACGCCCCATATTCTCGAATTTGGGCACACCGAAGGCCGGATTGTTGGCAACACGCGCAACCCGTCCCCCCTCTTCGTCAACACAAATCAAAGGATCCCCGGGCAGGTCCCGGAGATCCTTAATGAATTGTGTCAGTTGTGCGGGATCAAGGATATTGTGCCCGAAAAGAACCACTCCACCCATAGGGTATTCCGCTGCCGTGGCTTTCATCCGCTCGTTCACCGCCTGCAACTTGAATTCAGGCAGGTCGTTGGAAGTGGCATAGACTATGGTGGGATCCAGGGCTTCGGGGCGGATATAAAACATCTGCCCAAGCTTTTCTCTGAGCGTCATTTCGGAAAGCTTTTCCTCGATGAGCGCATCTTCCCCCGAACAAGCGACAACGGTTGCAAGGGCGGCGATTATCGGCCAATATCTTTTCATCCCCTTCTTTACAGTTCCCAAGCGAGGGCCGATGCACCAAGAATGGCAGCGTCGGACTCCTTGAGGGAAGAGAATATCAGGTTAATCTTTCCGCGCCAGAGAGGAATAACGTTTTCGTCCATGGCTTTGCGGATGGGGCCCTCCAGGAATTCCCTTGCGCGTGCCAGTCCGCCAAAGAGGACGATGGCTTCCGGCGAGGAGAACTCGATGAAGTCGGCAAACTTCTCACCCAGGATGCGACCGGTGTACTCGAAGACGCGCAGGGCAAGGGCATCCCCTTCCTTGGCGGCCTCGTACACGTTCTTGGACTTGATGCGGTCCAGGGAACGAAGAAGCGAGGGCTCATTGGTCATGTCAAGCCATTCACGGGCGGTGCGTGCAACGCCGGTAGCACTGGCATAAGTTTCCAGGCAACCGTCCTTGCCGCAGTTGCAGTGACGGCCGTTGTGACGCACGGCGCAAGTATGGCCAAGTTCGCCGGCAAAGCCGTCGTGACCATAAACCACTTCTCCGTTGATGACGATGCCGGAGCCGACGCCGGTACCCAGGGTAATCATGATGAAGTTCTTCATGCCCTTGGCGGCGCCGTAGGTCATTTCACCCATTGCCGCGGCGTTCGCATCGTTGGTAAGGGAAACGGGAATGCCGTTCATCTGCTCGCTGAGCATCTTGGCGAAAGGAATGCTTCCGCCCTGTGCCCAGGTAAGGTTCACAGCGTTCTCAACGACGCCGGTATAGAAGTTTCCGTTGGGAATACCTACGCCTATGCCGCGGATGCAACCTTCGGCCTTGGCCTCGGCAATAATGCGGTTGAGGGCGCTTGCAAGGGCCGCTACGAACTCATCGGGATTGGTGGTATTCTCCGAACTGATAACGGTTTGGGCGATGATTACGCCGCGGGCGTCCACTACGCCGCATTTTGCGGTTTGTCCGCCAACGTCAATACCAATTACAAGATCCTGTGCCATAGCGATTATTCAACAGGGATATCTTTATTTACATTCTTGGAGCCAACCAGGGCATAGTAGAGCAGGTAGGCCAGCATGGCAACCACAAGCCAGTAACTGTTCATATAGCCTGCGCCCTTTGCAATCCATTCCTGGATGAGCGGCATGATACCACCGCCAACCACCAGCATCATGAAGATACCGGAAGCTGTCTCGGTATATTTGCCCAGGCCTTCCACGGCCAGGTTGAAGATGGCGCCCCACATAACGGAAGTGCATAGACCGCACAGAACGAGGAACAGGCAGCTCAGGGGAACCTGGAACATTGCGAAACCGTCGGCAGCGCTGTAACCGGGCATGTTAACGGTAACGGACTTGGGGATGAAGATGGCGATGAGGACCAGGACAATGGCAAGGGTGCTCACCGTAATCATCTGGGTGCGGGTGCTCACCTTGCCGCTGATAGCGGTACTTGCAGCACGGCCCACCATCATAAGCAGCCAGTAAACAGCGGCAACTGCACCGCCGATGGCAGCTCCGTTCACCAGGATGCCGGCACCTTTTTCAGTGGCGTCGGAAAGGTAGAAGATAATCTGTGCAGGAATGCCCACCTCGATACCGACATAGAAGAAGATAGCCACGGCGCCAAGCACGAAGTGACGGAAATTCCATGCGCTGTGCTCATAGGCAGAAACCTTGCGATCCTGTGCGGGTTCGGGTATCTGGACAAAGTAGATGATGATGAAAGCCAGCGCGAACACACCCATTGCAATGAAGAGCAGAGGAGCAACATCGCTCATGGCAGTCTTGTCGGTCACGGTGCCGATAAGGGCGCCCACCAGCAGCGGGGTAAGGGTTCCGGTGAGGGAGTTCAGCGTGCCGCCGGTCTGGATGAGCTGGTTGCCACGGTTGCCGCCGCCACCCAGAAGGTTAAGCATAGGATTCACCACGGTGTTCAGCATGCACACGCAGAAACCGCAGATGAAAGCGCCAAGCAGGTACACGTAGATGGCTGCACCGCCCATTGAGGGGATGCTGGAAAGCCACTGGATGACCATGCCCACGAAACCGGTTGCCAATGCGATTAGGGTGGTCTTCTTATAACCGACCTTCTGCAGCATCTTACCGGCGGGAATACCCATGAACAGATAGGCGGCGAAGTTCATCATGTTACCCATCATGCCAGCCCAGCTGTACTGGCCCTTCCAAATATTGCCGAACGGAGCGGCCATATTGGTCACGAAGGAAATCATAGCAAAGATGAAGCACATTGTGATAATGGCCACAAGATTGCTGTTGTTCTTGGTTTTTGTCATTGTAGAATTGCTTTTATGAGTTAATAGTTTTGTGTCAACTTGTCCTCAAATATAGACAATATTTTTCCTAAACGCAATAACCCGGCTGGTTTTTCTTATCAAAAAAGCCCGGCCGGCGTTAATCCGGTCGGGCTTTTGAAAAGCCGATTCAAACTTACTCGGCTGCAGGTGCAGCTTCTTCCGTGGCTGCAGGAGCAGCTTCGGGGGCAGCTTCGGCCTTCTTGGCGCGGCTGCGGCGAGTAGTCTTCTTTGCTTCTTTCTTGGCGGAAGCCATTGCGGTCTCGTTGAAGTCCACGAACTCGATGAGAACCAGCTCGGCGGCATCACCCTGACGGAAGCCGGTGTGGAGGATACGAAGGTATCCGCCGGGACGATCGGCCACCTTGGGAGCGATGGTGCGGAACAGTTCCGCTGTTGCCTCCTTGTCCTTCAGGTAGCTGAAGACAATGCGGCGGGAGTGGGTAGTATCCTCTTTGGACTTGGTCACGAGGGGTTCCAGATAAGGTTTCAGGGCCTTGGCCTTAGCCTCGGTGGTGGTAATCCTCTTCCTCAAGATAAGCGAGGATGCCATGTTGGCGAGCATCGCCTTGCGGTGACCGCTCTTTCGACCCAGATGATTGACTGCTTTATTGTGTCTCATTTTTAAACGCTCTTTTTCTTAGGTTCGATATTGTACTTTGTGACATCCATTCCGAAGGAAAGCTTCATCTTTTCCACCAGGACATCGATTTCGCTCAGGGACTTGCGGCCGAAGTTGCGGAAC
>CACYCP010000077.1 GCA_902772985.1 uncultured Bacteroidia bacterium | reverse complement strand
GGAACCCGTTCGAAGTTCATGAATCCCATGAAGCCCAGCCGATAGTCGATGGACACGAACAGGATGTCGGGGCACTGTTTGGAGATACTGGTAAGGTCATAGAGGGGCGAGGCCTGGGATTCGGCGCAGAAGCCGCCGCCGTGAATCCACACCATCACCGGCTTCTTGCTGTCGGTGCAGTGGGTATTGCAATATATGTTCAGTACGAGGCAGTCCTCGCCGAACTCCGCCGTTCCCATCGAATCGTTCGCAGGGCCGATGGGAACGTGGCCGGGCTTTGTCGCGTCGTACACGCCGTTATCGTCTGCGGCTGGAAGGGCCTTCTTCCAACGAAGTTTCCCCACCGGCTGGGTTGCGTAGGGGATGCCCTTCCATATAATCAGCTCGTCTGTTTTCTTGCCGACGAAAGTGCCGTTGTTGCACTTGACTGCCAGAGATTTGTCATAATTGCAGTCCGTTTCCATAAAACTCATTGTTTTTCCTCCTTATTTTCAATAATTTACACCCATTCGCCGCCTACCATGGTCCGCAATACTTTGGTATCGGCAACGGCTGCAGCTTCGGCCTTTGGCTGGTTCCTATCTACGGTATGAATCTTACCAAAGATGACCTTGTCTGCCTTCTGTGACATTTGAATGATTATTTAGAGAAAACCTTCTTTCCTTCAAAGTAAGTGGCGGCGGGTTTGGCTTCGTGAATCTCGGTTTCCGGGCAGGACAGCACGTCCTTGTCCACCAGCAGGAAATCGGCATACTTGCCGGTCTTGATGCTGCCACGTTCGTTCTCGATGAGCATCTGTTTGGCAACATTGATGGTCAGGGACTCGATGGCCTGTTCGCGGGTTATGAGCTCCTCGGGCCACCAGGGGTTTCCATTCTCTCCGTGAAGCACACCAGTCACAGCTATCTCCATTATGCCGAACGGGTCGTCGGGACTGCCGCTGAGTGCAGGGAAATCGGAGTGGGAGGTCATATGGATGCCCTTGTCGAAATAAGATTTCATGGGATAAGCCTTGTCCTCCACGCCCGCTGGGGCCAGACCGTGTTCCCGGATATAGTCGGCAGCGAAAGAGGGACAATGATGCCAGAGCATACCCGAGACGACATACATGTTATGGTCGGCCATACGCTGATAATCATCTGCATTGACGTTTCGCACGTGAACCAGCGTATTGCGCAATTCATCCTTTCCGGCATTCGCATATGCGCTGACCACGTAATTGACGGCCTTGTTTCCCATGGTGTGGATATGCATGGTGATGCCATTAGCATTGGTCTTGCGCGTGATTTCCGTCAATTCCTCTTCCGTCCAGTTGGCCAGGCCCTGGTGCCCGTCGGGATACAGCGGCTCCACAAAGCCGGTACCACCTTCCACCGTGCCGTCCATGAAGAGCTTGAGCCAGTTGGTCTTGACGCGCGTGGAAGCATATTGCTGGACGTCGGCGGCTCTTTTCAAGGCATCCTCCACGTTCATCCAGCTCTCAACTTCATAGGTCAGGCCCAGAACAAAGTTCATTTCGCCTTCCTTGTCCAGTTGCTGGGCAGCCTTGAAGAAATTGTTGTTATTGAAATAGTTGCCCCAGCCGTCGATGTACATGGTGTAGCCCTCGGCCAGCAGATGCTCCTGGATTTTTGGGATAACCACTTTTGCTACGTCAACGGGATAGAGGCTCTCGTTATCCAGGCAGAAACGTGTGTAAGTGCCGGCCTGTTCTTTCAGGAAACCGGTCGGTGTGCCGTCTGGACCCATTACAATCTCTCCGCCACGGATATCCTTATCTTTTTTAAGGACGGTACCGTCTGCCTTCATTATGCCTGCATTGACCAGGCAAATGGTATTGGCCAGTCCCTTGTGGCCCTCGTCATCGGCAAAGTAAATGGGAATATCGCTGCAGATGGCATCCAGCTGCTGGCGGGTAGGAATCTTTTCCATGAAGCTGATGTAATTCCAGCCGAAGCCAAAGATGAACTTAGCCCCTGTTTCCCGGGCCTTCTTGACGGCGGCAGGAACAACTTCATCCAAGAACTGTTCCGGAGTATTTCCAATGGCTATCGTTCCCACGATAGGCAGGGCAACGCCAATCGAATAATGCGCGTGCCCGTTGCCGCAGGAAGGCATCACAAGGCCTTTTCCAGTGTAATCCAGGACCTCTGTCTTGCCCGCTTCTATAAATGCTTCGGCTCCATTCTTGTCGCCTACATAGACATACTTGCCGTCTTTCACGGCGAATGCTTCTACAACCTGATTATTATCAGAAGTGAAAATCTTCCCATAGACCACAAGGTCAGCGATAGTTTTTTTATCCATGTTGTTAACTCATTTTGTCTTCGTATGCTTGTTAAAGCATGAAACCCGCAATCATTTGCTCAGATAAGCGGCGACACGTTTGTTTGCGTTTTCCTTGATGTTGTTGTAATAGTACATATAGTCATAGGCGTGGCGCCCATCCGGTCCGAAGAACTGGGCGGATACTTGGGCGACGTACTCCGACACCGTAGGAACTTTGGCATTTGTAACCACCACTCCGCGGGAGAGGTTTATCTGTGCATCGGCACCCACATCCCCGATCGAAGGTTCTCCGGTCTTCTCGTCCAGTACGATAGAGCCCAGGTTCATGCTCGCCGGAGCGTATGTTTCATCAATCTTCCAGTTGAGGGGATTGATGCTCATTGTTTCGGGCAGTACCACGATATTGTGGGCATTGGTCTCCACATTCTTGGGGCCCTCGGTGTTCCAGGCGATGATGACGCCGGAGTCGGTTTCGCCGGTGGCGAACTTCAAGTGCGGGTTGGCGGCAAGGTAGCCCTTCGTGACGGAATAGCCGATGGTGTAGGCCGCCACCATGCGCGAATAGTACTCGGGATGATCCTTGAAGTAGGTTCTGAGCAGCAGTAAAACCATGGCCGATCCCTGGCTGTGACCGGCGATGATAAACGGGCGGCCGCCGTTGTAATTCTCAAAGTAGTAGTCCAGCGCTGCGATTATATCGTCTGAGGGCATTCCTAAAAACGCGCCGTCGGCGTTACCGGTCTTTTTAAAGACCTCTCCAGCATACTTCAAGCCGGATTGTCTGAAATACGGCAGAAATACGTTGGTGGCCTCGGCGAAGGCGGATGCATGGTCTCTGTATTCCACCGCCACACCTTCCCGCATTTCAACGTTGTCCAGTGTTGCAAAATCGGGGGCACCATCCTCAAAGCTACCCAGGATGTACTCCGTGGCGTAAATGTAGAACGTGTCAACTTTCTTGGTAATCTCGGGGAGCTGATACCAGTTCTCTTTCTTGGAATAGTCGGTAGGGATAACTTTATCCATAGTTTTGTGTTATAATATGTGGTTGTTTAATTTACCTTCTTTCCGCCAAAATACACTTCGGCGGGCTTGTTGTAGCTGAAGCCTTCTTTCTCTGCCGTCAGGAGGTCCTTGTCGAATACCAGGAAGTCGGCATCCTTGCCCACTTCGATGGAGCCCTTCTTATCCTCGATGCCCAGCTGTTTGGCGCCGTTGATGGTGTAGCCGATGAGCATTTCCTCAATGTTCAT
>CACYCP010000076.1 GCA_902772985.1 uncultured Bacteroidia bacterium | reverse complement strand
GAGCCTACAAGTTCACTCCGGAGCAGTGCACCCGCGACCCCAAGACCGGCCGCCTGGTTCCTCCGCCGCTCGCTTTCGACGTGCTGCACGAGATTGAGAGCAAGCTCCCCGGCTTCCCCATCGTCCTCCACGGTTCCTCCTCCGTTCCCCAGGAGTATGTGGATATCATCAACGAGTACGGCGGCAAGCTTCCGGATGCAGTAGGCATTCCCGAGGAACAGCTGCGTGAGGCCTCCAAGAGCGCCGTCTGCAAGATCAACATCGACAGCGACAGCCGTCTTGCAATGACCGCCGCAGTGCGTAAGGTTTTCCACGACAAGCCCGGCGAGTTTGACCCTCGCAAATACCTGGGTCCCGCTCGCGACGAGATGAAGAAACTGTACGAACACAAGATTGTGAACGTACTGGGTTCCAACGGAAAAGCTGAATAAGCGCTAGAACTTGTAAGTCAAGCTGCCAAGGAAGGAACGGCCGGGCATAGGATAATCCCGGACCACCTCGTAGCGGCAGTCAAGAAGATTCCGGGCACAGAGGCTCAAGCCGATTTGCCCGGCTCTTTTTATGTCAAATTCCTTGCACAGGCTAAGGTCCAGGGTGTTCCAGTCCGGCATGACATCCACGGAATCCCTTCGGCCGGCATTAAGATGATAAACGCCTTCCAGTTTTATTCCCCACCAGGACAGGTAGCCCTGAAGTATAAGGGTGTGGCGGGCGATGTAAGGAATCTGCTCGTTGAAGCTATAGCTGTCCGGGGTTTTGTCAAGGGCCTTCTGCCAGCCGTAACGGGCCGACAGTCCCGCCGCCCAGAGGCCCTTTGCGAAGTCAGCCCCGGCAAGGGCGTCCAGACCGTATGAATAGACCTTTCCCACATTATATGGCAGCCAGATGGCCGGATTGTCGGCAGAAGGGGCCGAAATAATCTTGTCAGTGAGGAAATTATGGAAGCCGTCCAGCCGGGCTTTCAGTTTCCAGGCGCCAACGCCTCTGGAGAAGTCAATGCCGATGTCGGTGAGCCAGGCGTCCTCCGGCCTCAAATCCGGATTCCCGTATCCGGGATAGTACAGTTCGTTGAAGCTTGGGGTACGGAAGGCCCTGCGTCCGAAGGCAAGGATGTCCAGGCCGTTCACTATGGTGAAGCGAATGTCGGCCGAAGGGGAAAAACTGCCCCAGTATGAGCTTCTGCCGTCCCAGGTTCCGGCGTATTCGATGGCTAAATCGGCCTTGAAACGGGCTGTGCGAAAAGCCGTTGCCAAGGCTGCGACAGTGCCGATGCGGGTGTTGCTGTAATAATCTGAAACCAGTCCCGCGATGCTGGCATCGGCTGCAAGGGAGACGCTCCACCAGGGCAGGATGCGGAAACTGTGGGAACTGTTCAGCTGGAACTCGGACTGGGTATAACGCCCGTTCCCCCATTCGCTAAGGTAGAGGAGGTCGTCCAGGGAGCCCTTGGTGCTCAGATTCAAGGAGTAAAAACTTCCCGGAGTGAGGCGCAGAAGGCCTTGAACGAAGGCGTTCCGGTCTTTCTGACGGTCGGCCGAAGGCCAGGAAAGCGAGCCGGGAGTGCCCCTGTCGGCACCGTTGTAATACATTTTAATATGGAAATCCCCGGCATCCACAAGGCCGAAAATATCGGCCCCGGCCTGGAACTGTTTAAGGTCATTGTTCTCCCTCTTTTCGCCGTCGCCGAAGGGGTAATTCCCCTTCGAGAAGTTTCCAAGGCCATTTACCGACAGAACCAGATTATGCGGAAGGGCGAAGTCCAGGCGGCCGTAGGTCATCCAGCTGCCGAAAGAGCCTCCGTTAATCTTAAGCTCGGCGGCCACCGGACTGTTGCGGAAAACCGGGCGGCGGGTATTGAAGGCCAGGCTGTTCTGGGCGTAGTCCACCACCAGGGAGCCCATGTTCTGAAGGCCCAGGAAGCCCAGATCGGCCTGTCCGGACTGAACGTTGGAGACGCGCACTCCATCTACATATATGGCCGTATGGGCACTTGAAAAGCCTCTGAGGCCGGCCGATTTGAGCCCTGCGACACCGCCGTAGTCACCTACGTAAATGCCTGGAAACATCAGGAGGCTTGCGCCTACATCCTTTGTCGATTCGATAATAAGGGTATCGGTGCGGGATACCACAAGACCGCGGTCGGCCACTACAGTGACGGACTGCAGGGTGTCCGGCTGGGCTGCGAACGCAATCACAGCGGCCGAAATCAATGATAGGAACATTATTTTACGCTTTAACCGGAACTTGCCCCCGAGTTCCCATGTTTAACTTAATATCGGCAGGTCTTCTGACTTGTCCAGACCAGGCTGCCTTCTCATCCCGAAGGACAATGGCGTAAATAGCCGGCCATCAACGGACCACACAGCTGCGGGCACAGTTCCGGACTCCCACCGGATTCCCTATTATCCCATACGAAAAAACGCCTGGGCACCGATATCCAGGCGTAAAGTTAAGAATAATTTTCGGATTAGCTACTTCTTGCCTCCACCGGAGGACTCCCCTTCATCCAGGACGGAATAGATGGAATTGAGGCTCTTGAACTCCGGCACCAGGTCTTTCATGCGGCCCACTGTGCGCATGTCGTCAAAGAAATAACTGCCATCTATGAGGTCGTTGATATCTTCCTTGATGTCGTCGAAGTCGTACTCACGCACGGAAGCAATCATAATCTTGTCGTGCGAAGTGGGCTTGGTGTTCTCGCGGGTGGCAAGGAGCTCCTCGTAAAGTTTCTCTCCGTGGCGCAGGCCAGAGAAGCTTATCTTGATGTCGTAACGGCCGCTAAGGCGTATCATCTTCTTGGCAAGGTCCAGGATGCGCACGGGTTCTCCCATGTCGAAGATGTAAATCTCGCCGCCATTGCCCATGCTACCGGCTTCCAGAACCAGCTGGCAGGCTTCCGGGATAGTCATGAAATAGCGGATAATCTCCGGATGGGTTACCGTCACCGGACCGCCGGCCTCTATCTGCTGGCGGAAGAGCGGGATGACCGAGCCGTTGGAGCCCAGGACGTTACCGAAGCGGGTGGTGATGAACTGGGTTTTGGCAATGCCTTCCTTCTGAATCTTCTTTGCAAGGGACTGCACGTAAATCTCGCAGATGCGCTTGCTGCAGCCCATGACATTGGACGGATTAACGGCCTTGTCGGTGGAAATCATCACGAATTTCTCTACGCCGAATTCCACGGAAAGGTCTGCCAGGATCTTGGTCCCAAGGACGTTATTCTGGATTGCCTCCGAAACGTTGTCCTCCATCATTGGGACGTGCTTGTAGGCGGCGGCATGGAACACGTATTCCGGCTTGTACTCCTGGAAAACCTCCCTCATCCTGCGCTCGTTGGAAATATCGGCCACAAGGGTGGGGGCCTCCAGGTTGGCCCAATTGTGCTGAAGCTCCAGACGGATGTCGTGCAGAGGGGTTTCGGCCTGGTCCACCAGAATCAATTGGAAAGGATTGAACAGGGCCACCTGACGCATGATTTCACTGCCGATGGAACCTGCCGCGCCGGTGATGAGCACCCTTTTGCCCTCCAGGTGGGAGGCAATCTTCTGCATGTTTATCTTGATGGGATCTCTGCCTAGGAGGTCCTCAATCTGGATTTGGCGAATCTGCCCCGGGTATGACGACCTGTCCCAGTCGTTGGTCACGTCAGGTGCCAGGTAAATGTTGACATTCTCATGGAGTATCCTGTCGGCGATGTCGGTGTCCTTGAGCTTGTCCACCTTGGCGGGCGAGACGATGAACGCCTCTATCTTGTTTTCGCGGATGCGACGGATGAGCTGGTCGTCGTTCATATAGACGTTCACGCCCATCATCACCTTGCCCTTCATCACGGGGTCATCGGCCACAAAGCCCTTGAGATGGAATTTGTTGCTCTGTTTGGAGCGGAGGCTCTTCGCAATGTTCACGCCGCCAGCCTTGGTGCCGTAGATGAAGGTGTTGAAGGTTTCCTTGCGGTCCTCGTTGAAAATGTCGAAGATGCTCTTGATGATCATCCTGAACATCGACATCATGAGGAAGGTCACGACGTAGGCTATCACAAGTACCGATACCGGAGGGGCATACATCTCACCCACGGTGAATTCCAATATGACCGATGTGAGGATGCACATCACGAAAGCCAGCGTAAGCGAGACAAAAATATTCATTATGTCGGCGAACGATGACAGCCTTAGCACATTGGAATATGTGTGGAAGAGCTTGAAGAATAGGAGCGTAAAGAAAAGAATCACGCCCATGGTTACCCAGGCCTGCATGTGCATTTGCGCCATTTCCGCAACGGAAAACCTTAACAGCCAAGCAATTATGGCCGACGCGGCAACAAGGATAGTATCAAGCAGCAAGATTATCCAGGATGGCAGGACTCTTGTCGAAAAAATGTTTCTGAGAAAACTCATACTGTGTTATCAAAAACTGTGTCGTTACAAAGGTAATCATTTATTTGTTATTCAACAAATGGATATAGATTCAAAAAAAGATTGTATCTTTGCAATCCCTTCCGGAGGTGTGGCCGAGTGGTCGATGGCGGCAGTCTTGAAAACTGTTGTACGGCAACGTACCGGGGGTTCGAATCCCTCCGCCT
>CACYCP010000075.1 GCA_902772985.1 uncultured Bacteroidia bacterium | reverse complement strand
TTCACAAGGCGGTTGGTGCCATCAGCGAAAGCGACGTCCTTCTGGCCGAAGCTTCCGATGCAGTTATCATCGGCTTCCAGGTGCGTCCAAGCGTTGAAGCGCGTCGTGCCGCCGAGAAGGAAGGCATAGAAATTCGCCTGTACTCGGTTATTTACGACTGCATCAACGAGGTTAAGGAAGGTATCGAAGGTATGCTCGAGCCGGAGAAGAAGGAAGAGGTTACCGCCACTGCCGAAGTGAAGCAGACCTTCAAGATCTCCAAGGTCGGCACCATTGCGGGCTGCCTTGTCAAGGAAGGAAAGCTCACGAACAAGGCCGACGTTCGCCTTATCCGCGACGGCATCGTGGTCTATACCGGCTCACTCTCTTCCCTGCAAAGGGGCAAGGACAACGCCAAGGAGGTGCCATCCGGAATGGAATGCGGCTGCGGCCTGGAGCGCTACAACGACATCCACCCCGGCGACATCATCGAGGCCTTCCAGATTGTGGAAATCAAGCGCAGCCTATAGCAGGATAAGCAGGGCGGCGAGATAGAGGATGAAGCCCTGGGCGCCGATGCGGCGCTTCATTATCTTGCTGGTGGAAAGGTCCAGGGGATCCTTTGTAAATTCCTTTTCAAGGTCCTTGGGGAAATACCCCGGGGACCATTTGTCTATAAGTTCGCCTTCGTAGAAATAGGTTCCTCCGCCGTTGAAACGGTTCAGGGTTATGAGGGTGCGGAAATCGGCAAAATAAGGGACAAGTCCAACGGGGATTCCAAGCTGGTCCACATCATCGGGATTGGCCGATACCAGAAGCAGCGGCAGTACCCCCGTCTGTTCCACCTGGCGGTACTGCTCCTCAAGGCGGGCCCAGTCTGCCTTCTCCGGTTCATATACCGAAAACACAACCACAGGACCTTCGGCGGCCATCCTTTCGGGATAGTCTCCTTCCTGGCTTCGGAAACTGAGCTGAGGATATTTTTCTACTGTGATTGCTCCTTCCTGGAAAATGACCTCTTCCCTAACGAAGGTCCAGGTGGAGTCCGGAAGATTTTCCTGGTGGAAAGTGCCGCTTTGCCCATCCTTTTCGTAGATGTACACGGTCCTGTAATGGTTGTCACGGGCCAGTTCATCTTCCAGCGAGGCCTGAAGTTCCGAGCCGAAATTGAATTCGGTGAAATCGACAATAGGGACGTGTGTGTTGCTGTACCAGACGGCGTAGCAAATGGCAAGGAAGCCCAGGAAAGCCGCCACAGAACGCCTTTTCCTTGCCTGGCCGAACTCTTTGAAGGGAAGGAAAGCGGCCACGGAAAGGAGAAGGAGAACTATGTTCTTCAAGAAACTCTGAGAGTGGGAAAGCTGGGCGGCGGCGCCGAAACATCCGCAGTCCATATTAGGATTGGCAAACCAGAGGATGAGCGTTATGATGGTGAAGAAGCCCAGCATCAGGAAGGTGATGGCCGCAAAGAATTCCCTGAAGACGCCGGTCAGAAGCGCAAGGCCGGTAACCGTTTCCGTGAATGAAAGCGCTATGCCAAGGAACTTCGAAGCATCCATCAGGAAGGTGATATGGAAGAACTTCAGGTACTCCTGCACAACCAGCATGGTTCCAACTGGATCGGCCAGCTTGAGCAAGCCAGAAATCATGAACACGATACCTATGACAACAGCGGCGAAGCGCCGGAAAGAAGAACGGGTGTACTTCATACAAGATAAGTGTCTATAACGGCGCGGACGCGCTCAAAAATGAGTTCCGGAGCAAGCATATCGCCATTTTCGTCGGAGCAATCAACACGGCGGAACTTGGGGTCCAGCTCCGTCTGCGCCACATACATTTCCCTTACAGCCTTCTGGAAAGCAATGGAGGCCTCGTGAATGTCCTGGGCGCCGGAGAGATAGTCCCTGTCCCCGCCTTCCCGGTTGGATGAAAGGCTTTGACGGACAAAGCCGATGGGAACGTCCAGGAAAAGGTTCAGCTCCGGCACGGGAAGCTCGAAATCCCCGAATTCGGTGTTGAAAATCCAGTCCCTGAGGCGCTCCTTCTCCTCCACGGAATGAAGTTTAGCGCACTGGTAGGCAATGTTGGAATAGACATACCGGTCCAGAAGGACGGTCTGTCCCCTCGAAAGCGCTTCTTTGATGATGGGGCCGGCGCCGTGCCTGTCTTCGGCGAAGAGCAGGGCCACAAGCTGGGGATGCACGACATCGTTGTTGCCGAAATCCCCGCGCAGGAAACGTGAAATGAGATCTCCGTACACAGGAGCGTCGTATCGGGGGAAGTGGATATATTTCACCTGCCCTGTCTTTTCCTCCAGATAACTGCGAAGCAGCTTGACCTGTGTCGATTTTCCTGCGCCGTCAAGGCCCTCAAGAACTACCAGCATTGTATATTTTTGTTTATTCATACAAAGATAATTAATTTTGCAATATGGTGAACAAGATTCAGATAATGGGGATTGTGAATCTCACGCCGGATTCCTTTTTCGCGGAAAGCCGGGTGGGAGACGATGCCCTTGCACGCATAGAAAAGCTTTTCGCCGAAGGGGCCGATGTAATTGACCTTGGAGCCTGCTCCACCCGCCCTGGTGCGCCCCGTCCGGGGCTGGAAGAGGAATGGCGACGCCTGAGCCCGGTACTCCAGGCCTTGAAGGGAAAGGGGTATCGGCTTTCAATAGATACCTACCGGGCGAAGATTGTACGCCGCGCCTTCGACATTGTGGGGCCCTTCATTGTGAACGACGTTTCAGGGGCAGAGGAAAAGGAGATGCTTCCCACCGTGGCCTCGCTTGACCTTCCCTATGTAGCCACCCATTGCAGGAAGCCCGAAAGGCCTGTCGTTGAGGATGTAAAACTGTTTTTTGAGGATTTTGAAAAGCGGGCCCTGGAGGCAGGTGTCCAGGAATGGATCCTGGACCCGGGCTTTGGCTTCGGAAAGGATATCGAAGAGAATTTCTCCCTTCTGGAAGGACTCCGCAGCCTTGACTGCTTCGGCCGGGAAATCCTTGTCGGAGTTTCCCGTAAACGCATGATATATCAAACTTTGGGCATCACTCCCGAAGAAGCGATGCCCGGAACTCAGGTTCTGCAGTTTGCTGCATTGGAAAGGGGCGCCTCCTGGCTTCGGGTACACGATGTCGCCGAAGCCGTCAGGACGGCCAGGCTCTATTCCACAATGTACACGTCCTCTCCCGGAGCAGCGAAATGATAACGCTCGCGGGCGAAGGTCTCCAGTGAATCCTTGTTGGAACGAAGGTCCTTTATCTCTGCATCCATTTCATCCAGTTCCCTTTGCAGGCGGGCCATTTCGGCCTTCTGCGCCTTCTCCTCCACGCTTGCCTTTATCCAGCTGAGGACGCTGTTGTGGGCAAAGAACAGAAGCCAAAGGGCAACGACGGATGTAACCACCACCACGAAGGGCAGCAGGTAATTATGTTCACTGCGTTTGAAAAAGTCCTTCATTTATTCCTCCACCAAAGATACAGTATCTATATTGCCACGGCATTGCTCCAGGGGTATGCTTTTGAAAGCCAGAAGCGCGCCTGCAAGCACAATCAAGGAGACCACATAAATTATCGCGTAGTAAGGAGCCGGGATGATGTCCTTCAGGAAATCGTATTCGGTCAGGGAAGAAAACTGCCCGATGATTACCGAAATGCCGTTATTGATGAAATGGATGAGCATCGTGAGCCACAGGCAGCCGGTCTTGTAATAAACAAATCCCATGATTACGCCAATGATGAAGGCATTAAGAGCCTGCCAGGGATTCAGGTGGATGACGGCGAAGAAAAGGGCCGATACAATGATTGCCGCCCCGGGCTTCATCTTGGTAAGGAATCCACGGAGAATCATGCCACGGCACAGCCATTCCTCGAAAATGGCGGCGAAAACGGCTATTACGAGGAAACTGCTCCAGAAGGGACCTCCGATCATCTGCTGCATCAACTCGATGAAATAGTCGTAAAGCTCCTTCATCGCAGGGGTAGCGGTTGTAAGGCGGTAGTTCCAATAGTTCGGAAGGTCGGCGCTTACCATAGAGGCTAAAGTGAGAGCCACGGTGATAAGAGCTATCTGCCAAGTGGTGAACTTGCCGAAATGCTTGCTGCTGAGCTTGTAACCCGTCTCGAAAAGGCTGTTCCGCTGGCTCTTGGAGGCCACCCATACCATTGCCGGAATGAACTGCAAGGGATAGACTATCACCATTGAATAATCCATTACCAAATCCTTCGGCAGGATGGCCATCAGGATGGCTTCAATAATTGATCCTATCAGCGCACCTACGAAAAACCATCCAAGCAAGGCGAAAAGGCCTTTCCAATAAGGCGTATACCAGGCGTGATTTGCGTAAAGGTCGTAATTGTTTACGCGGCGTGCTCTCAACTGCATATCAATAAAGCGGACTAGGATAAACACCTTCTTCAACCAGGGAAGCAAATTTTGCCACGACGGCAGGACGGTCTTCCTTATAAGTAACGCCAAACCAGCGGGAAGGAGTGGAGAGAACCTCGCAAGAGCCCTGTCCTCCCTTCACGATAACATCTACGGCGTAAGGGATGTAGTATTCCTTTTTCGGAAGGAGAATGTTTTCCTTCAGGAAATCCTTGAAAACTGCCTCGCTCTTCCCAAAATAATCCGGGGTGAAGCCCCACATGTTCATGGAGCACAGGGCCTTGGGATCCAGTTCCACGTGGAGGGCTCCGTTAACGGAGTTGTCGCCATAGACCTTTCCATCGGCCTCCTTCTGGATATTCAGGTGCTCGGCTATGTCGGTAAGGGCGCCGGAAGCGTCGTAGGAACAGATGCCGCGGGATACGCCGCCGCTTTCAGAAAGGGTATTCTCCAATTGGAAACCTACAATGCAGTACTTGCCTTCGGAATTACTGTGTGCGCGGCACCAGTCGGCAAGAATCTTGAACGACTCCTTTCCATAGAAATCGTCTCCGTTGATGACGGCGAAGGGTTCCTTGATAACGTCCTTGGCCATCAAGACGGCGTGGGCTGTGCCCCATGGCTTCACCCTGTCTTCGGGGACCTTGAAAGGTGCAGGAATCTTATCCAGTTCCTGGGTTACGAAAACGGTTTCGATATTTCCGTATTTTTCCTTTACGGCCGATTCCATCTGGGCGCGGAAAGACTCCCTCACAATGTACACGACCTTGCCGAAACCGGCCTCTATGGCATCGTGGATGGAATAATCTATGATGGTTTCCCCGTTTGGGCCAAGGCCGTCCATCTGTTTCAGGCCACCATAACGGCTGCCCATACCGGCTGCAAGAACAAGCAATGTAGGTTTCATAATCGTATTATTATACTATACCGCAAAGATAGTAAAATTACGGTAATTTTATACTGGCGAAGCCGCTTGCTTTCTTTATTACCTTACCGCTTATTACAAGGTTCTTGGCATCGATATCGCCGGCGCCGTTAACCGTCAGGTTGACATCTCCGGCTTTGCCACCCAGGCTTACGTCTCCAGCACCGTTAATCTTTACGTCAATCGCCTGGACGTCAAGGTGTTTTGCGTCCACGTCGGCCGCTCCGTTACACACTATGACAAGGCTGCGGCAAGTGATGGCTCCAGAGGACATGTCTCCCGCACCGTTAATCTTGAAAACCAGGTCATCTTCGGTAACGATGTCCGAAATGATGTCAAGATCGGAGGCTCCGTTAATCTCGAAAGCCTTCACCGAAGGGGCTTTGACGGTAATTTCGTACTCCTCGGCCTTTATGTTCTGGCCATCTTTCGCCTGAAGGATGAGCGTACCGTCCTCTACCTTGAAATCAAGCTGGGCGAAAATGTTCTCCTGGGTGCGTACGCTCACCTGGAAGCTGTCGGCGACAGAGAATTTGACATCGGCGTTGCCGTTCAGGCAAATGGAATCGAAGCCGCTGAGGGGAAAGTCCCTGGTCTGGACCGCTCCCTCTCCTTTTAACCTCTTTCCATCGCCTAAGTAATTGGAGTTGACCCTGAAACAGGAAACGCAAGCGAGCGTAATCGCTGCAAAGCAGATTATTTTTTTCATCTGTATTAAGAATTAAATATTGACGAATCCAGGCCCAGCAATTTCATCCTTTCAAGAATGGCGGGCACATCTTTTTCAATGAATTCCTTACGACGGGCGGCAAGGATGCTGTCTTTGGCGTCATCGGCCACAAAATAGCCGATGCCTCTTTTGTTGAAAATTACGCCGTCGGCGGTGAGTTTTTCGTAGGAACGCATCATTGTATTAGGGTTCACTCCCAAAGTGCCCCCGTATTCCCTCACGGAAGGAATGCGTTCTCCCCCGCCAAGCGCACCGGAAAGAATGCGGTCACAAATCATATCTACAATCTGCAGATAGATGGGTTTTTCACTGTCGAAATTCATGATTCTAATGTTGAATGGTTTTAATTCTCTGCCAGATTCCCCAGCCAAGGCCGACCAAAAGGACGAACGCGAACACCATGATTCCGTTCAACAACTTGGCTGCAAAGGCTGCGGCCTGCATGTCGTCAATATCCTCCAAGGAAGGGAATGCCTGCAAAATCTGAGGAAGGACAAATCCCATAATAAGGGACAGGGCCATCGAAATTGCAAAGGATATAGCTATGGCAGAAACAATCTTGTGCCTTTTGAAGCATATTCCGCAAAGGAGGAAATACAGGAAATTGCAGAAAAAGCTCACAATGGACAGATAGGCAAAGGTGCCAGGCTGGAACAGTAGCGGCGACTGGGTGTCAACACTCTGCATAAACTTCATAAAATCTTTATAAACACCTGAAGCCCCCGTAACGAGAGCCTTGCCGAAAGTAGGATCCACAAGACTCAGGAAACCGTCCAGGATAAGATACACGGCAACGAAAAGGATAGGTATCACGATAAGGGTGATTACGAGCATGGAGACGAACTTTTCGGCCCGGGAGGCGGGAATCATTAGCCAAGCCGATCCCGCTTTCTTTTCGGTAAGGTAGCCGTAGGTACGGGTCTGGTACAGTTGCAGAATGATAAAGGCAATGTAGAACACTACCACGCGGGCTTCGATGGGAGGAGCAATCCATTCCCTGGTGAAAATGAGACTGAACATTACCCATACTACATACAGGATGGCTATGCTTCCGCCTATGAGGATGGCAGCCTTGGAGTGGTTGCGCCACATCTGGACAAGGTCATACTTGAAATAAGTGACAAACCTTTTGAAATTGAATTTCTCTTTCATAATCCTGTATGTTTATTTGTTGAACATTGCACTTATCAATTCCTTGTGCGCGTGCACGGTATTGAAGAAGGCCTCTACGTTAACCTTGCTTTCCTCGCCGGTGGTGTTGGGATATACCTGGATGCATCCGCCGGGAGTCTGCTCCATGTAAAGGGCGTCGGGATGCAGCAGCGTGCCATAATCGAAAAAGAGCTTTTCCGAAATTTCCTGCAGGCTGGCATTCACAAGGGCCGCATGGTTGTCAAGGATAATGATGGGATCGATGATGTTTTCAAGGTCACGAACCTGATGGGTAGAGATAACGAGCGTGGAATCCTCGGTCGTGTATTTGGTCACAGCCTTGCGGAACTGGGCCTTGGAAGGAATGTCCAGGCCGTTGGTGGGCTCGTCCAGATAGTAGTACTTGGCATTGCAGGCAAGTGCGAAGCAAATCCAGGTCTTTTTCAGTTGTCCGGCCGACATTGTATCCATCCGCTGGGAAGGATCCGCTTCAAGTTCGTGCATGATATGCAGGAATTCGTCCATGTTGAATTTCGGCCAGAATACTCCCCTTTCACGTGCGAATGCCGTTGCTGTGGCGTTTACTGGGATCACTTCGTCCGGAAGATAGAACTGGTCGGACAAAGTGGAAGGATGGCGGTCGAAAGGGTTGAAACCATCTACAAGGACAGATCCTTCCTGAGCCTTCTTAAGCCCGCACAAGAGTGTGAGGAGGGTGGTTTTTCCCACTCCATTCTCTCCGAGGAGGCCATAGATGTTCCCTTCCCTGACCTCCATCGAGATGTTCTTCAGGACGGATTTCGTTCCGTAACTGAATCCGAGATTTTTTATTTCAATCATATTGTTTGAGTGTGTTAGTTTAATAGTACACCGCAAAGGTACAAATATTATTTTAATCTCAAAATTTTTTTGCAAAAAATGTATAAATTCGCCGTATGAAACAGACAGAACAAGCCTCCAAATACTCCAATTTGGACAAAATGTCCACCGTGGAAATCCTCCAAGGCATTAATACAGAGGATAAAAGCGTGGCCGATGCAGTGGCGTTCACCATCCCCCAGGTAGAGCGGCTGGTGAACGGAATAGTTGAAAGAATCCCCCTCGGGGGCCGGGTTTTCTACCTTGGAGCCGGAACATCGGGCAGGATTGGCATACTTGACGCTTCGGAAATCCCCCCCACGTACGGAGTGCACGATACATTCATAGGTATAATTGCCGGCGGCGACACCGCCATACGGAACGCCGTGGAAGGGGCCGAGGATAAGGAGGAACAGGGCTGGGAGGACATTCTCCCCTACCACCCGAGCAGGTACGACACCGTCGTGGGCATCACGGCTTCCGGCGCCGCCCCCTACGTCATAGGCGCAATCCGGGAGGCCCGCTCCCGCGGAATGCTGACGGCCGTTGTGACCAACAATCCCGGCAGTCCGGCAAGCCAGGAGGCCGACGTTGCCATCGTGGCCAGCGTTGGACCGGAATTCGTGACAGGAAGCACACGGATGAAGGCCGGAACATCGGCAAAACTCATCCTGAATATGATTTCGACATCGGCAATGATACTGCTTGGGCACGTAAAGGGAAACAAGATGGTGGATATGCAGCTTACTAACCGCAAACTGGTGGACCGGGGCACCCGATTCATTATGGAAGAAACCGGCATCCGGGACTACGAAAAGGCGAAAGCCCTGCTTCTGGAGCATGGAGGGGTGCGCTCTGCCATTGACTCGTGGCTGGCCCTAAAAGGCTGATAATCTAAAAAATTGTAGTATCTTTGTGGGCTTAATTAGGGATTTATGGCAGAAAATTCACTCCTGGAGAAGGTCTTGAGCCTTCAGGACAAATACAAGAAGCTGGAGGAGCAGCTTTCAGACCCCGAGGTCATAGCTGACATGAAGAAATTCGTCCAGCTTAACAAGGACTACAAAGAGTTGCAGCCCATCATCGCCGCCGGCCTCGAGTACAAGAGGATGGTGGATGAGCTGGCGCAGGCCAAGGACATCCTCATGAACGAAAAAGACGAAGACCTGAAGGAAATGGCCCGCGAGGAAGTGGCCGGCATCGAGCCCCAGCTTCCGGAAATGGAGCAGAGGATCAAGCTCCTTCTCATTCCGGCCGATCCCGATGACAGTAAGAACGCCATGGTGGAAATCCGCGGCGGAACCGGTGGCGACGAAGCCGCCATTTTCGCAGGAGACCTTTTCCGCATGTATCAGCACTTTGCAGAAAGCCGTGGATGGAAACTGGAAATCATGGACCAGGCTCCCGGCACCTCAGGCGGCTTCAAGCAAATTGTATTCAAGCTTTCCAGCAGCGCCGACGGTGTTTACGGCATAATGAAATACGAATCCGGTGTGCACCGCGTGCAGCGCGTTCCCCAGACCGAGACCCAGGGCCGTATCCAGACCTCGGCAGCCTCGGTGGCCGTTTTCCCTGAAGCCGGCGAATTCGACATAGAACTTAATCCGGCCGATATCCGCAAGGACCTCTTCTGCGCATCCGGTCCCGGCGGCCAGGGTGTGAACACCACTTACAGCGCCGTCCGCCTCACCCACATACCTTCGGGAATCGTAGTACAGTGCCAGGAAGAGCGCTCCCAGCTCAAGAACCTGGACAGGGCAATGGAAGAGCTTCGCACGCGCCTTTATAATATGGAGCACCAGAAATACCTGGACGGGATTGCCGCAAAGCGCAAAACCATGGTTTCCACCGGTGACCGCAGTGCAAAAATCCGCACCTACAACTATCCGCAGGGCCGCGTCACGGACCACCGCATCGGCTGGAGCATGTACAACCTGCCGGTATTCATGGACGGTGACATACAGGAATGCATAGACCAGCTGCAAATTGCAGAAAACGCCGAAAGACTTAAAGAAGCCGGGGAGGACGCATAATGAAAGAACGGAAAGAGGAGGGCCTGCAAGCCCTTGGCAGTCGCGCAACCTATCATCAAACTTATGACTACTCCGTGCTGGAAACCTTCGAGAACCAGCACCCGGATAACGACTACTGGGTCCGTTTCAACTGCCCTGAATTCACCACCCTGTGCCCCATCACCGGCCAGCCGGACTTTGCCGAAATCCGCATCAGCTATATTCCCGAAAAGCGTATGGTAGAGTCCAAGAGCCTGAAACTCTATCTTTTCGGCTTCCGCAACAAAGGTGACTTCCACGAAGATGTGGTGAATGTGATAATGAAAGACCTCATCCGCCTTATGGATCCCAAATACATAGAGGTCACAGGCTTATTTGTCCCCCGCGGAGGCATTTCCATCCACCCCTACGCCAACTATGGCCGCCCCGGAACGAAGTGGGAGCAGCTTGCCTGGGAGCGTATGTCAAAGCACGAATAATCAGCCTTTGTACGGGCGGAAAGCAACGCATGCGTTGTGACCGCCAAAGCCGAATGAATCGGAAATGCCGATGGTGAGATTGTCCCGTACGGCAACGTTCGGCGTGTAATCCAGGTCGCATTCCGGGTCCGGAGCATCCAGATTTATGGTGGGAGGGCAGATGCCGTCACGGAGGGCCAGCAGCGTGGCGATAGCCTCGGCCGCACCGGCAGCGCCGAACATGTGTCCGGTCATTGACTTGGTGGATGAGATGTGGGCCTTGTAGGCATAATCCCCAAGGGCACGCTTGTAGGCTATGGTTTCGGCGACATCGTTCAGTTTGGTGCCGGTTCCGTGGGCATTGATGTAAAGGACATCCTTTTCGGGGTCGAAGCCGGCCTCGGCAAGGGCGTTGCAGATGGAAAGGGCCTGGGTACTGCCGTCAGGACGCGGAGCAGTAGCGTTGAAAGCGTCACAGGTATTGCCATAGCCTACCATTTCGCCGAAGATGGTCGCACCGCGCTCCAACGCATGATCCAAGGACTCCAGAACCAGAACTGCGGCGCCGTCGCCCATCACAAAACCCTGACGGTTGGCGTTGAAGGGCAGGGAGGAATACTTGGGGTCATCGGCCCTGGTGAGGGCTTTGGCATTGAAAAAGCCGGCCACCCCAAGGGGGATGGAGGCATTTTCACTGCCGCCGGCGATGATGGCATCGGCATAGCCGTGACGGACGGCCCTGAAGGCTTCCCCGATGCAGTGAGACGAGGTTGCGCAGGCCGTTACGATGTCCAGGCAAGGGCCCTTGGCTCCATGCTTGATGGCAATGTGGCCAGCGGCGATGTTGGAAATCATTGTAGCTATGAAAAGCGGAGAAATCCACTTTCCGGAAGGGTCTTCAATCATTTTTGCCGTTTCGCGGAACTGAACCTCGAAACCGCCGATTCCGGAACCCACATACACGCCAAGGCGGAAAGGATCGATGTTGGCACCCTCACCCTCGGCTACAAGTCCCGACTGCTTCACGGCCTGCCAGGCGGCAGCCATTGCGAAGAGGGTGAAATTGTCCTGCTTACGGATGAAACCCTTGTCCATCCCATATTTTTCCGCGTCGAAATCTTTCACCTTACCGGCGAAAGTCACTGGCATATCCTTGAAGGTTTCGACGTAATCTATGCCACAATAACCGTTAATAAGATTATTCCAGAATGTATCTACATCATGTCCCACTGAGGAGATGACCCCCATTCCGGTAACAACGACTCTCCGTGCATCCATTTTTTCTATTTTTTATTCCTCCTGCGGCGTTCCCTTACACGGTAGGCGCTTTCCACCATAAGCTGGTCCTGGAAGCAGCCCCTGGCCGCAAGGAAGTTGAATATACATATAAGCAAAGGGAAAATAACCGTAATCCTGAACACCGGGCCGTCAAAACTGAAGTACATCCAGGCAAGCCATATTTGCATTCCAAAGGCTATGATGGCACTGAGCACGGCCAGACGCATTTGCAATATCCTGGATTTGAAAACCACCAGGGCAAGTGCAATGAGAAAGGCCAGGACACCCAGCAGAATCCCGAAATAGGGTTTCTGCAAGGACAGGTAGCTCACCTTTTCAATTCCCTCTGCGCCGGCAACGCCGTATGCCGTTCCGAACAGCATAACTGTCACCAGCACAGCCGATATCATCAAATACAAGGTTTGTATCCTTTGCCACATAAAAAGTAAATAATATGCAAAGTTAAGCAAAAACTATATGAATCACTTATCCTGCTGCCAAAATCGTGCAAAACCCATTTTCTTTTTGTCATTCCCGGACCGGACCGGGAATCTCCTATAGTCCCTGGGCCTTGGCCTCGTTCCAGAGGGCATCCATTTCCGAGAGGGAAAGGTCGGTGAGATTGCGGCCCTTGCGGATGGTTTGCTCTTCAAGGTAGGTGAAACGGCGGCGGAACTTCTCGCAGGTATGGTTCAGGGCGGTTTCCGGATCTACGCCATAAAGGCGGGCTGCGTTGATAACCGCAAACAGAAGGTCGCCGAATTCGTTTTCCTTCTGCTCAGGGGCAGCATCGGCCACCTCCTGAAATTCCTCCCGGACCTTTTCCCACACGTCTTCCTTCTTTTCCCAGTCAAAGCCGCAGCCACGGGCCTTTTCCTGCATGGAAAGGGCCTTCAGGAGTGCCGGCATAGCCTTGGGGATGCCCGACATCACCCGCCTGTTGCCGCCTTTTTCCTTGGCTTTGACCAGTTCCCAGGTATCGGCAATCTCCTGGGCGCTGGTGGTTTTTCCAGCAAGCGGGCCGAAGACATGCGGATGCCGGAATTCCATCTTGTCACATATCTTATCCAGGCAGTCGGCAATGTCAAAACTGCCTTCCTCCTGGCCGATTCTGGCGTAAAAAACCATATGATACAGCAGATCGCCTATTTCCTTTGCAGTTTCGGGACGATCCCCTTCCATTATGGCGTCGCTGAGTTCGTACACCTCTTCCTCCGTGAGGCGGCGTATGGATTCGAAGCTTTGTGCGGCGTTCCAAGGGCATTTCTCCCGTAGAGTATCCATAATATCCAGAAGTCGCCCGAAGGCGGCCAGTTTTTCTTCTCTGCTGTGCATCGTCAAGCCTTGTTAATGTAATGGATACAAAGCATCGAGAGGTCGTCGCTCTGGGGGGCGCTTCCAACGAAGGCCGATACGAATTCCGTCATAATCTTCACCTGGCTTGTGGCATCAAGTTTCAAATTCAGGGCCGATATCATCCGCTCTTCGCCGAATTGGGCGTGCTCCAGATTCTCGGCCTCGTTAAGACCGTCGGTGTACAGGAACAGGCCTTCGCCGGTACGAAGTTTTATGCTCTGCTCTTCGAACACGAAGCCCTGCATGATGCCAAGCGGCAGATTTGGAACGACATCCATGAAGGAGTTGCCATCGGCATTCATTGCCACCGGATAGTTGTGACCGGCATTGCAGTAGCGCATATTACCGTTTTTCAGGTCCAGCACACCGCAGAACAAAGTGACGAACATTTCCGATTCGTTGTTCTCCGATATGGATTCGTTGATGCTTGTCACTATGGTGGCAGGGCTGTCTTCCTTGCTGGAAAGGGAACGGAAGAGGCTGCGGCAAACCGACATTACCAAAGCGGCGGGCACACCCTTTCCGCTCACGTCGCCAATGCAGAAAAACAGTTTGTCTTCACGGATATGGAAATCGTAAAGGTCTCCGCCGACTTCCTTGGCAGGAATAACAGTGGCAAACAAGTCCACTTCCTTGCTGTCCGGCACAGTGGGGAAAACCTTGGGCAGCATGGACATCTGGATGTCCCTGGCCACCGAAAGTTCACCCTCGATGCGGTTCTTCTTCTCCGAAACAAGGCGCAGGCGGCGCTGGCTCCTCACCGTAGCCCAAATGATGAGAATGAGCAGGGCTACTGCCAGAATCTGCAGGATCAAAACCATGAACCCTACGCGGCGTACTCCGCTGAAAATCTCGTCTTTGGGAACCACGATGGACATTCCCCAACCTGTCCTTTGGACGGAATCGAAGAACATATACAGCACCTTCCCCTGGTAGCGGAAATGAGTATTGCCGCGCTCCCCGCTCAACATGGAATTGTTAAGGGAGTTAAACGACTCGGCGTCGTCCATGGATTCCGCCACTTCGTGGATGGTTTTTTTCATTACCAGGGTTTCAGCCGGGCAAACCATAATCCGCCCCTCGCGGCTTACCACCATGCTGAATGCATTGGGATAGACTTTTATATTGCCAACCAGTTCCGTAAGCCAGTCCAGGGAGACATCGGCCGTGAGCACAGCGGCAAGCCTGCCCTTCTTGTCCGTGACAGGAACTGAAAAGGTGGTCATAACTATATTGCCGCCGCCCTCGTCGAAATATGGCTCCGACCAGTAGCCGCGTCCAAATTCCAGGGGCTTGGTGAACCATTCCTTCGAGTGGTAGTCATACTCCTCCGTGGCAAGGCTGCCGGTAATGGTCTGTCCGTCGGCTTTCGAAGTATATGGGGCCAGGTCGCGGTCTATTAGGGCTATGGCCGATCCGCAAATGACCGGATTCGTCTGAACAATGCGCCTTGTTATGGCGGCAAGGCTGTCCGGCTTGTCAAGTTGCTGTTCGACGCTCCAGATATTGTTCTTCACAGCGGTTTCTACGCGGTCGATAATATTTGTAATCTGAAGTTCAGTGGCTTCCAGCTGTCCCTCGGCCCTGCGGTTTGCTTCCTCTTCAAGGACTTTATTGGAATAATAGTACTGGATGAGTGACGTTACTTCCAGGGATGCCACGCACACCAGAACTATCAGGATTGACTGGAATGTCGCCAGTTTCCGGATGGAATTATTATTATCTTTCTTGCTTGCCATAATATGCAAAATTAAATGAAAAGTGGCTTATTCGCAAGTTTTAATTATATTTGTGCCCAAAATGAGTGAAATGCAATTCATATCGGCCCGTGAAGCGGTTCAGGCTGTACGCAGTTCCGACCACATTCACCTTTCAAGTATAGCCAGTGTTCCCCACATTTTGTTGGAGGCTTTGTGCGATCGTGCCGGAGAACTTTCAGACATCCATTTCCATCATTTCCATACGGAAGGTCCGGCACCTTACAGCGAAAAAGACTATCCTGCTTTCTTCGACCAGGGTTTTTTCGTGGGGCCGAACGTACGCGCCAATGTGAACGCCGGCTGGGCCGATTATCTCCCGGCCCACCTGAGCGAGTCGCAGCAGATGTACCGCAGCGGGGCCCTTCGCTGCGACGTGGCGATGGTCCAGGTATCGGAGCCGGTGGACGGGATGGTGTCCCTGGGTACTTCGGTCGATTGTTCAGTGGCGGCATTGGAGATGGCGCGAGAGCGCATCGGCGTAGTGAATCCCAACGTGCCTTTCGCCTACGGGGACCTTATCCCTTTGGAAAGGTTCACCGCCCTGGTACGGGACGACAGGCCTTTGATTACCAAGGAATACGTAGAACCTTCGGAAACCGACCGCCAGATTGGCCGGTATTGCGCTGCCCTGGTCCCGGACGGAGGCTGCCTGCAGATGGGGATAGGCTCGCTGCCGAATGCCGTCTGCACCGCCTTGAAGGGGCACAAGCACCTTGGCCTGCACACAGAAATGTTTGCTGACGGCGCCCTGGAACTCATACAAGGTGGGATAATAGACGGCAGCCTCAAGGCAATCGACAAGGGGAAAGTGGTGGCTTCGTTCCTTCTGGGCTCACAGGCGGTGTACGATTTCATTGACCGCAATCCCCTCGGCCAGATGAGGGACATCGCCTATACCAACGATCCCTGGATGATTTCCCGCAATCCAAACGTGGTTTCCATAAATTCGGCCACGGAAATAGACCTTACCGGCCAGGTTTGTGCCGATTCCATTGGCACCCGAATCTATTCCGGAACCGGCGGACAGCTGGATTTCGTGCGCGGGGCGAAAATGTCCAAGGGCGGCAAGGCAATCATCGCCCTCACTTCCCGCACCAACAAGGGCCTGCCAAAGATTGTGCCTATCCTTAAGCCCGGGGCCGGTGTCGTAACCCCCAGGGCCGATGTCCACTGGGTTGTGACGGAGTTCGGCGCGGTGAATCTTTACGGCAAATCCCTTCAGGAGAGGGCTGCTCTCCTGATTTCAATCGCCCATCCCGAAGACCGCGAGGCCTTGGACCGCGCTGCTTTCGAGCGCTTCGGCCCACACTGGCGTCGGATCTGATTCCCCGGTCTGGCCGGAAGATTCCCGGTCCGGGAATGACAAAAGATTATTTCACCAGATTCCCGAGGATGCTGCGGGTGAGCTCCTTGGTTAGAGTATTGGTAGCACTGCGGGTGGCCTTAGTGACGGCTTTCTTGGTCGTCGAAGTCGTGCTCTTTTTCTTGGTACCGGTAACGGCACCGGTCACTGCATCGGCGGCGGCCGCCGCGGCAACACCGGTAACGGCGGTAATAATGGACTTGAGCACCTTGGAGCCTATACTGTTCTTAGCCTTCTTCGCCCTTTCCTTTTCGGCCTTTTCAGCCTCCTTGGCAGCACGGGCCTCTTCTTTGGCCTGAAGGGCAGCCTGACGCTCGGCCTCGGCCTGGGCCTCCAGTTCGGCCTTCTGACGCTCCACCTCGGCATAAGCGGCAGTGAGAATCTCGTAGGCGCTTTCGCGGTCGATGGGATTGTCGTATCGGCCAAAGAGGCGGCTGCGATTTATCAGCTCGGCCCTCTGATCTTCGGTGATTGCGCCAATCTGGCTCAGGGGGAAGAGAATCTTTGCGCGCTCCACAACTGCAGGCGTCCCCTTTTCGTCAAGGAAGGAGACAAGGGCTTCGCCGGTGCCAAGTTCAAGGAGAGTGTCATAGGTCTTAAAGGCGGGGTTGGCGCGGAAGGTATCGGCAGCAACCCTTACGGCCTTCTGGTCCTGAGGCGTATAGGCACGGAGGGCATGCTGGACGCGGTTTCCAAGCTGGCCGAGGATGTCCGAAGGGATGTCGGTGGGGCTTTGCGTAATGAAATATATGCCCACGCCCTTGGAGCGTATGAGACGGATAACCTGCTCGATCTTGTCGGTAAGGGCCTTGGAAGTGCCTTCGAAGAGCATGTGCGCCTCGTCGAAGAAGAACACCAGCTTAGGAAGATCCATTTCACCAACCTCCGGAAGTGTGGCATAAAGTTCGGAAAGCAGCCACAGGAGGAAGGTGGAATAGAGCTTGGGCTGGAGCATCAGACGGTCGGCCGCAAGGACGTTCATTATACCACGTCCGCCTTCGCACTGAAGCAGGTCGTAGATGTCGAAGTCCGGCTCGCCGAAGAATTTCTCGGCACCCTGATTCTCCAGGCTCAGGAGAGCCCTTTGGATCGCGCCCACCGAGGCCGATGTAACATTGCCGTATTTGGTGGTATATTCCGCAGCATTCTGGCCCACGAAATTGAGCATCGCGCGCAAGTCCTTCATATCAATGAGCAGGAGGCCGTTTTCATCGGCAATCTTGAAGACGATGTTAAGGACACCCGTCTGGGTCTCGTTCAGCTCCATAAGGCGGCCAAGCATTTCAGGGCCCATTCGGGAAATGGTGGTGCGCATAGGGTGGCCCTGTTCTCCGTAAACGTCAAAGAAACGCACAGGGCAGCTCTGGAACTGAGGATTTTCAATACCGAATTCTGGCAGCCTCTTCTCGATGAAGCCGGACATTTTGCCCACCTGGGAGATACCGCTGAGGTCGCCTTTCATATCGGCCATGAAACAAGGCACACCGGCCTGGCAGAAGGTTTCGGCAAGGACCTGGAGGGTGACGGTTTTACCGGTACCGGTAGCGCCGGCAATGAGGCCGTGTCGGCAGGCCATCTTTCCTTGGAGGGAAATGGGACCGTTCTGGGAATGGGCTACATACAGCCCTCTTTCTTTGTCTAACATATCAGTGCGTTTTATTTGTTTTCGAAAAATGTGAAATGAACACGTCCGTAGGTGCGTTCCTTTACGAAATTGGGATGGGAACCGAAGTCGTATCCGCCTCCGTGCTCCAGTATGAAATAGCAGCCGGGATGGAGAAGGTCCAGCGAAAAAATCCTGTCCGGAAGACCTTCAATGCCTTCCAGAGTATAGGGCGGATCGGCAAAGATGATGTCGAACTTCTCACGGCAAAGGGGCAGGAAGTCAAACACATTGTCCCTTACCATTGTAACGTTGGAAAGCCCCAGGCGCTGCGCCTCCGTTTTGATGAACGAGGCGTTTTCCCGGGCCATCTCTACGCAATAAACCCGCGCGGCGCCGCGGGAAGCGAACTCGAAGGCGATGGAGCCGGTACCTCCGAAAAGGTCCAGCACCTTGAGGTCCTGGAATTCGTATTCGTTGTCCAGGATGTTGAACAGGCCCTCTTTGGCAAAATCCGTGGTAGGACGTGCCTTGTATCCCGCCGGAGGCAGGATAGCCTTTCCCTTGAGAGCGCCGCCAATTATCCTCACAGGCTTATAACCGATTTGAAATAACGGTACAGGGACATTTCGGCATCCGGGGTGAGCGGAGTGCGGAAACATACGGTAGAGACTTCCGGATTAAGCTGGAACTGCTTCATTCCAAGGAAGATGAAATACTGGGCCGTAGTGAAATCCGGAGCCTGGAAAACATTGGCAAGTGCAAGGCTCCGGCCCCTGGCAATGACAAGATGGAGATAACCGTCGTACCAGGATGCCAGAATCTTATTGTACTCGTCAATTTTCTCCATGTCACGGAGCAGGAAGTAAAGCTCCGGCAAAACCCTCACCGGCTCTCCTGACGAAGGCAGCACGGTTTGGGAAAGGACCTTTGAAAGGGATTCGCCGATGGAATTGGAATAGACCAGCGTAGAAGCGAGGGACGGAATGGCAACCCATTCCACGAAATCCCCTTCCTCAACTGCGGAAACCTCTTCCAAAGCCTTCCGGGCCACGCTGCGGTCGAAAAAGGCGTCCGGGACAAGGGCCACCTTGGGGGTTAGGAGCGATATTTCCACGCTGTCGTACCTGTGCTGGAACTCCGCCGTGGTGAAGAGTTTTTCGGCACCCAGCCATCCGGAAGGAGCCGAGTCCCCGGACAGCTTAAAAGAATATCCACTCAAGGAGACTTGAATGGATATCCCTGTGTATGAGGTATGAGCAGTGTCCATTTGGACTACTCCCAGTTACCTGCGTTGTTGTTCGGAACGGAGATGCTTCCCACCTGAAGGCCTTCGTACTTGTTCTGATCCCTGCGCTCTGCGTCCAGATTGATGCGAAGCTGGTTGTCCATGCCCTTGCAAAGGGACTTGAACGGCATTCTGGCCTCGAACAGGGGAACCTTCACACCGGAAACGGTTTTGATGGTAGATTCCATCTCTGTCTTGTCCCCGCCGGAGAAAGGAATGAATGCCAGGGAGTCGATGTGGAAGTCCGGACGGTTCAGGAAGAGGGTGTCCTTCACGGGAATCTGGGTAACGGTGGAGAACACGACCTTCTGGCCGGCGGCGTAAGCTTCCTGCAGTTTCTCTGTAATCTGTTCGGGATTGAGCTTCTTGTTAGCTTTCTTGATGGCCTCCGTATTGGCGACGGCCACGGAGTCGTCGTGAGAACCAATCTGCATCACGATGTCCATCTTACCGGTCTCGTAGAAGAGTTTCAGGGAATCTACAGTGGGACTGAAACGGCCGTTGGCGCCCTTGTAGGCCACCTGGAGAGTACGGATGTCCTTAAGGCGCTGGATACCCACCTGGGAACGCGCGGCAAGCTCATTGTTGAATTCAACGGGCTTCTGGACACTCTTTACGATTGCCCAAACCAGAAGGCAGATAAGGGCTGCAAGTGCAATCTCAACGATAATTTTAACGTTTTTGTTCATTATTTTAGTGTTTTATAATTTTCCAAACTTCCGACAAAGTTAAAAAAATGATTTCTCAAAAGCAATAACTTTTGTAAATTTGCGCTTGCAAATTATTTTTGCCGAATGGATAGCCTGAAAAAGGAAAGCATAGCCGCGCTGCGGAATCTCATCGGAGGGGGCACGACTGTCTCCATCGTGGGCCATACGCATCCGGACGGAGACGCCCTTGGGGCGGCCTCCGGTCTTGCCTTGTGGCTGGGCCGTCACTGCGGAATGGAGGTCAGCTGCATCTTCCCCGACTCTCCCGGCCAGAACCTGGAATTCATCCTCCCGAAAGGCCTTCCCTTCATTTTCTTCGACAAGGAGCCGGAAAAGGCAGGGGAGCGGATCGGCAGGAGCGGGCTCATTTTCCTTGCCGATTGCAACTCTTTCTCCCGCACCGAAGGGCTCAAAGACGCCATGGAAGCGTCCGGGGCTCCGAAAGTCCTTATCGACCACCATCTGAATCCGGACGTTGAGAAGTTCTCCCTGGTTTTCTCCACGCCGGAGGTTTCATCGGCCTCGGAACTGGTTTTCCATATCCTGAAGGCTCTGGGCTGGAAACCCTCGGCCGAGGACGGTGACATTGGCGAAGCCCTGCTTACGGGAATGACGACCGACACCAACAATTTCGCGAATTCAGTCTTCCCCTCCACCTTCGAAATGGCCTCGGAGCTCATTGCGGCGGGGGTTGACAGGGATGCCGTGCTGCAGAAAATCTATAATTCCTACAGGGAAAACCGCATTCGCCTCTTCGGCTATATGCAGGCCGACGGGATGAAGATTCTCCCCTGCGGCGCCGCATACATGATCCTGGACAAGGATATACTTAGGCGCTTCGACGTTCGCGAAGGCGAGACGGAAGGTCTGGTGAACGTCCCGCTTGCCGTGGGTCAGGTGAAACTGAGCGTCCTGCTCAAGGAGGAAAATGGCGTATTCCGGGTCTCCATCCGTTCGAAAAGGGGAACTTCGGCACAGAATTTGGCGCAGAACTTTTTCCACGGCGGAGGACACGAGAACGCCGCCGGCGGAAAACTTCTCATCGGCCAGGATATCGCCTCCCCTGCCGATGGCGAAGCGTTTTTGTTGAACGCCCTTGAAAAGTTTATGAAATGAATCGCGGGACCGTCATATTTGCCGTTCTGCTGGCTGCCTTGGGACTTGGCAGCTGCGCGAAACAGTCCATCCAGACAACCTATGACAGGCAGGCCGGCTTTATCGAAAGTTTTATCCGCAGCAAGATGGCAGTCGACCCCACTGCCACCCTC
>CACYCP010000074.1 GCA_902772985.1 uncultured Bacteroidia bacterium | reverse complement strand
TGTGGTCCGATTGGTGCGATGGCCGAGTGGTTAGGCACAGGTCTGCAAAACCTGCTACAGCGGTTCGATTCCGCTTCGCACCTCCCAGTGGGGTAACCGGCATCGGTTACTCCTTTTTTTGTATATTTGTATGATTCAACATTTTAAGACCATAAGATACAAAACTATGAAACGGATACTTTTTTTCATTCTACTGATTATGTCTTTTAACATGCTTTCAGCCCAACAGCTGCGAATAGGGGTTGCAGGGGTAACTCACGACCACCTTGGCGGCGTGGTTTCGGCATTGAAAGGCGGTGATGTCCAGGTTGTTGGAGTTTGGGAGCAGGATGCACGCTATCTTCACAACAACTCTCTTACAGCTTTGCTTCCGGACAAGCTCTTCTATCCCGATTTGGAAAAAATGCTTGATAAAACCCGTCCGGAAGCGGTTGTGGCCTATGGTTCCATTAAAGATCACCTGGCTGTGGTTGAAGCCTGCGCGCCCCGAGGCATACACGTAATGGTAGAAAAACCGCTTGCTGCAAATTTGGAAGATGCATTGAAAATGGCCGATCTGGCCTGGAAACACGGTATCCTGCTGCTTACCAATTATGAGACTACCTGGTATTCCAGCAACGCTTATGTCAAAAAACAGCTTGAAGATGGCGTTTTGGGAAAGTTGTTCCGTCTGGATATTTACGATGGGCATGAAGGACCGGTTGAAATTGGATGCAGCCAGAAGTTCCTGGACTGGCTCACGGATCCGGTCCTGAACGGCGGCGGTGCAGTAATAGATTTCGGCTGTTATGGAGCAAACCTCGCGACCTGGTTGCTGGACGGAAAAGTACCGGATAAGGTTTTCGCCGTCCTTCGTCAGAATAAGCCCTCGGTCTATCCCAAGGTGGATGACGATGCCGAGATTGTTCTTTCCTATGCCGATGTTACGGTGAACATAGGTGCATCGTGGTGCTGGCCCGCCGGAAGAAAGGACATGTATGTTTACGGTCTTGATGCCTATCTTTACCAGCGTACCCCTGCAAGGCTAAGCGGTTTCCAGAGGGGAAAAGGAATAATTCCGGAATTCCAGGCACCGGCTTTGAATGCCCCTTATGACAATTCTTTCCGATATCTGAAAGCGGCTGTAAGGGGAGAGATTGAAATCGGGCCGAATGACCTTAGCGCTCTTGAAAACAATATCATAGTTGTCCGAATACTGGATGCTGCCATTCGCAGTGCCCGGTCCGGAGAAGCGGTTTGCCTGTAGTTATGCGAGCTGTTATTCAAAGGGTCAGTTCGGCCTCCGTTACGATAGACGGAGTTGTAAAATCGGCCATTGGTAATGGCCTCCTTGTGCTTTTGGGTATCGGTTATGAAGATACGCAGGAGGATCTGGGCTGGCTGGTGAAAAAGATTGCCGGACTCCGGATATTCAACGACGAGGCGGGCGTCATGAACCGAAGCGTGCTGGAAATCGGGGGAGAGGTGCTTGTCGTAAGCCAGTTTACCCTTATGGCTTCGACCAGGAAAGGGAACCGTCCTTCGTACGTTGGAGCCGCCGCTCACCAGATGGCAATCCCTATGTACGAGGCTTTTTGCGAGGCGCTTTCAGCCGCCGTCGGCTGTCCCGTCGCTACAGGAGAGTTCGGGGCCGATATGAAGGTCGCCCTTGTAAATGACGGTCCTGTAACCATTTGCATCGACACGAAAAACAAGGAGTAGTGGCATTTGACGGCAGCCGGGTCACTGCCGATATCGATGCCGGCAGCGTGGGCGGCTTTGTCCTGGACAAGGCCAAGAAATACCTCGTTGACAAGACTCCGGAAGGCCTTATAGAGCAGTTCGACGGAAAACACGCTGTGGTGAACCTGGAGTCTATCCCGGAGTTGAAATCGGTACTTGATACAATTTCGGTCAACGACCTTTCCTTCACGGAAGAGGCCGTTTGCCTGGATGCCAGCCTGAAATAGTCTTTTGATTATGTTATAGGTAAGGACTTACCCAGACCTCTCCCGATGGCGTCCCACCAGCAGGCTGGGAGAATAGAATGCAGGAAAATAATGGTATTTGCACCCATGCCCGGGCGATAACGGGTGCGTGGGCAGCGGGAGTTGACAGCCTTCACAATAGCCTTGGTTACCCTTTTCGGGGGAGACAAAAACTTGGAGGAAAACGCCCAGCGCATATTCCTGGCCATATTTTTGCCCACAGTCTCGTAGGCCGATCCCTCTGAACTTTTTTCCAGATTATCGGCCGCAATGATGCCCCAGGAGGTCTTGATGCCACTGGGTTCAATAATGCACACTTTGATGCCGAAGGGCTTGACTTCCATGCGGAGGGAGTCGCTGAAGGCTTCGACTGAGTACTTCGATATATTGTACCATCCGCCCAGATACAGGGGGGCCTTTCCTACTATGGATGAGGTGTTTACGATGCGACCGCTGTGCCGGGCCCTCATATGGGGAAGGACCAGCTGGGTGAGGCGTGCCATCCCGAAGATGTTAACCTCCAGCTGCCGGCGGGCCTCCTCCAGGGGTACATTTTCCAGGGCGCCCAGGTAGCCATATCCGGCATTGTTTACAAGGACGTCAATACGGCCGTCGGCAGCGATGATTTCCCGGACGGCGTCAACCATGGACTTTTCATCGCTTACGTCCATTTTCACAGGTACTACACCCAGCTCCTTAAGCGGTTCCATAAGTTCTATCCTGCGGGCGGCGCCGTAAACTTTGTGGCCTTGGATGGCCAGTTCCCGGGCGGTATCGAAGCCTATTCCGCTGCTGGCTCCCGTAATGAGAATTATTTTCTTTTCCATGTTACAAATATAAAAAGAATTCGATAAATGGGCGTTCAATCCTTATTACGATTATCTTTGCAGGGAAATATCGAAATTTTTAAATTTTTTCCAACCTTTTGGCCAATCTTTGCGTCTAACTGGTGAACATAAAAATTGATACACTTATGGAATTTTTAGTACCTATTGGCGTTTGCGTCGTATTGCCTGTCCTGATTGTCTGGCTTGTTATGCGCACCAGGCAGAATGAAGCCAACAGAAAGGCCGAAATCATGCTCAAAGCAATCGAGGCCGGTGTCCCTGTGGACATGACGCAGTTTAATTCTGCAAAGAAAGGCCCTAGAACCATCAAGCAAGAGTTGTTGGAGAAGTTTACAGGCGCTTGCATCACTACTCTGATGGGTATTGCGTTTCTGGCTTTTGCCATTTGGGCTTATTATTGCCAGGGAGCTTTTGACACAATAATGGACTTCTACGGCAATATGCCTTTCGGACTTGCCGGCGGCATTCTCCTCGCGGTCGGTATCGGCCTGTTCATTTCCTATTTCGCAGGGAAAAAGATGCTGGCCAAAGAGATGGAGGCCGAGGAAAAGAATCTGGAGCGGTAGCAGATGACGCAAGAGAGGTTCATCAGCCTTGTGCAATCCCAGCAGGAGCCCCTCAGGCGGTTTCTGCTGGCTTTGTGCAGCGGCGATGCCTCCCTGGCCGATGACATTGCACAAGATGCTCTTGTGCGCGCCTACGTTGCCTCCGGCTCGTTCCTGGGGCTCTCCAAATTCAGCACCTGGCTCTTCCGTATTGCTTACAACTGCTATATTGACCATTGCCGGATGGCCAGTGTGGAGAAAGCCTCCGTAGATGAGGCCTTAGACCTGCCGTCCGCAGATGCCTCGGACGCATCTTTCCGATATCAGCAACTCTATCAGGCGCTGGACCGCATTCCGGAGAAGGAGAAAGCAGCCATCGCCCTCTTTTATTTCGAAGACCGGAGCATTAAGGAAATATCGGCCATCCTTGGAATACCCTCCGGCACGGTGAAATACCATCTTTCCATGGGCCGTACGCACCTGAAACAGCACATACAGTTATGAAAGATATAGACGAATTCCTCAGGGAGAACAAGCCCCTCGTCAAAGACAAGCCTTCTTTTATTTTAGAAACGAGGCAGCGCCTGGAGGCCGTGGAAGGCATTAAGGCCGAGGTTGACCGTCAGCGCAGCCACGCCAGGATCGTGCTTATCGTCACCCTGGCGACAGGGCTGGCCGCGGGTGTGCTGGCATCGGCCCTGGCCTTCCTCTTTCCGGTGGATGCCGCCTCGCTTGGCGAGGGCCTTTGGAAAAGTTTCCGTTTGTTTCTGGAAAGCTGGAAGCATTATCTTTTGCTTCCAGTGGCCGCTTTTGCCATCATTTTGAGCCTGGTTCTCACTTCCGACAGAAATAAGGCCTTGTAATTCAGTTTTTAAAGAAAAAAAATGCGTATATTAGCGAAAATGAAACTGATATGCGTTTAAAAGAAGAAGCCGCTCGTTGTTTGCTCTGTGCCGATGCGCCCTGCAGCAAAGTTTGTAAGAACGGGGATCCGGCAAGGGCCATCCGTGCCGTCCGTTTTGATAATGAGGCCCTGGCCGGGCAGTGGATAAAGGCTTGTCGGGAAGGTGAGTTGGAGGCGGCCGAAAAGGCTTGTATCCACTACGACTGGCCCATCCGTATAAGGGAGATCGCAGGGGCGCTGGGAGACTCCCAGGCTTCGCCCGGAACGACAAAGGCATCGTTGGAGATAGATTTCTGCGGAATACGCTGCGAAAATCCATTCTTCCTGGCATCATCGGCAGTGTGCACCAATTATGATATGGTGTCTAGGGCCCTGGAGGCTGGATGGGGCGGCGTTTTTTACAAGACCATCTGCTTGCTGGACATCCACGAGGTCTCGCCTCGCTTTGACGCCGTTTACGATAACGCCAACCGCAGTTTCGTTGGATTCCGCAATATGGAGCAGCTGAGCGAAAATCCGGTCCGGGATGACTTCGACATCCTTAGGCGCCTGAAACGGAATTATCCCTCGAAAGTCATAATTGCCTCCATTATGGGCCAGACGGAAGAGGACTGGATTCAGCTTGCCAAGATGGCCGAAGAAGCGGGCTGCGATGCCGTGGAACTGAATTTTTCCTGTCCCCAGATGCGTGAAAGCGGAATGGGCAGCGACGTGGGCCAGGATCCGGAACTGGTCACATTTTTCACAGCCTATGTCAAGCGCAGCGTAAAGATTCCCGTCATTTCCAAGATGACACCAAATATCGCGCATATCTGCAAGCCGGCCCTTGGCGCATACGCCGGCGGGGCCGATGCAATATCGGCCATCAATACCATCAAGAGCATCACCATGGGAGATGGGTCGGAGGTTAGCGGCAGCCAGACGGGCTCCGGTTATTCCGGCAAGGCGGTCAAACCCATCGCACTTCGACACATTCTGGCGATGGTCAAGAATCCCATCATGAAAAACATCCAGTATAGCGGTGTAGGTGGAATCGAGACTTGGAGGGACGCCCTGGAATATATTCAACTGGGTTGCCGCAACGTGCAGGTTTGCACGGCCGTGATGCAGTATGGCTACCGCATAATAGACGACTTGATCCTCGGACTTCAGCATCATATGGCCGAAAGGGGAGTGTCCAGCGTGAACGAACTTGTTGGCGAGCTTCTGCCAAAGTTCTACCTTCCGCACGACCTGGACCGCAGCACCATAGTATATCCGAAGTTCGAGCGTGCAAAGTGCGTAGGCTGCGGTCGCTGCATCATTTCCTGCTCCGACGGCGGGCACCAGGCCCTTCACATGGACCCTGAAACGCGAAAGCCCATAATGGACGCCTCCAAATGTGTTGGCTGCCTTCTTTGCCGTCTTGTGTGTCCTGCAGAGGCCATATCCTATTCTAAGCGCATTGCAAAGTGAAAAACTGGAAAATATATCTGAAACTGGCTTCCGGAGTCATCGTCCTGGGCCTTGGCCTGTATGTTTTTTTCAGTGCCCGCTCCTGCATACGCGAGCGCAAATGGTTGGCTTTGGGGCCGATAGAAAACCACCCTGTGCGCATCTACGATGTGAAATTCGCAAGGGAATTCAACGACTTGAACGACGTCCAGCTGCAGGTGGCGCAGGCGATAGGCGTGCCTCCTGTTGCCGACAGGAAGGCGGCCGAAAACTTGTCTTCCCGCCTGGTGAAGTTGGAAGACACCTCCACTTATGTGGTCGATTCCCTTACGCATTCCATTCCGTACCTTATTCCATCGGCCAAAGAACTGTTGGACAATATTGGGGAGGTGTTCCAGGACTCGCTCAGCGCCAAGGGTTTGAATCCTTACAAACTGGTTGTGACATCAGTGCTGCGCACCGAAGAGGACGTTGCCAAACTGCGCCGTAGGAACCAGAACTCTTCGGAAAATTCCACCCACCGCTATGGTACTACCTTCGACCTCTCCTACTGGCGTTTTGTGAAGATTCCGGATTTGCGTGGTCGCCCCTATGAAGACGTTCCGCCGGAGTACCTGCGCGCCGTTTTAAGCCAGGCCCTTAAGGATATCCACGACAAAGGCAACCTGTGCTATATCAAGTACGAAAAGAGGCAGAACTGCTTCCACATTACCGTAAGGTATTAACGTTTCCTTGCAGGCAATATTCCGCTTATAATGCTAACTTTGCAGCCATATGGCTGAGTTACAGGTTAAAAAGAAAAGATACGTCATCCTGGATGCGCTGCGAGGTTTTGCGATTCTGGGGATTATCCTGGCGAACTTTCCGGAGTTTTCGCTTTGGACTTTTGCCCCCGATGCAAGCCATACGACAGATGACAGGGTGGTTCAGGCAATTTTGACCTACTTTGTTGACGGAAAGTTCTACACGCTCTTTTCCATTCTTTTCGGAATGGGCTTTGCCATCCAGCTTGAAAATGCCAAAGGAAAGTTAAGGACTTTTTACAGAAGGATGGTTGTGCTCTTTATCATAGGCTTGCTGCATATCCTTTTCCTTTGGAGCGGGGATATCTTGATGCTCTATGCCGCCATGGGGATGCTTCTCCCGCTCTTCCGGAGGCTGTCAACAAAGGGCATCCTTTGGGCTGCAGCATTTTTCCTGCTCCTTCCAATTTTGGCCGATGCTGTTTTCGGCAGCCGTCCGGCCGATCCCATAGAAGCCGCCCAGTGGCAGATTTGCGGCCTGTACGGCATTACAGAGGCGAATTTCTCTACTTGGCTTTCCGATGCACAAAGCTACCGTGAGGTGTTCCAATTCCTGCAGCAGGGAGCGGTGGAGCGTATGTGGGAATTTGTCCTTGGGCATCGGTATTTCAAGGTCCTGGGACTCTTCCTTATCGGCTATGCCGCAGGTCGGAAACGCATTTTCGCCCATTTGGAGGAAAATAAGCCGATGCTCAGAAAGCTTCTTGCCTGGGGCTTCGGGCTTGGAGTGCCAATCGGCATTCTTTATACCTGGAGCTCTATGAACGCTCATCCTGTGGGAAGGGTGGCGCATAGTGCTTTTTACTTTTTAAGCGTATATCCGATGGGCCTTGCCTATGCTGCAGGATTCTGCCTGATGTTTATCCGTCGGCGTGAGGCCAGGATATGGAAAATGTTCGCCGCGCCCGGGCGTATGGCCTGTACCAATTACATTTTCCAGTCCGTATTCGGCATACTCATTTTCTACGGAATAGGCCTGGGACTGGGCGCAAAGGTGAATCTGCTTCAGACGGAAGTGATTGCCCTTGCCGTCTATGCATTTCAATTGGTTTTCAGCACCGCCTGGATGAAACGCTTCCGCTTCGGACCCATAGAATGGGTCTGGCGCATGCTCACTTATGGCAAAGTGTTCAGCCTATAATCCAGCGGCCGATTTTAGGAATCCTTTGAACAAGGACGCAGAAAACGGCCACTCCCACGAAGGAGATGATTGCTGCCGATATCATCTGGACCGGTGTCGTCCACATTCCCAAAACACCGTCCAGACCCGTTCCAAGGGCTTCGCGCAGCCATCCGGAGACAAATACCAGAAGAAACAGGTGGCAAAGATACATTCCATAACTGGCCTTTGAAACGGGAAGGAGAATCTTGTTGAAGAACTGTCCGCCGGAGGATATCTTCCGGAAAAGCAGGATCCAGGCGATGGTCATTAGCGCAACGCCCAGTGTGTCGTTCAGCCAGGGACCTTCCCAAATGGCTGCCAGGCCCACAGGCCCTTCGATCGGGAAGATGCCCTTGGAATCGGCCCAGACACCAGAGAGGAATCCTCCGCAGCAGATGGCAAAGCCCGCGAGGAAGGAGGGGAGGGCAATGCCCAGAGTCTTGCCCCAGGACAACTTTCCAACGAATTTACGGAAGTAAAGGCCCAGAAGCAGGAATCCAATGAAACCGCTAAGGTAATAGAACACTCCGTAGGCATTCCAGCTGGCCTCGCCCCAAAGCGGGAATTTGGCTGCGTTCGGAATGCCGGAAGGGCCGTAAATAACCGGTGCCGGACCTCCTACCCATTGACGGATAAGCGGAATAATGGTGCTGAACAGCCAGATTCCCAGATAGACCTGAAGCTCCTTTTTCCCAACTTTTTCGGCCCAGGGCGAAAGCAGAGGCATAATTAAATACAGGCCGACGAGCATATATACGAACCACAGATGTCCGGCCGCATAGTTGAAATTAAGCAGCAAATCCTTGAAGTTCTGTACCGGTTCTCCCCAGACCAAAGCATAAACCACTGTCCAGAAAATGAATGGCGGAAGAATGCGGAGAGCCCTTTTCCTGAGAAATTCCCCGGTGGAATAGTGCAGGGGAAACTGCAGGTAGGCCGATGCGAAAACGAAGAGCGCAACTGCAGCCCGGGGCAGAGAATTCAGGACCGCCACCCAGATGGCATCGGCCCTGGTGAGGATGAGCGAACCTTCGCCGCCCAGATAAAAGGGTTCGCAACTGTGCGTGAGTATGACAAGGAAGCAGGCAGTAACGCGCAGCCAGTCAAGCCATATTTCCCTGCTTACGATATTGGGGAGTTCTTGCTTTCTCATATAAGCCTTTGCATTAAAACAATGCAAGTTAATAAAAATTCCTATATATTTGTAAATAAGTTGTAAAGCAATGAATTCAGAGAGTCTATCGAAGTTTGGCAGTTTGACTGCACTTTTGGCCCTATCCGTTGGTGCCGAGGCTCAGCAGCGCCCTAACATCGTCCTTTTTATGGTGGACGATATGGGTTGGCAGGACACTTCGGTGCCGTTCTGGACGCAGCGGACACCTCTCAACGAAACTTACGAGACTCCTAATATGGAGCGTCTGGCCGGGCAGGGAATGATGTTCACACAGGCATACGCCAGTCCCATAAGCTCACCCAGCCGCTGCTCGCTGCTTACCGGAGCCAATGCCGCCCGCCACCGCGTGACGAACTGGACTTTCCGCTTCGGCCAGATGACCGACGAGGCCGATGACCGCCTGTCTCCACCTGACTGGAACTACAATGGGGTCTGCCAGGACGAAGGCATTCCAAATACCTTCCACGCCCGTTCTTTCGTGGATATTCTGCATCAGAACGGATATTATACCATACACTGCGGAAAGGCCCACTGGGGCGCACAGAGCACGCCCGGGGAATTTCCGGAGCACTTCGGCTTTGACGTGAACATAGCCGGACACGCTGCCGGAGGCCCCGCCACCTACCTTGGCGAACTGAACTACGGTCACGATGCCGATGGACAGCCAAATTCCCAATTTGCGGTCCCAGGCCTGGAAAAGTACTGGGGCACAGGCACTTTCCTTACCGAAGCGCTGACCCGCGAAGCCATTTCGGCACTGGAAAACAACAAGCAGAAGCCCTTCTTCCTGTATATGTCCCATTACGCCGTGCACGTCCCCATCGACCGCGACATGCGCTTTTACGAAAAATACAGGAGCAGGGGACTGTCGGAGAAAGAGGCGGCTTATGCATCGCTTGTCGAGGGCATGGACAAGAGCCTCGGAGAAATACTGGACTGGCTGGAAGAGAGCGGAGAGGCTGGGAGCACCATCGTCATTTTCATGAGCGACAACGGCGGCTATGCAACGGGAACGTATTGGCGCGATGAACCCCTTTACACCCAGAATGCGCCTCTTCGCAGCGGGAAAGGCTCCTTGATGGAAGGCGGCATACGCGAGCCTATGATTGTCCGTTGGCCCGGAGTGGTGGAGGGGGGAACCCGTTGCGACAGTTACCTAATCATCGAAGACTTCTATCCAAGTATCCTTGAGATGGCCGGTATCCGCAATTATCGCGTCCCTCAGAAGATCGATGGGCGGAGTTTCGTGCCAATGCTGGAGGGGAGCGGTGACACTTCGCGAGGCCGCACGCTTATCTGGAACTATCCCCATGTCTGGGGCAACATCGGCCCTGGAATTGATATGAACTGCTCCATCCGGCAAGGGGACTGGAAACTGATTTATTATTATAAGACCGGGAAAAAGGAATTATATGACATCCGCCACGACATCGGTGAAGAGCATGATTTGAGTGCGGCTAATCCTCGCTTGGTACGTCGCCTTTCGCGCAAACTAGGCAAACAGCTCAGGGCGATGAAGGCGCTGCGTCCTTCAGAGAAAATTGGCGGAAAACCTTGTCCCTGGCCGGATGAAATCTGAACAGCTTACCTTCTTTAAAGTTGTTTTTGCAAGCCCTTTGGAAGAGCATTGCGATTAACGAAAATATAGGTGGTGTTCAAGGCTATATAGTCACGGGACATATACCAAGTGCCTTTGTAAGGGTTGTTTTCTCCCCAGGAGTTCTTCACCAGATAGTATGGCTTGCCTTGTTCATCCAGGGCTTTTCCGTAGATGAGCATCACGTGGTCGTAGGTGAATTGCCAATTGTCCCATTGTTCCTGCCGGAGTTCCTGAGTGGGGACGACGCCGTCCGGCAGATAGGCCAGTCCCTCCTTGCGGTAAAAGTCGCCTGACACATCGCCACCCCAAGCAACCGTGTAACCGGCATCAATCGCTTTGTCCAGCGCGTCCATCAACTGTTCGATAGGAATGTTGTAGCTTGGCTTAAGCCGCCATTTGTAAGGAGCTTCGATAACAAACCACTGTTGGAACGGATGATGGGTATAACTTGTCAGGCTTACATAGTCGTCAAGATTGAGCCCCAGGCTTTCGGCAAAGGAAAGGGGAGTGTAGGTTATTCCTTCATAGACGAATGATTCCGGGCATTTCCCAACATATTTGTCGATTACAGCCTGCACGCTTTCCTGCCAATTGCTCTTAGGAGCCTTGTTCCTCAAGGGAGCCTGCTCTTCGGTTGTAAAGCGATTCAACTCGGGCTTGCCTTCGTTCCAGACGATACTGCTGATTTCGCGCTCCAGTTCCGGGAAGAAAACCTTGAAATTGGCAAGGGAATCGCCTGTGAGTGAACCGGGAGCCGGCATGGCATCTTCAGGGCATATCCCAAAACGACGGATGACCTCAATTACATCGTCACAGGAACCGCCCTCCGATATCTGGCTATAACCGTGCATGCGGACATAATGTCGGGCATTGTCCATATAGTCCCTGTTCACGATGAACATCTCGCACAGGTCGTAAGTCTTGCCGTTTTTGCGCAGAATCTCGGCCTCAAGATAACCCAGCGTAGCAAAATCCCAGCAGGTACCGCTTCGGTACTGGTTTTTAACGCTGGTAATGGGAATCTTTCTGACTGTGGTGAAAGTCTTTGTATTCTGTGCCGACAGGCTGGCTGCTACCAGCGTCAGGACGGTTAAGGATATCAGTTTTTTCATATTATTGCAAAGATATACTGTTTCACGAATTATTCCTGGAGGAAAGACAGAACGGCTTCATTGAAGGACTTCGGATTCTTATTTGCAATAAAGTGGTCTCCCGGAAGAATCTTCAGTTTTGCCCCGGGAATACGGGACGCGATGAGGCGGGTATGGGATTCCTTGATCATATCCTTATCGCCTGCAATGACAAGTGTGGGCGCCTGAATCTTGCCAAGCTCTTCCGGCCCAACCATTGGATCGTTGACCATTAGCCCCAGTAATTCTGCCTTTAAGCGTGCTTCAGGGCTTCTTTTTGCAAAAAGACGAGCCACCATGTAGCCCAGTTCGATGGGAATCTGGAAGCTGCTTTTAACGCCGGACGGATCCAGATTGGCCCCGTCCAGGATGAGCCTGTTCACCCTTTCAGGATGCTTCATTGCAAATATCATGGCTATGTTTCCGCCGTCGGAAAAGCCAAGGATATTTGCCTTTTCAATCTTATTTGCATCCATGAATCCGAGCAAATCATCGGCAAATTGCCGAATAGTGAAGGGGGCAACGCCACGAGGCGTATTACCATGCCCGCGGGTATCTATGGCGATGACGCGGAAGTGAGGGGAAAACGCTTCCATCTGCTGCTTGAAGTAGGTGAGATCTTCACCGTTCCCGTGAAGCAGAATCAGCGGTTCCCCGAAGCCTTTCTCGATATAATGATTAACGATATTCATATCACTATGCAAAGCTACAAAGCATTTTTCACACTTACAATGTTTAGATTGGCAGGAATCCTTAGACTCTTCAAATTTATTCGTTATACAGATAAGATTCAAATCCTCGGCAGGGTGTTAAGGAAGGAAAAAGAAGTTCTTCAACCCCAACACCGGCGTCGCAACATTCGAGTCTTTCTTCGATGCACTTTACTGGGCAACGGTAACCCTTACCACTGTAGGTTATGGAGATATGATTCCGGTAACCGATCTTGGCCGATTTATCAGTATGCTGTCATCTCTTTTCGGGGTAGCCATAATTGCTTTACCTTCGGGTGTGATTACAGCCAGTTACTTGGAAGAAATCCGTTCTATGAGAGCGCAGCGGGAAGAAGGAGAAGAATCTGATGATAAGTAGTTGGCAGGCAAGAAATTTTTCGTAACTTTGTGACTATGAACGTAAAACTTATAGGCTCACTGATAGCCGTTTCAATCATTGCCTGCCCGCTGATGTATATCTTTGTGGGCCCTAAACTGGATGCCTCCCAATTGGAGACACTGAAAATTCTGGGAATTATCGTTGCTTGCAGCGGACTTTTCTGTTTCATCGTCGGCGAACTAACCAACAACAACAGCCAGATGGACAAACTCTGGAGTCTGCTTCCCATTGTCTATACCTGGGTGATTGCTGTCCGTGGCGGAATGACCTTACGCCTTGTGGTGATGGCCGTTCTGGCCACGCTTTGGGGAATACGCCTTACCTTCAATTTTGCCCGCAAAGGTGCCTACAAACTCAAATTCTGGGAAGGCGTTGAGGACTACCGCTGGTCTGTCCTCCGTGCAAAGAAAGAATTCCAGCCGCATTGGAAATGGATGCTGTTCAACCTCTTTTTCATCAGCATCTACCAGAATGCACTGGTGCTAATGACCACTTTCCCGGCACTCGTTCTGATGAACGTGGATGTTCCCTTCGGTTGGGTCGATGTCATTGCCGCCGTGCTCATGTTGGGCTTCATTATTTATGAAACCATTGCCGATGAGCAGCAGTGGGCATTCCAGTCCACCAAGTGGAAACTCCTGGGAGAGGGCAAGAAACTGGAAGAACTTCCTGCACCTTACAACAAAGGATTCAATACAGTAGGGCTTTGGAGCGTCAGCCGGCATCCCAATTATTTTGCCGAGCAGGGAACCTGGTGCGCCTTTTACCTGTTCACCATCGGCGCTGGAATCGGCATCTTTAACTGGAGCATCATCGGTGCTCTCCTGCTCATTGTCCTGTTCCTGGGCAGCAGCGCATTCGCCGAAGAAATCAGCTCCAGCAAATACCCCGAATACGCCCGCTATTGCCAGCAGGTTTCAAGGTTTTTCCCTGGAAAGAAGTATTGCTGATCTTTCGGCCTCTCTGTTCAGGGATTCTTCGTTGAGCTGAATCTTAGGATGAAAAATGTCCACCTCCACTTTGCCGGAGGAGGTGTTCCATGTGCCTATTACTTCACCGTCCTGAAGGACTACAGGCCAGAAGATACCCCTGTGGTTGTGGGCGTGGTGGCTATGGTCCGGATGCAGAACCACCTGACGGCTTTTGTAGCCGATAAGATATTCGTCGTATGGAGGAAGCAGGTGTACCCGGCCGCTTCGGAATCCTCGCGTACGGCTGTCCCGGTGGAAGAAGAAATCAAGTCCCTTCCATCTCTCACGGACGAGCTCCGCACCCAAGGCATCCATTCCTTTCCTGCAGGCATTAATGCCCAGTCCGCACCACCAGGCGAAGTCTTCCAGCGTGGCTGGGCCGTGGCTTTGGAAGTATTTCCTGGCCAGCAAGGCTGTAGCCTCCTCACGCGGCAGATGAGAGGTCCCAGGCAGTTTGTCGGCCACCAGAGAGTAGCTCTTTTTTAGCGGTGTAAGATCTCCGCTGCAAAGTACTCCGGCATATTCGGCCAGACGGATGTGGTAGGAAAGATGCTGGTCGTTCATTGCCATGCCCCGGCTTTCCAGAGCAGATGCAAAGTCGCTTTTGAGAACGCTTCGGCTCCCTGAAAGGACATCGGCAAACACCTGCTGTACGGCGTCCTGTTCGGCTTCAGGGATGCTTACCCCATTACCCTTCATCCATCCGCGGAGCCCCCTCAGGGCCGATTCCCGGCACAGCTCCAGCATCCATCCGTAATCCTCTCCGGGCACCAGCTGCCAAGTGGTACGGAAAAGGTGCGTGCGGACGATACGCCCTTCGTTGAAATCCTTCTCAAAGGCTTTGGCCGATGGCTGGATGGTGCGCATTGCCACCGCCCAGCGCATCATCCTGTATTCCTGCGCCTGCATCATTCCCATCCACGCCACCACGTCGTGGGGCGCAGCAAACTGAGGGGAGATAAGCTGATGGTTCAGCAGCCTTGCGGAAACCGGATTCATAATAAAAACTCGCAGCTTTTTCGGAACAGGTCCAAAGTTATAAAACAATTCATTAAAAATGCCTATATTTGAGGACAAAGAGTAATAATTATGGCAAAAGACAGATTCGACATTAAACAAAAGGAAGGCCTCAGCCTGATGACTGACGCCCTTGTCATCATTGACAAAGAAACCGGTGTTAACTACCTGTATGTATGTCGTGGCAACGGTGGTGGTCTGACTCCGCTGCTGGATTCCGAAGGAAAGCCTATTGTCACCAAAGACGGTTATAGAAAATGAAAACAATCAACACTGATAAAGCACCGGCCGCAATAGGCCCATACAGTCAAGCTATTGACAGTGGCGCTGGACTTATTTTCCTTTCCGGCCAGCTTCCCATCGACCCGGCGACGGGCGCTTTTCCTGAAGGCGGCATCAAAGAACAGACCCGCCAGAGTATCCTGAACGCTAAAGCCATCCTCGAGGAAGCCGGGCTTTCCCTTTCCAATGTGGTCAAAACCACGGTCTTTCTTGCCGATATGGGCGATTTCGCTGCGATGAACGAGGTTTATTCCCAGTTCTTTGCTATGCCTTTCCCGGCCCGCAGCGCATTCGCTGTCAAGACCCTGCCGAAAGGCGCTTTGGTAGAGATTGAGTGCATCGCCGCTAAATAGGCAACCCTCAACTAAACAATCAGTTTCACGCGGAAGCCTCGTTCTGTGGGCTCTTCCACCACTTGTTTGCACAGGAGGGAGAGTTCGCTGCGCTGCTTCTCGCTCAAGGGCGATGCTTCCATATTCTCCACCATGAAATCCAGGGCTGTGACGCCGGACTGTTCGCTGTGGGTGATGCGGAAGGTTATGGTCACCACATAATACATGAGCATTAGAAACACCAGCACGGGAGTGCCGCGCATGATGTCTATATATACCTTTGCTATTTTCTGCAGCCACGAGTGGCGGCTCATTCGCATCCAGCACACAAGGCCTCCGAGAAGGGTACCCAGAACGGCGGCGCACAGTGTGATCTGTTTCCAAAAAGTTTGAAAAAAGTTGTAAATTCGCAACTTAAGATGAAATGCTGATGGAAAAGCCGTCTTTGAAATACCATCTCCTTGCCCTGGCCGTCGTAGCGGTATTGGGCGTTACATTCGTGAGTATGGTACCATTACAGCCACTAGAAAGGTGTTTTTCTACGGATTGATCACAATACTGCCTTTCCTTGGCGGCTGCAGGGA
>CACYCP010000073.1 GCA_902772985.1 uncultured Bacteroidia bacterium | reverse complement strand
CTGGACGGGGACTTATACCTTCTATTTCAACGAGTATGTGATTCCGCGCAATCTTGACAGCCAGGATGTCTGGGTTATTCCCGGCGACTGGGTGCTGGATGCCGTGAACTGTTCGCTTGAAGATGTCTGGTACCAGAATCCCTGGCCCGTAGCCTTCGACGCCGGCTGGACCTTCTGCGGCGGCTACGACGGCGATCCTGCCCGTTTCGGCAAAAGCGTCAGGCGCCGTTCGGCGGAAGGAAAATTTGCCGATACGAACAACTCGACGAACGATTTCGAGCCGAATTCGACACCTTCGCTCAAATAAAAGCTTCCGGATGCGGCCCGATATAGGGATTTTTCATATATTTGTAGAAGTTAACGGCTTCTTATATGGCAGAAGACTTCTCGGATATTGGAAAAATTGATGCAATCCAGCAGCTATACAAGCTTTCGGCATATTCTCCGGTAAGCGGGCTCGGCTATACCTCCCAAAAGGGCGGGCGGGTGAGCACCGCTTCCCGTATGTATCTGGAGGGGATAGACTTCAACCTGGTCTATTTCCCGCTTAAACACCTGGGTTACAAGACTATAGTGGGCGTTGTGGGAGAGCTTTACGCTGCCCTTGCCCGGCCGAAACTCCTGTCCGTGAAGCTTGGGATATCGGCAAAACTGGGCTTTTCGCAGGTGAAGGAGCTTTGGATGGGGATTACCCTGGCGGCGAAGGAGCATGATTTCGAAGCCGTGGACCTGGATCTCCAGCCTTCGAACAATGGGCTTTTCATTTCCGTTTCGGCCACAGGAGAGACCTCGCTCCTTAGTCAAAAACGCAGGATGCCGGCAAAATCGAAGGACTTGATTTGCGTTTCGGGGGCTCTTGGAGCGGCATATCTTGGCCTTCAGGTGCTGGAGAGGGGTGCTCGCGAATTCGCTAGCAGCGGCAAGGAACCGGATATGACTCAATATCGAATGCTGGTGGGCTCCTACCTTCGTCCGGAACTGGACGCCCAGGTGGTTTCCCATCTGGAGGACCAGGAAATTTACCCTTCCTTCGGCTATTTCATTACCCACGGCCTTTCCGATGCTTTGAAACGACTGGTGAGGGACAGCGGCCTTGGCGCAAAGGTTTATGCCGACAAGATTCCTTTCGAGGGCAATAGTTTCGCCTTGGGGAAGGAACTGGATATGGATCCCATATCGGCCGCAATGAACGGCGGAGAGGATTGCAGGCTGCTTTTCGTGGTGCCAATAGCCCAACTGGAGCGCTTCAGGCGCGAATTCCAAAGCTTCGACATCATTGGCCACCTGGCCCAGGCGGATGTCGGTGCGGTGCTGGTAACTCCGGAAGGCGTGGAATTTCCGGTGAAAGCCCAGGGTTGGCCCGATAATTGACAAGAATAAACACAAACGAAAAAAAGAATATGAAAAAAACATTAGCTATTATTGCACTGGTTGCTGCATTTTGCACCCAGGCATCGGCCCAGAGCAGTCTGGGAAGCGTCCTTGGTTCTCTTGGCGAAAAGCTCTCCGGAGTCATTTATACCGCCCCCATCAGCCTGGACGGAACATATGAATATACCGGTTCCGCTGTGTCTGTGACCAGTTCCGAGGGCGGCATCCTCTCCAGCCTTGCCGGTACCGCCGTCACCACCGGCATCGAAACGAAGGTAGATGAATACCTGGCAATGGTGGGCATCAAACCCGGCGCAATGAGCTTCACCTTCAATCAGGCCGACGATTCCTTTACCCTGAACATCGCAGGCATGGCCATCCCTGGCAACTACAGAGTGGGCGACGGAGAAAAGACCATCACCCTGAATTTCGGAAAGTCAATGCAGTTTTTGAGCATGACCGGAACACTGGAAACCACTTCCACCAGCGCCAGGATGCTCTTCACCGTAGATAAGGCAATGGCCCTCATCAAGAAAGTGGCCGGAAAACTGGGCGAAAGCTCTTCAAAGGTTGCAGGTATTGCAAAACTTGCCGAGGGATACGACAATTACCGTATCGGTTTCCGTATGGCAAAATAGCCGCTAGCGGCGTTCTACCCTATAATTGTCGACTCCTATCAGGTGGAGGTCACGGATGAGTTCTGAAGTGACAGCCACCTGAAATTTTTTCGAGTAGAACTGGATGCGGTAACCTGTCTTTGGGTCGTAGAGGAAAAGCGTGAGAGGGATGTTCCCCTTGTGCTTTTTGACCAGTTTAAGGAGGTCGGTGCGGAATTTCTGGTTAAGCATAGAGGTGCTTACTTCCATGCAGAATCCCGTAAGGATATCGTCCGAGATATTTCCCAACAAAGTAACTTTCTTGACCTTGAAGCTCCAGGGGGCTGTTTTTCCCTGGGCTTTTTCATCTGCCTTCAAGAAGAATTTTTCCTCTATCACGCCTTCAAGGAAAAGGGTGGCGCGTGGCGTCATATACTGCATGAAGGCCTCGTGGTCCTTGCCGAAGAGGGTGAGCTCGTAGGAGCCGCTGTAGTCCTCGATGGTGGTGCGGGAATATGGCTTTCCGTTCTTTGTAAACAATTGCTTGCAGTCCGTAACGATGCCCGCAACATACACCTTGGTCAACTGTTTTTTGTTCTCGCATTCGTTGATGAAGGCGGGGAGATTTGCCAGGCGGCAATTGGTGAAATTGCGCATTTCGAAGTCGTAGCGATCCAGCGGATGCGAGCTCAGGTACATCCCAACCAGTTCTTTTTCCTTCTGCAGTTCCTCCAGGATATCGTAGTTCCCCGACCATTCCGGGAATTCCGGCTTCTGCGGCTTCATCTCTTCCATTTCACCGAAAAGGGATGCTCCGGCCGATATGGAATTCTTCTTGTAAAGATCTCCATATCTGGTAATGAGTTCCACAAACATTTCCCCGCTCTTGCAAGGTTGGTAGAATTGGGCGCGTTTGTGCTTGAAGCTGTCGAAAGCGCCGGCGTTCAGCAGCCCTTCGAAACTTTTTCGGTTCACGCATCCGGACATCCTTTCCACGAAGTCGTAAATGTCGGTGAACAGTCCGTTATCTTCCCTTTCATTTATGATTGCGTCCACCACGTTTCCGGCGAAGCCCTTGATTGCAGCAAGGCCGAATCGGATTTCTCCGTTCTTGTTCACGGTAAAATTGCTTTCCGATTCATTCACGTCCGGAGGCAGCACCTTTATGCCGTTTCGCTTGCAATCGTCCATGATTTCCATAATTTCGGACATATTGGACAATTGGTTGGACAGGTTGGCGGCCTGGAATTCGGCAGGATAATGGGCTTTCAGCCAGGCGGTCTGATAGCTCACCCAGGCATAGCAGGTGGCGTGGCTCTTGTTGAAGGCATATTCGGCGAAAGCACGCCAGTCCTTCCATATCTTATCCAGGGTTTCTTCGGGATGACCGTTCTGAAGACCGCCCTTCTTGAAGTCCCCGTATAGGCCTTCCAGCACCTCCAGCTGCTTCTTTCCCATAGCCTTGCGCAGCTTGTCGGCCTTGCCTCGGGAAAATCCCGCCAGTTTGCGGGAAAGCAGCATCACCTGTTCCTGGTACACCGTAACGCCGTAAGTTTCGGACAGATATTCCTCCATTGCTGGAAGGTCGTAGGAAATCTCCTCTTCACCCCTTTTGCGTGCCACGAAGTTGGGGATGTAATCCATTGGACCGGGCCTGTAAAGGGCGTTCATGGCTATAAGGTCCTCGAAACGCTCCGGATGCAGCCTTTGGAGCCACTCCTTCATACCCGGACTTTCAAATTGGAAAACGCTCTTGGTGTCCCCCCGGCTGTACAGGGCATAGGTTTCCGGGTCGTCAATAGGTATTTTTTCTATGTCTATGTCTTCTCCGAAGCGGTTTTTCACAAGGCGCAGGCACTCTTTGATGATGGACAGGGTTTTCAGGCCCAGGAAGTCCATCTTCAGCATACCCACCTCTTCGATGTAAGAACCCTCGTACTGCGAAACCCACACGGTTTGCCCGGTGGCCTTATCGGTGCCGGTCGTGATGGGAATATAATCCGTCAGGTTTCCCCGGCCGATGATCATAGCGCAGGCGTGGATGCCTTTCTGGCGGATGCAGCCCTCCAGTTTCTGGGCATATTCAATGACATCCTTCACCGTCTGGGTGCCGTTTTCGACCTCGTTTTTCAGTTCCGGAACGTTCTCGATGCAGTTTTTAAGGTTGATCTTGTAAGGCGCCCTGTCCGGAATCATCTTGGTGAGGCGGTTGCTTTCGTCAATGGAAAGGCCGGAAATGCGCGCCACGTCCTTCAGGGCAAGTTTTGTGGCCATGGTGCCGAAGGTAATGACGTGCGAAATGTGGTCCACTCCGTATTTGTCCTGAACATACTGGATGACCTTATAACGCCCCTCGTCGTCGAAATCCACGTCGATATCCGGCATGGAGATGCGCTCCGGGTTCAGGAAACGCTCGAACAGGAGGTCGTAGCGTATGGGAT
>CACYCP010000072.1 GCA_902772985.1 uncultured Bacteroidia bacterium | reverse complement strand
TGGTGAAATCCTGGGCGTCGTAGCCGGCCACCTGATATCCCTGGGCGCTGAGCACCTGGTTGAAATAGCCGAAACGGTACAGGAGGCCCACTGCCACCAGATTCACGTTCATGTCGGAGGTCTCCTTCAGGTAGTCGCCTGCGAGGATACCCAGGCCGCCGGAATAAATCTTCAGTGAGGTATCCAGGCCGTATTCCATGCAGAAGTAGGCGATGGAGGGATCGGTCCTGCGGGCCTTTGCAGCCATGTATTCGTCAAACTCGTCCAGCACGCTCTTCATCCTGGAAAGGAATTCCTGGTCTTCGGACAACTGCTGGAAACGCTTGATGCTCACGGTATCGAGCACCACCAGGGGATTATGGCCGCTACGGTGCCATACTTCCTGGTCTATTGCACGGAACAAGTCCTTGGCGTTCTCGTTCCAGCACCACCAAAGGTTCTTGGAAAGCTTCTCCAGGCGGGCAAGTTTTTCGGGAAGGTGGCGGGTAACGATTATGGAGCGCCACGAGGGCGAAGTTACATCTGTCTTGAAATATTGCATTGTTTTTTCTTTTATTTTGTAAGAGGCCAGATTGGCACGGACCTTTGCCAGAGCCTTGTCGTAAGCCTCGAAATAATACTTAATCTGATTCTTCCAAAGGGCTATCTGCGACACGTCGCGGGCGTTGTCCCTGTAGGCCTTCCTCTTCTCGATGGAAAGGCCCGCAAGTTCTTTTATCCTGTCTGTGGTGCCCTCAACCACTTCTTCGTAATTGCTGTCGTTCCTCTCCAGGACGGTAATTCCGGGATGCTCCTTCCCATAATGCTTCTCTACCCAGAGACCGAAGCCGGCAAGGCTGGTTGTGAGAGTTGGCACGCGGAATGCAAGGGCCTCCAGCGGAGTATAACCCCAGGGCTCGTAATACGAAGGGAACAGCGCCAGGTCCAGACCGCTCAGGATACTGTAGTACGGCATGTTGAAAATACCGTCGTCGCCGTTCAGGTAGGAAGGGATGAAATAGACCTTCACCTTGTCGCCGGGGGCATTCCCGAGCCCAAGTTCGCGAAGGTGACGGGTTATCATGTCATAATCGGCATTCTGCAGATAATGAGATGTTTGCGTGTGATAATCCTGGGGGGGCTCGCCGCTCAGGATGGCCTGAAGCCTCACGTCCGGACCATTGTGGCCCGACGGAATCATGATGAAGGCCTGGATGCAGCATCCGTCGTAGGAAGAGCGTTTCAGCCTTGAAAGGGCGTCGATGAAAACGTCTATACCCTTGTTTCCGTATTCGTAGCGTCCGCCAATCCCCACTATAAGGGAGTCGGAGGGAGCCTCCTCCCCGCTCATCGCCGATGCCACCTTCAGCAGGCACCTGCGCGCGCTGTCGTGTAGGGCAAGGTACTTCTCCTCGTTGTCCGGGGTGAAACTGTTGTCGAAACCATTCGGCGTCACAACATCCACCGCCCTGCCGTGGAACTGCTTGCACTCCCGGGCGGTGATATCGCTGACGGTAGTGAATACATCGGCATTCAAGGCCGAATTCTTCTCCAGTGAATGGATGGCCGTCACGCCGAAGCGTCGGGCCATTTCATCGGCGTCATAGCTTACCAGGGCGTCGTACAGGGGAAGCTGGTTCCCGCTGATGCAGCGGCCCATCATGGTAGCGTGGGTAGTGAAAGCGGTAGCGATGGGAAGACCCGAGCGGCGAAGCTCCAGTATGCCGGCGCCCGTTTGCCACTCGTGGAACTGGGCCACCACCTGCTCCGTGCCCTTCAGGTTGAAATTCCAGAAACTCTCTATCACTTTTCCGGCCACGATGCCGAATACGGCCGATTCCTTATAATCCCAGTTTCCCGAGATGGAATCTACGCCGAAATCCTTCCATAGCTGGGTAAGGAGTTCATCGGCCTGGGGCAGGAAATGCTTGTAATCGACCAGGACGGCGATGGGCTTTCCGGGAATGTTCCAGCGGCCCACCCTGAATCTCAGGCCTTCAGATGCGGCCTGAGCCTTCCAGGAACGCATAAGCGCCTGGTCTTCAAGGAAATCAGGGTTACCGGAGCGGTGCATCCACACGTCCGGACCTATGAAAATATGATGTCTCCCTAACTGGGATTTGAGGTAATGCGCTTTGGTAGCAACCACGGTGTAAATGCCACCGACTTTGTTGCAGACCTCCCAACTGACTTCAAATAAATAATCCATCCGTCTCTACTTCTTCTTTTTCCTTTTCACTGATGCAAGCTCTTCAACTGCAGTGGCCTTCACGTCAATTGCGGCACGCTTTTCATCCAGACGAATCTGGAAGTCCGAGATAACGTTCATGTAGTTGATGAAGGCCTCGTACGGAGTGTCATAGGGATTGAAATACTTGTGCACTTCCCCGTCAGAGAAGAATTTGGTGCACATATAGTAGAAGTGGTCGCTCTCCTGCAAGTGGCCGAAGTCCTCCCAAAGATCAGGATCGTTCACGATGGAAAGCTTCTCTGTCATGGCGTACACCTTCTTGAAGGCTTCGCTCTGGAGCTCGTTGCCAAGCCAGGCGGTGAGGTCCCTTTCTTCATCGGCCCAGGAGATGGGATCCTCCACGGCTATGTCGGAAACGGGTTTCAGCTTCTTGGCGGCCTCGGAAGGCGTTACGAAGGCGAAATCACCATCGGCAAGGAAGGCGCAGGGCAGGGCTTTCATGAAGGAGAAAATACCGCTTTCGGCGCTCTGGTGCTCCCCGAAGGTCTCGTAGTCCATGAACAGGTTCACCAGTTCGCCCTCGTTCTGCTTCACCCACTGCACGTATTTTTCTGCGGTGAGGGGATACATTTCCCACCCCTTGTTGGAGAAGCGGAAGGCAATGTCGTCGGAAAGGCCGTAGTTGCGGAGCAGGAGTTTCAGCTTGGGCTGTGTCTCGCCGCAATACAGGTAGTTGGGGCTCTTCCAACCCATTATGTGGCGTGCGCCTTCAGTGAGCATGGTCTTGTAGCCAAGGTCGTACACCATTTCGCCGATGCCGTTGGAATAGATGAGCTCCGTGTTGCGGAAAGCCTTGGGCTCCACGCCGAAGAGCTCCTTGATCTTGGCGGCATGCTTGCTCACCTGGTGGCGGAACTCGCTCTCCGAACCAAGGGCAGCCAGGGAATGGTTGTAGGTTTCGGCCAGGAACTCCACCTTGCCGGTATCGGCCAGAGCCTTGAAACTGTCAATCACCTCAGGGGCGAAGCGCTGGAACTGCTCCAGGGCGCTGCCACTGATGGAATAGGCAATCTTGAACTTGCCCTTGTTCTGCTTAATCAGATCCAGCATCAGCTGGTTCATCGGGAGGTAGCATTTCTGCGCAACCCGCCGAAGAATGGTGCGGTTGGCAAAATCGTCATAATAATGCGAATCCTTGCCGATGTCGAAAAATCTGTACAGGCGAAGCCGGGTGGGCTGATGTACCTGGAAATACAGGCAGATATTCTTTGTTGCCATGGTATTTATTTTATTACTGATTCATAAACTTTTTTGAGCTTGGCTGTAGCTCCATTCCATTTGAGGGCATTCACCTCGTCGTATCCCATCCGGGCGCTGAAATTGGCCAGGGCGGGATAGCTCAGAAGGGCGTGAATGTCGTCGGCCATTGCATCCACATCCCAGAAGTCAATCTTGAAGGCGTATTTCAGCACTTCGGCTGCGCCTGACTGTTTGGAGATGATGGACGGGACGCCGGTGCGCATGGCCTCCAGCGGGGAAATGCCGAAGGGCTCCGATATGGACGGCATAATGTAAACGTCCGACAGGGCGAACATCTTCTGCACGTCCATTCCGCGAAGGAAGCCGGTGAAATGGAAGCGGTCACTGATTCCCAGGCGGGCCGCATGGCGTATGGCGCGGTTCATCATATCGCCGCTGCCGGCCATCACAAAACGCACGTTCTTGGTGCGCTTGAGAACCTTTGCAGCCGCCTCAATGAAGTATTCCGGGCCTTTCTGGTAAGTGATTCGGCCAAGGAAGGTGACAACCGGCTCTTTCACGCCCCGTTCCACCTGAAGATTTTCCCTGCCGCTGAAATCCACAGCATTGTGGACAGTGACCACCTTGTCGGGATCTATTCCATAGCGGGAAATCACTATATTGCGGGTAAGGTCGCTCACTGTAACCACCCGGTCGGCAATAAGCATTCCCTTCTTTTCGATTGCGAACACGCGGGTGTCGATGTTGTCCACGCTGCCACGGTCGAAGGAAGTGGCGTGAACGTGAATCACAAGGGGTTTCCCGGTGAGTTCCTTGGCGGCGATGCCGGCGTAATAAGTGAGCCAGTCGTGGGCGTGTATCACATCGAATTCATCCTTTTTCTGAAGGGCGATGGTACCGCCAACCATGGCGTAGCGGGCAACTTCCTCCATGAGGTTTTTGCCATACTTGCCGCTGAACTTGTACTTCTGACCATAGCTGATGGCAAAGTCCTTCACCTGGCGGCGTTTTTCCTCTTCCACCAACTTGCCGAATTCCTCCGGATCGGCATAAGGGACCATATTGGAGCCGATGTGGATGAATTTCACCTTGTCCAGGTATTCCTCCACGGTCTCGGAAACGGTGTCCACCTCTACGTCCGAGGCGTTGATGATGGTTGTGGCGCTCTGGTCCTCGTCACCCGAGGCCGAAGGCATCACGAACAGCGTCTCCACGCCATTGTGGGCCAGGCCTTTAACTATACCCTCGCAAGCAGTGCCAAGGCCGCCGGCGATGTGGGGAGGGAACTCCCATCCGAACATTAAAACTCTCATAATCTATTCCTCCCTGTATTTTGCGATGAGCCAGTTGATATTCAAAAGGGATGCGGTTGTCATAGCCGATGAAATGACTCCGTGGGGCTCGTGCGGCGGATCTCCGTCGTAAAGCTCCGAGAAGGCGCCCACGCCGTGCTTTGAAAGGTCTTCATAGAAGCCCTCGGTGAGCCATTCGGCCCTCTTGATGAAGTTCTTCCCCATCATGTTGAAGCTGGCGTAGCAGTACTGTGCAAGCAGGAAGGGGAAGGCGCAACCGTTGTAATAGGCAAGGTCCCTGTCAAGCTGAGAGCCTTCGTACACGCCCTTGTAGCCCGTATCCCTGGGGCTTAGGGAACGAATGCCCCTGCGGGTTACCAGTTCGGCGTTCACCACCCTCATTACCGAGGAAATTACATCGTCGTCCACGCACTTGTAATCCAGGGAAACCGGCCACAGCTGGTTGGGACGCAGCTCCATGTGTTTCCCGGCACCGTCAACATAGTCGGCAAGGAAACCAAGCCGGGCGTCCCAGAAGGTGGGCTGGTAGTTCTTTTCTATCAACTCCTTGACTGGAGCGAATTTCTTCGAGAAAGCGCTGCCGGCCTTTTCGTTTTCGAGGGCGAAGGCGATGGCATTGTACCATAGCGCATTTGTTTCCACCTGGTAGCCTGCCCTCTCGGTGATGGCCCTTCCGTTACGGTAGCAGTTCATCCAGCTAAGAGCAACCCCGTCCTTCTGGGCCCACAGCAGGCCGTTCGGCTGCATGGCAACCTCCTGGCGATGGCCGGGAAGATAACTTTCGATGATGGATTTGAGCACCGGACCGTATTTAGTCCACACAGCCTTGGGCGAAGCGCCGTAGGCAATGTACTGCTGAAGGGTTACAGCCATATAGAGAGGAGCCTCTACCTGGGTGGTACGGCGGCTCAGCCTCTCCTGGTCGGATGCGATAAGGTTGTCCAGAATCTCCTCGAACTCCTTCTTGTCGTTCTTGCCGTAAAGGGTGAGGCCTGGCAGCGAGTACAGGGTTTCACGAAGAAGACCTGTGTACAGCCAGCTGTATCCGGCAACGATGCGCTTGCATCCGCCGTCTTCGCGGATGAGGGAATCTGCCTGGCGAACCAGCTGGTCGTGGAAGGATGTAATGGGGCCTATCTTTTCCACCATCGCGCTGAAGCGGCGCTTCAGGCCAGTTATGTTCACAGGGCCGTCGGCCGATGCCGAAAATACGATGGAGTCCCCGCTTCGCATATCCACGGTGAATTCGCCCGGGACGAAGAGGTCTTCCCGGCAGTCGTATCCACGGCGCATCTCGTCGGAATAGGTGACACCCTTGTACCAGACCGGGTTGGACTTGTATTGGGCAGTGATTGTGCTTATCTGGAGGTACAGGTCAGGGAATCCTTCGTAAAGGTTGAACACTGCTCCTCCGGGAATCATCCTTGCCTGGGTATTCGCCACGGAATTTTCTCCCGTGAGGCCGTGCACGTCGCGGAATGCAAGGAATGGTTTCAAGCTTAAAGTAAGCTTTGCCGGAGAGTTAAGCAGCTCGTAATGAAGCATCAGCTGGTTGGACTCCGGCGAAAGGACTATTCGTTTACGGAAGACAATCTCACCAATCTTGTAGGTGATGCAGGGAACCGGATCCGCATCAAAATCCACAATGTACTTGTGGCCGCGGGGCTCGTAAATATCTCCGTAGCAATGGATTCCAAGGTTGAAACGCTTTCCGCGCAGGGTAAGGCTTTCGTCCAGGGAACTCAGAAGCAGATGGCGGAAGCCGTTGAACTTCTGGACCGGAACGGCAAGAAGGCCGTGATACCGCCTGGTATTGCAGGTCACGATGGATGTGTTGCAATAGGCTCCGGTCTTGTTGGCCAGTATAATCTCCCTCTTCAGCGAGTACTCCAGATTAACCAGCTCCGACTTGTTGAATTTCAAAAAAGCCATAAATATTTATTTAACTTTCTTCAAAACCATGGCGCAACGGGCAGGCAGATAAATCATAAGCTTATGGTCGTAGGCCTGGTTGCCGTTGGGACATCTCTCGGGTACGGCAAAGTGATGCTCCCCATCCTTCAGGCGGCCGAAACCGTTGAAACGGAACTGGTCGCTGTCCAGAGCATTAACCCACTCCCCCTCCGGGGCGCTGAAGCCATAATCGGCCACCGAACCCGCGGGCGAGAAATTCAGCGCAAAGATAAGGTTTTTTCGTCTGAAAATCAAGATTTCTTTCTGCTGGTCGGCCGTCAAGAGCTCCGGCGCAGCGGAGAGGACTTTTTCACTGCGGAGCAGGTGCACCATTTCCTCGTCGAAATTCCTCAGGTCGCCGTAGCGAAGAAGTCCATTATCGGCCAAGGACCACTGCCGGCGGGCATATTTGAAAGACCAGCCGTTACCCTCGCGGGGGAAGTCTATCCATTCAGGATGGCCGAACTCGTTGCCCATGAAATTCAGGTATCCGTCTCCGGCCGTGGCGGCGGTGACAAGACGTATGAGTTTGTGCAGGGCTATGCCCCTGTCCACGATGCCGTTTTCCGATGACTTGTTCATCGCGAAGTACATCTCCTTGTCCATCAGGCGGAAGATGATGGTCTTGTCCCCCACCATGGCCTGGTCGTGGCACTCGGCATAGGAAATTGTCTTTTCGTCGGCCCTCTTGTTCGTGAGTTCCCACCATATCTCGCCCATGGACCACTGCTCGTCGCTGCGTTCCTTTATCCATTTGATCCAGTGGTCGGCGACACCCATTGACATGCGGAAGTCGAAGCCCACGCCGAAAGCCTGGAATGGAGCGGCAAGTCCGGCCATTCCGGAAACATCCTCGGCAATGGTGAAGCCATTTGGATTCAGCTCCTTGACAAGCCGTGTGGCCAGGGAAAGGTAAATCACGGCATCCTCGTCCACGCCTCCGTCGAAATAGAGGGAATAATTGCCGAAATCCTTGCCCAGGCCATGGTCCCAGTACAGCATGGAAGTAACACCGTCGAAACGGAAACCGTCTATGTGGTACTCCTCCATCCAGTATTTCACATTAGAAAGCAGGTAGTAGCGGGTTTCGTCCTTGCCGTAGTCGAAACAGCGGGAACCCCAGGCCGGATGCCTGCCCCTGTCACCGCTGTAGAAATAAAGATGGTCGGTGCCGTCGAACTCCGACAGGCCTTCCAGCACGTTGTCAACGCTATGGCTGTGGACAATGTCCATCACAACCGCCAGCCCCTTTCCGTGCGCGTCGTCCACCAGGGCCTTGAACTCCTCGGGCGTACCGAAACGGGAGCTCAGGGCAAAGAAATTCGAGACCTGATAGCCGAATGAGCCGTAATAGGGATGCTCCTGAAGGGCCATTATCTGAATGGTGTCGTAGCCCAGCTTCTTGATGCGCGGAAGCACGTCCCGACGGAATTCCTCGAAACTGCCCACCTTCTCCTTTTCGGCCGCCATGCCGATATGGCACTCGTAAATGAAGGGATGGGGACGCTTCCCGGCGTGACCGTGTTTCCACACATAAGGCTTCTTGGGTGCCCAGACCTGGGCGCTGAACACCTTTGTCACATCATCCTGGACAAGCCTTGTGGCATAGGAAGGCAGCCTTTCGCCGCCTCCGCCGGGCCATTCCATATACAGTTTGAACAAGTCCCCGTGATGGAGGAACATTTCCGGAATCTTCAGTTCCCAGTTGCCGTTTCCAAGCGGGGACAATGCGTATGCATCGGTGCGTTTCCAATTGTTGAAATCCCCGATGACGTATATTTTGGAAGCATTGGGGGCAAACTCCCTGAACACCCAGCCGCCGTCGTCACAGCGGTGCAGGCCGTAATACATATGGTTGTTCACGGCGTCCTTCAGCGCTCCGTCGCCGGCAATATGCCTGAGCGTCTGCCAAATGCGCTCGTGCCTGGCATCAATCGCATCCTTGAACGGCATCAGCCACGGGTCGGTCTCGTAGATTCTTCTCATATTGTATTGTTTTTATTTCGAATCGTTCAGTCCTTGTCCAGACTGTCAATCTTGTCCTTTACGCTGCGCAGGTACTCCCGGCACTCCTTCAGAAGCTCCTTGCTGCGCCCCACCAGGGCGTCTATATCCTCCAACTTCGTCTCCGGATTCTCCACCTTCGCGGCTATTTCCTCCAGCTGGGCGATGGCTTTCGCGTAATCAAATTTGGGATTCATGCTATTTCTGTGTTACTAATTTTTTCACTGATAATCTTATCTACCGTGGCGCTCAAGGAGCCGTCAGAGAAACGCACGCCGATGCTGTCTCCGACCGACACCTTCTTCACGCTTTTAAGCACCTTCCGGTCCTTCCCGGTGACCAGCACATAGCCCAGGGAAAGGATGTTCCGTGGATCGGTGGAAGTAATCCGTGCCTCCCTGAGGGCCAGGGCCGATACCTCCAGCCCGACCCGGCTGGATGCGGCAAAGACGATGGCATGCGAGGCCTTGTCACAAAGACGCGCCACATCGGAATACTTCCCCACCAAAGCCTTGGAGATGCGGCCGACGGTGCGTTGAAGCATCATTTCCATCGAGCTGAAGCGGCGCTGCACCGCCCGGGAAATGGCAGCCTCGGCCCTGCTTACACGAAGTTCACTATCTCCAACGAGTCTCCCTAAGCCGCCGCCAATCCGACGGGACAGGCGGTCCAGAATGGCATCCTGCGCCTCGTAGGCCTCCAGGAACAAATCGGCCAGGGCGGTGGGCGTCTTCACGCTGATGTGAGCCACCATATCGGCAATATGTACGTCCTTGTCGTGGCCGATGGCGGTAACTACCGGCACGGGGCAGCTGGCGATGGCAACGGCCAGGTCGAAGTCGTCGAAACAGGCAAGGTCCAGCTCACTGCCGCCTCCACGAAGGATGAGGATGGCATCGTAGGGCTTTTCGCCAGCGTCTTCCAGCGCCTCGATAATGGAAGAGGGGGCCTGTTCCCCCTGCATCAAGGCTTCGAAAAGGTCCAGTCGGAAGGCGTACCCTTCAGGATTATCGAGAAGGTGGTTCCGGAAATCCTGATACCCGGCCGCGGTTTTCGAGGTAATGACGGCCAAGCGGTATGGAAGGTCCGGCAGGGCCAGTTCCTTCTGCATTTCCATATAGCCCAGGGAGCTGAGCTTTTCAATTGCCCGCTTGCGCTCCAGGGCCAGTTCCCCAAGAGTAAAGGCGGGATCTATGTCGTCTATGAAGAGGCTGATGCCATACAGTTCGCTGAAATTGACCTGAACCCGCACAAGGACGGTGATTCCGGCCTGCAGCGGCTGACCGGCGGCCTGCTGGAAGAACTGCTGCAACTGAGGCAGCTGCCATTTCCATATCATTGCGCGGGACTCGGCGATGGGATCGCCGCCACGGCTTTGCGAAAGGGTCAGGTAGCAATGCCCGTTGGAACGAGGGCTCCAGGAACTGATTTCGGCTTTAACCCAGTATCGGCCTGGAAAGGCTGTGGCAAGGCCTTCCTTAATGCGCTGCTGGAGCTCCAAAAGCTCGATATAATTCCGTTCCCCCATAACTTCACAAATATAAAAAAATCCGCGGAAATTTCCGCAGATTCCCAATATAAATTAATTCTGTACCGTAAAAATGTATCCGTGAAACACTTAAAGTTCAGGAGAGAAGTGCGGGATGGGTTTGAGCTTGAAAAGGTTCATCTGGTGCTTGCGGTCGATGAGGGCCTTGGTGGCCGGGTCTTCGCAGATGCCGGTGCGGATGTAGCGGTCCAGAACGGCGTAGGTAAATCCCAGATTGTCCTCATCGGTCTTGCCGCAAAGGCCATCGGAAGGAGTCTTGTAAACCAGGTTTTCCGGCAGGCCAAGTTCCCGGCCGATTGCCAGGACTTCCTGCACCGTAAGGCCTCCAAGGGGCGAAAAGTCCCCGGCGGCATCTCCGTAGCGGGTGCTGTAACCCACCCAGTCCTCGGAAAGGTTGCAGGTGTTCACCACACGGCCGTTGTTGCTCTGGGAAATGGCATACAAGGCCGTCATCCTGAGGCGCGGCGCCATGTTTATGCGGGTCTGGTCGCTTGCCGGATGGCCAAGTTTGTCCTCGACCTCGGCCATCAAAGCATTGTAAGACTCGCCGATATTCACGTTATAACTCCTGATTCCCAGATGATTGATGAGCTGGAAGGAGTCGTCGATATCCGGCTGGATGCCGTTCGGCATGGTTACGCCGATGACGCGGTCCACCCCCAGGGCCTCCACGCACAAGGCCGCACATATACTGCTGTCTTTTCCGCCGGAGACGCCTAAAACAGCATTGCATCCCGGTCCGTTTTCTTCGAACCAGTCCTGAATCCACCGGACGCAATCGTCCTTTACTTTTTTTGCATTGAACATATTATTTCGCACGTGTATAAACCTGAATGGGACAGCCCTCGAAGTCGAAATGCTCACGAATCTTGTTCTCCAGGAAACGCTTGTAAGGATCCTTCACCCACTGGGGCAGATTGCAGAAAAATGCAAACTGCGGAGTGCGGGTAGGCAGCTGGGTTACATACTTGATCTTGATGTACTTTCCCTTCCAGGCCGGCGGCGGATAGTTCTCTATTTCCGGCAGCATTGCGTCGTTCAGCTGGCTGGTAGGAATCTTCCGGCTCATGTTCTCGGCCACGTGGGCGGCAGCGTCCAGCACATCCAGTATCCTTTGCTTGTTAAGCACCGAGGTAAAGATGATGGGAATGTCGTTGAACGGTGCCAGGCGGGCCTTCAAGCCCTCCCTGTAATCCCGCATAGTGTTGCTTTCCTTCTCGAAAAGGTCCCACTTGTTCACAACTATCACGCAGCCCTTCCGGTTCTTCTGGATAATGTTGAAAATGTTCATGTCCTGCGCCTCCATCCCCAGATTGGCGTCAATCATAAGGATGCAAACGTCGCTGTGCTCTATGGTGCGCATGGCCCTGAGCACCGAATAGAACTCCAGGTCTTCGGTGACCTTTCCCCTCTTTCGCATTCCCGCCGTGTCCACTATCATGAATTCGTGGCCGAATTTATTGTAATAGGTGGATATGGAATCCCGCGTGGTGCCGGCAACCGGCGTCACGATGTTGCGTTCCTCTCCCAGGAGGGCATTCGTCAGCGAGCTCTTTCCCACGTTCGGGCGCCCCACGATGGCTATGTGAGGCAGGTCCGAGCGGTCGTCATCGGCCCTGGAATCTTCGGGCAGGACGCTCAGGATCTGGTCCAGGAGGTCTCCCGTGCCGCTTCCGTTCGCAGCCGATATGCTCCATACTTCGCCCAGGCCAAGGGCGTAGAAATCGTAGGCATCGTACATTTTCTCTCCGCTGTCCACCTTGTTTACGCATAGGACCACCGGTTTTTTGGAGCGGCGAAGGATGTCGGCAATCTCGGCATCATAGTCCGTGATACCGGTGGCTGCTTCGCACATGAAAAGGACGACATCGGCCTCGTCGATGGCTATTACCACCTGGCGGCGGATAGCATCCTCGAAAACGTCGTCGGAGTTGGAGGTGTAGCCTCCGGTATCAACCACCGAGAACTCCCGGCCGTTCCATTCGCATTTGCCGTAATGCCGGTCGCGGGTGACGCCGGCGGTCTCGTCCACAATGGCCTGACGCATTCCCACCAGACGGTTGAAAAGCGTACTCTTGCCCACATTCGGGCGGCCTACTATCGCTACTAATGCCATAAGATTCTATTTTAAAACGTAAATATACACTTTTTCTTAAATCTTGTGAAGCCGGGACGAAGGAACCACCACATTCAAAGCTCCTTTCCGCACGCCGATATCGAAAGATTCCCCTTCCTGTAAGGGTTCTCCGTCCAGATGCAGCGCGCCGGGACGGGAGCGTTCAATGTGGAAACCGGACCCTCTGAAATAAAGCAAGTGGCTGCTGGTATCGGCAAGGCCTGCCATCAGCCTGATTGCCTCTCCCGGTATCTCCAGAGTATTGAACGGACGGACAACCACCACGTCCAGCAAACCGTCCTGCAGCGAAGCCATAGGAGCAATGCGCGCCTGGTTTCCCCACTGGTTGGCATTGGCGACGGTAACCAGGACTGCATTGCCCGACCAGCTTTCTCCATTGTCACTACGAATGGTGTACCTGTCAAAGTCCTTATTTCTCCACTCATCCCAAGCCAGAGAAATATAGCGGGGCAGGCCGCGTCGCGAAGAACGGGCGAAATCGGCACTTACATTAGCGTCGAGGCCCATTCCCGCCGTACATAAAAAAGGGCGCTCATTGATGAATGCCACATCGATCTGCGTCACGCAGGCATCGTTCAAGGTCTTCACAGCCAGGGTTGGAATCCGGCTCAGTCCAAGATGGAAGGCCAGGCCGTCCCCGCTGCCGCAAGGAATGATACCCAGCGCTTTCTGGCTCCCGACCAGGGCGTGCGCCACTTCGCTCACCGTTCCGTCGCCTCCCACCGCCACCACGATATCGGCATCGGAATCCCTTGCCATCTCCCCGGCCTGCCCCTGGCACTCCGTCTGGCAAATTTCCGTACGATAAAGCGAGCCGTCAAGATACTTCCCGACGGCCGCCAGAATCCAGGATTTGTCCTTTCCCCCGGAGATTGGATTCACAATGAAAAAAACCTTTTTCATTCCGTTGAATTAAACAGTGCACAGCCCTTGCAGGCATCGGAAAACTTTCCGTCGCAAAGCTTTTTGCCTTTTTGGGCTTCAAGCATCTCCAACTCCTCCTGTTTCGCACATTTGATTCCCCTTTTCCGCATTTCGGGATTCGTGGAAATCTCCCCGTCCGGGAAGGGCCGACGGAAGAAAAATATATTCACGCCAAGCAGCAGAACCGCCAGGCCCACGAATACGATTGCGGCAATAAGGGTTTTCACTTTACAGCGGGAATTCGGAGGAAATGGGTTGGTAGTTATATACCCTCAGGATCATCCTGGCAAAGGTTTCTGTCAGGCTAACAACGCGGAACTTGCCCTGCAAGTCCTTCTTCGTGGGATCCAGGGGGATGGTATCGGTCACATACACCTCCGAGAGGGCGCTCTTGTCAATCCTCTCGTAGGCCGGACCGGAGAGCACAGGGTGGGTTGCGAAGGCACGCACGCTGTTTGCGCCGCGCTTCAGCAGCTCGTTGGCGGCCTCCGTCAGGGTGCCGGCGGTATCAATTATATCGTCGATAATCACAATGTCGCGGCCTTCCACCTCACCGATGGGAGTGATTCTCTCGATGACATTCGCCCTTGCACGCGTCTTGTGGCATATTACCACCGGCACGTGAAGGTTCTTGGCATAAGAATGCACGCGTTTGGCACCGCCCATATCGGGAGCCGCCAGCGAGAGTGTATCCTTGAACTGCCTTTGCAGCTTCTTCAGGGTTACCAGGAAGTCGAAGCTGGCATAGAGATGATTCACGGGGAAATCGAAGAAGCCCTGAATCTGGTCTGCGTGCAGATCGCAGGTCATGACGGCGTCGGTACCGGCCACCTTTAGCATATTCGCAACCAGCTTGGCACCAATGGAAACGCGGGGTTTGTCCTTGCGGTCCTGCCTTGCCCAGCCATAATAAGGAATGACTGCGATGACTTTGTTCGCCGATGCCCTCTTGGCCGCATCAATGGTAAGGAGCAGCTCCATCAGGTTATCGGCCGATGGAAAGGTGCTTTGAATGATGAAGCAGGTTGCGCCGCGAATGCTTTCGGCGAAGGAAGGCTGGAATTCTCCGTCGCTGAAGCGGGCGACTTCCAGTGGACCAAGGGTAATTTCGGGATCCTCATCCCCTTTCATCCTGTTCATTGCCGCCACGACTTTTTCCGCGAAATATCGCGAGGCGTCGCAGCTGAATAGTGCCATCCGGTGTTTGTGAACGTCGTTTATCATAGTGTTTTAAGAATAGAGCCTATGTAATCCAGTATTTCCTCCTTGCCGGTCCCGTTAACCGACGACGAAACAAAGCAAGGGGGTAGTTCTTCCCAGCTTTCCAGGAGTTTCTCCTTGTTCTTGTCAATTTGCCGCTGGAGGGCTTCAGGGCCGCTTTTATCCGCCTTGGTGAAGATTATGCCGAAGGGAATGCCCTTCTCCCCCAGTTCATTGATGAAGCGGAGGTCCACCTCCTGTACGTCCAGACGGGAATCCATGAGGACCATTAGCATCACCAGCTCTTCGCTTCGGTTGATGTAGTCCCAGATGATGTGGCGGAGCTTTGCCCTTTCCCTGTCCGGAAGTCTGGCAAAACCATAGCCCGGAAGGTCCACCAGGTACCAATTGTCGTTAATGAGAAAGTGGTTTACCAGTTGGGTTTTACCCGGGGTCTGGGAAGTCTTTGCCAACTTTCCGTTACCCGTGAGCATGTTTATCAGGGAACTTTTCCCAACGTTGGAGCGGCCGATGAAAGCGAATTCGGGGAGTCGCCTCGCGGGCTTTCCGCCCACATTCGTGCTGCTTCCTGCAAATTCCGCTTTTGTAATTTTCATGATTCTTGCTGTTCCGGGTTTACTCCTGCCATTTTTGCCAAACAAAGATAAGGAAAATTTCCTATATTTGCACTATGGAGCAAGACGAAAAATTCATGCGTGAAGCACTTCGCGAAGCACTGGCTGCAAAGGCCGCCGGAGAGATACCGATAGGGGCCGTTGTAGTGTGGGGTACGCGCATCATCGGCCGGGGGCACAACCAGACCGAACAGCTCCGGGACACCACTGCCCATGCCGAGATGATTGCCATCACCGCCGCCACCGAGACGATGGGAGGTAAATACCTGAACGACTGCACATTATATGTAACGGTAGAGCCTTGTCCCATGTGCGCCGGAGCCCTTGCCTGGTCCCAGATTGGCCGGGTGGTTTACGGAGCCCCGGACCAGAAGCGCGGCTACTCCCTTTTCAGCCCTTCCCTGCTCCATCCCAGGACAATCGCCGTCGGCGGCATTCTCCAGGAGGAATGTGCCGCCCTTATGCTGGACTTCTTCCGCGAAAAAAGATAATTATGAAAGGTATTAACATATTTCTGGCCCCTGGCTTCGAAGACATGGAAGCCCTGGCCACAAGGGATGTGCTCATCCGCGGCGGCGTTCCCGTCAACTGCATTTCAATCACCGACGATTACCTGGTGGAAAGTTCCCACGATCTCCAAGTTACTGCCGACACGTCCTGGGCCGACCTGGAAGTCTTCCATCCCGGCACCGACGCCTCCGACCTGATGATTTTCCCCGGAGGGATGCCCGGGTCGAAACTCCTCTCCCAACACGGGGAACTGATGGAGATTATGAAGGACCATTATGCCCTGGGAGGCAGTCTGGCGGCCATTTGCGCCGCTCCCGGCCTGGTGCTGTCGCAGCTTGACGCCGCCATCCTGGAGGGAAAACGTTTCACTTGCTTCGACGGTTTCGAGGACGCGCTCATCGGCAAGGGAGCCGTTTACTGCCCCGAAGGCTGCGTTGTGGACGGACGCCTCATCACCGGCCGCGGCGCCGGCTGGGCAATAGAATTCGGCCTTAGCATTGTCGAGTACCTTCGCGGCAAGGAAACCGCCCTGCAGGTCCGCTCCAGCCTCATGCTCTAGTGCCACCTAAGTGCCTGATGCACAGCCAATTATAGAGATCTCTCGTTCGGATTTTGAACGAGAGATTCTCGTAAAGCGCTGGTGTTCAACGGTTTAAGCGGCACTAACGCACCACGATGCGGGGAATGCGGCGGGGAATGGAGGATAGGATTTCGTAGGGGATGGTACCCAGGATTTTGGAAAGTTCCTCCACGGAAGGGTCGTCTCCGAAGACGGTGACGGTGTCTCCGACTGAAACAGGCACGCCGGTCACATCCAGCATACACATATCCATACAGATATTGCCGATGGTGGGCACCCGATGGCCGTTGACGCAGAACGAGGCGGCGCCGCGCCCCAGATGGCGGTCGATGCCATCGGCGTACCCCACGGGGATGACGGCGATGCGTGTCCCTTCGACAGCTTTGCCCAAGCGGCCATAACCAATGGTATCACCGGCCGATAACTCCTTAACTTGCAGAATCTTGCATTTGAGCGAGGCGACGGGCGACAGGTGCACGTTGGGAAGGGAGCTCACGCCGTAGAGGCCAATTCCCAGGCGCACCATGTCGAACTGATACTGGGGGAAACGCTCAATTCCGGCCGAGTTAAGTATATGACGCATAGGCATATAGCCTATCTTTTCTGCCAAAAAAGCCGTATTCTTTTGGAAAAGAGCCACCTGCTCTTCGGTAAAGGCATCCTGAAGCGGGTCCTCGGCAACGCAAAGATGCGAGAAGGCCGATTTCACTTTCACCTCCGGCGTACGGACAAGGAAAGAGGCAAGCTTCGGCAGTTCTGAACTGGTAAAGCCCAGGCGATGCATGCCGGTATCCAGCTTGATATGGATTGGATAATCCTTCAGCCCCTTGAGTCTTAGCACTTTGACAAAAGCCTCCAGGCATTCCATGTTGGGGATGGAGGGCTCCAGGCGGGTTTGGATTATTTCCGGGAAAAAGTCCGTTCCGGCGGTGAGCACGATGATTGGCAGCGAAACGCCGTTGCGTCGAATCTCCAGGCCCTCGACGGGGTATGCGACCGCCAGGTAATCGGCCCCGGAACGCTGCATCATGGAAGCGAACTCTGCCGCGCCGTGACCATAGGCGTTGGCCTTGACCAGCACAAGCAGCTTGGTAGATGGCTCCAGAAGGGAACGGAAATAGCGATAATTGTCCGTAGCCCCCTTCAGGTTCAGCTCCAGGCGGGAGAAGTCGTTTTCTCCAAGATGTATGATGCCGCTTCGAATAGACATATTTTTGCAAAATTAGTCAATCAAACTGACATAATTGCATAAAAATCCTTATTTTTGTTACAGGCCCGTTATTTGATTGAAATTAAGGAAACTAAAATTTAATATTTATGACATCGACAAGTATTTGGATATTGATTATCGTGGTAATGGTGCTTAGCATGATTATCCAGTTCATGCTTCAACGCCGTTTCGACAAGTATTCCCAGGTCCCCATCGCCCTCACCGGGGCCGAAGTTGCCAGCCGCATGCTCCAGGCCCACGGAATTCACGACGTAAGGATTGTATCCATCCAGGGCAAGCTTACCGACCATTACGATCCCCGCACCAATACGGTGAACCTCAGTGAAAACGTCTATTTCGGGAAATCGGTGGGCGCTGCCGCAGTTGCGGCCCACGAATGCGGGCACGTGCTCCAGCACGCCACGGGCTATGCGCCCCTGAAAATGCGCTCGGCCCTTGTTCCGGTGGTGAGTTTCTCCAACAACATCGTCTCCTGGGTGCTCCTTGCCGGCATAATCTTCATCAACGTGTTTCCCCAGCTGATATGGATTGGTATCGGCCTTTTCGCCCTCACCACCCTTTTCAGCTTCGTTACGCTGCCGGTGGAAATCAACGCCAGCTCCCGCGCGGTGAAATGGCTTGCAAGCGCCGGAATCACCAGTTATGAAACAAGTCCCATGGCGCAGGACGCCCTGAAATGGGCCGCCTATACCTACATTATCGCCGCCATCGGCTCTCTGGCTACCCTGCTCTACTACATTTCCATCGCAGGGCGCCGTCGATAAATGCCGCTTAACCCCCTGACAATCAGCGCATTGCTAAAATCTCTCGTTCAAAATCCGAACGAGAGATTTGCGTAAGCACTTGAGAACCACCACGTTATGTGGCACAAAAAAGGGGACAGCTACTCGAGCTTGTCCCCTTTTTCATTGTACATTTCAGTCTGCAGGACTGTAAAATCCGTAGTCTCCTCCAGCCGGATCTTTATCCGGTAGCGCTTGCGCCATTTTACCAGGTAGGATTTCAGGAAACCCCGTTTCAGGTATGCACCCAGGATGGGGCTGGTCTTGAGAACTATGGAACGCACGCCCTTTTCAATGGAATAGAAGGCTATCTTGCGTTCCAGGTCTTCGTCTATCACCACGCTGGAATGAATCTTTCCGCTGCCATGGCACACGGGACACTGCTCCATTGTGTTGATTTCCGTAACCGGACGAATGCGCTGGCGGGTGATTTGCATCAGCCCGAACTTTGTGAGGGGCAGCACGTTGTGCTTGGCCCTGTCGGCCTCCATCAGCTCCTGCATATATTTATGGAGCGCATTTTTGTGATCGTTCGATTCCATGTCGATGAAATCCACTATCACAATTCCGCCCATATCGCGGAGCCGGAGCTGCCGTGCAATTTCTTCAGCGGCTATCTTGTTCACCTCGAAGGAGTTCTCCTCCTGGTCGTTGGTCTTTGTGCGTATGCCGCTGTTAACGTCAATTACATTCAGCGCTTCAGTGGTTTCGATTACAAGGTAGGCTCCCTGCCTCATAGGGACCACCTTTCCGAAGGAGCCCTTTATCTGACGGGTGACCTCGAAATGGTCGTAGATGGGCTGCTTGCCTTCGTACAGGTGAACTATTTTTTCCTGTTCGGGAGATATCAGCGAAACATACTTCCTGGCTTCCTCGGCCACATTCTCGTCGTTAATCCAGATGTTGGAGAACGAGTCGTTCAAAAGGTCCCTGAGGACGGTAGTTGTCTTGCTGTACTCGGTGAACAGAAGCTGGACAGTTTTGCTGCCTGCAATCTTTTTCCAGGAGTCTTCCCATTTTTCGATGAGGGATTTTGTTTCGGCAACCAGGGTTGCGGCGTTTTTGCCCTCGGCCGCGGTGCGGATTATTGCACCGTAATTCTTCGGAAGAATACTCCTTACCAATGTCTCAAGTCTACGTTTCTCTTCCTTCGAACCAATCTTCTGCGAGATTGATACTTTCTGGCCGAAGGGGAGAAGCACGATGTTTCGTCCTGCCAGTGAAATTTCCGCAGTCAGTCGCGATCCCTTTGTGTTAATGGGCTCCTTGACAATCTGGGCCACAATCATTTGGCCTGGCTTGAGGATTTCCTCTATGCGTCCCTCCTTGGGAAGGGGGGCGCCTATCTCGATTCCGGAATACAAGTCCTTAAGGTTCGTATTCGAATTCGAGTCCCGCACGAACTTATCGAAAGCGGGAAAGTATAGTCCCAGGTCCAGATAATGGATGAAAGCTTCCTTTTTGTCGCCGATATCCACAAAGGCAGCATTGAGATTGGGGAGTATCTTTTTCACCTTTCCCAGGTGGACGTCTCCCACGCTGAACTTGTTCCCAGTGCTGGACTCCGTGTTGTACTCAATCAGCCGATGATTTTCCATCAAGGCGATGTGTACCTCTGTTGACCTGACGTCAACAATCAGATCTTTGTCTGCTTTCTCAGACTCCATTGGAAATTTTTTGTATTAAACAAGACAAGGGCTTGCAGAAAATTCCGCAAGCCCTTTGCTCTGAAAGAAGCGGTTACTTCTTCTTGTGGCGGTTCTTGCGCAAGCGCTTTTTACGCTTGTGCGTCGCCATTTTATGTCTCTTTCTTTTCTTACCGCTAGGCATAATGTTGTAAAGTTAAATTGTTTATTTTTCCTTTACCGCATTGAGGAAGCTCTTCGACGGCTTGAAGGCCGGGATATTGTGGGCGGGAATGGTGAGGGTGGTCTGACGGGTAATGTTGCGGGCGGCCTTCTGGGCACGGTGCTTAATGATAAAGCTGCCGAAACCACGGAGGTACACAGGCTTACCTGCAATCAAACTTGCTTTCACCACGGAGGTGAATTCTTCAACAACCGCCAAAACTTGAGCTTTCTCAATTCCGGTAGTCTTTGCTACTTCGTTTACGATGTCTGCCTTTGTCATAGTTTATAAAATTTGGTTAACTGACTGAAAAAGTGATGCAAAAATAGGTTTTCTTTTTGAAAAAAACAAACAAATGGGAGAAAACATCCAAAGATACGGATATGGCACAGAGATTGACCATATTAGGGACTGGGTAATTGTGCCCTGAAAATATGACAAAATGTCAGTAATGAAGAAAATATATCCCATAGCCTCCCCTGCTGGAAGCAGCGTGGAAGTGAATATTATGCCAATGATTGGAGAAGGCCCCACAATGGAGCTGGACACCAAGCAGCTCCCGCCGGTGCTCCCCACCCTGGCCCTTCGGAACGCCGTGGTGTTCCCCGGCACCATTTTCCCCGTTACGGTGGGGCGTGACAAATCCATCCGCCTGGTCCACGACGTGGAAAATGGCCACTCTTTCCTCCTGGCCATTCCCCAGAAGGACATCACGGTGGAAGACCCCGGCGAAGATGACCTTTACGGCAACGGTACGGTGTGCCGCCTTCTCAAGTCCCTGGATATGCCCGACGGTTCAGTCACGGTCATACTCCAAGGCGTTCGCCTTTGCAGCCTGGACCACATCGTTGACACCGAGCCCTATCTTACCTCCCGCGTCACCCTTTTGGAAGAATTCGTTTCCGAGGCCCCCGGCGAGCAGAAGCTAAAAGCCCTTTCCGAATCCCTGAAAGAGCGTGCCATCACCATCGTAAACACTTCGTCCATAGCCCCGAAGGAGGCCATCGGCGCCCTCCAAAGCATCGATAATTTCCACTTCCTTGTGAATTTCATAGCCACCTCCATCGAGGTGGAGAATTTCCAGGACAGGGCCGACCTGCTTGCAATTACCGACATCTACGAGCGCGGACTTGCCCTCCTGAAAGTGCTGGACACCCAGACCCAGCTCCTGCTAATCAAGCAGGAGATTAACCAGAAGGTGAAATCGGACATAGACCAGCAGCAGCGGGAATACTACCTGAACAACCAGCTCCGCACCATCCAGGAAGAGCTTGGGATGGACGAAGGCGAGGAGATGGAGAAGATGCGCCGCCGGGCCGATGAAAAGAAATGGAGCGCCCAGGTGCGGGAAATCTTCGACAAGGAGCTTGCCCGCCTGGAGAAGTTCAATCCTTCGTCGCCGGACTACAGCATCCAGTACAATTTCCTGCAGTTCATGCTGGATCTCCCCTGGGGCGAAATGTCCGACGACAACCTGGACCTTCAGCACGCCCAGGAAGTTCTGGACGAAGACCATTTCGGCCTGGAAAACGTGAAGGACCGCATTATCGAATACCTTGCAGTGCTTAAGCTGAAGGGTAACATGCGCTCCCCCATCCTGTGCCTCTGGGGCCCTCCCGGAGTGGGCAAGACTTCCCTGGGAAAGAGCATAGCACGCGCGCTTGGGCGTAAATACATAAGGATCTCCCTTGGCGGCATGCACGACGAGGCCGAAATCCGCGGCCATCGCAAAACCTACGTGGGCGCCCTTCCCGGCCGAATCTTAGGCGGCATCCAGAGGGCCGGCACCTCGAATCCGGTGATAGTCCTGGACGAAATTGACAAACTTTCGGCCGATTTTAAGGGAGACCCTTCGAGCGCCCTGCTGGAAGCCCTGGATCCCGAGCAGAACAACAGTTTCCACGACAATTACCTGGACATAGACTACGACCTGTCGAACGTAATGTTCATCACCACGGCAAACGGAATCGACACCATCCAGCCCGCCCTCAAGGACCGCATGGAAATGATTAACGTGAGCGGATATCTGGCCGAAGAAAAACTTCAGATAGCCCATAAGTACCTGGTGCCCAAACAGCTGCAGGAGCACGGACTGCGCAGCGACGAGCTGCAGATTTCCGACTCCGCACTGGAAGGAATCATAGACAAGTACACCAACGAATCGGGTGTACGCGGCTTGGAGAAGCAGATTGCGAAGATAGCCCGCGTTACGGCAAAGAAGATTGCCCTGGAGCAGGAATTTGCAAAGACCATCGAGCCTTCCCACCTGGACGAATACCTTGGCATTCCCACCGCCTTCCACGACGACGTTGCCGGGAACGAGGGGGTGGGCGTTGTCACCGGCCTGGCCTGGACCTCCATGGGCGGAGAAGTGCTCTTCGTGGAAAGCCAGGTCTCGGAAGGAAAGGGCAACCTTTCCATGACCGGAAACCTTGGAGACGTAATGAAGGAAAGCGCCCAGATTGCCTGGCAGTACATCAAGGCCCATCCCGAACTTGCGGGACTCGGCACCAAGGAGTTCATGGAAAAGGACGTCCACATACACGTCCCCGAAGGCGCAGTGCCGAAGGACGGCCCCTCGGCAGGTATTACCATCGTGTCTTCAATGGTATCGGCCCTTCGCGGCGAAGCCGTTAAAAAAGGCCTTGCCATGACCGGAGAGATGACGCTCCGCGGCCGTGTACTGCCGGTCGGAGGCATCAAGGAAAAGATTCTTGCCGCCAAGCGCGCCGGAGTGAATACCATCGTCATTTCGGAAGAAAACCGAAAAGATGTCCAGGATATCAAGGAAATTTACATAAAAGGTCTTATCTTTGTCTATGTGAAAACAATAAAAGATGTGATTGATTTCATCTTTTAGCATGGACGTTAAGATTGAGCAATCCTGGAAAGATGCGCTGGCCGGCGAATTCGAGAAACCGTATTTTGCCCAGCTGGTAAGGTTCCTGCACGCAGAAAAAGCTGCCGGGAAGGTTATCTACCCTCCCGGCCCGCGCATTTTCCGCGCTTTCGACCTTACCCCCCTGCCGGAAGTGAAAGTGGTTATCCTGGGCCAGGACCCCTATCACGGCCCCGGCCAGGCCATGGGTCTCTCCTTCTCGGTTCCCGACGGAGTTCCCGCCCCTCCCTCGCTCCGGAACATTTTCAGCGAGATAGAGTCGGACCTTCACATCCGGATGAGCGGCAGCACCAACCTGGAGCCTTGGGCAAGGCAGGGCGTACTGCTTCTGAACAGCGTCCTCACAGTCCTGTCCGGAATGCCCACATCCCACGGCAGCATTGGCTGGCAGCAGTTCACCGACGCGGTCATCTCCTGCATTTCCAGCCAAAGGGACGGCGTTGTCTTCCTCCTTTGGGGCCGATACGCCCAGCAGAAAAAGGAGCTCATCGACACCAGCCGCCACCACGTCCTATGCGCCGCACATCCTTCCCCCCTGGCCAGGGGCGCATTCTTCGGATGCAGGCATTTTTCATCGGCAAACCAAATCCTTCTCCAGGAAGGGAAAACTCCCATAAACTGGCAATTATGAAAAAAACAGCACTTTTTCCCGGTTCTTTCGACCCCTTCACGGCCGGTCACCTGAATATTCTCAGGCGGGCGCTCACAATGTTCGACAATGTGATTATCGCCGTGGGCATCAATCAGGACAAAAGGGGGTTCTTCCCCATGGAAAAGCGCCTGCAGATTATTGAGCAGGCCACTGCCGGCATGGAAGGCGTATCGGTAATCGAGTACGACAACCTCACCATCGACACCTGCCGCCAATTGGGAGTCCGGCACATCGTGAGGGGCGTCAGGAATATGATAGACTTCGAAACGGAGCGCTCCATTGCCGATGCGAACCGCCGGCTCGCCCCTGAAATCGAAACCATCATAATACCCACGGCCCAGGAGTTCGCGCACATCAGCTCATCGGCCGTAAGGGATATCCTGAAGCACGGCGGAGACTATTCCGCCTTTATTCCGGAGGGTGTGGTTCTATGAAAAAGCTGCTCGCAATAGCCCTGGCGGCGTTTTTGCCCCTGCTCGCTCCTGCCCAGGAGCCATATCCGGAGCTTGGCGCCAAGCTTGATGAATACTTCACCGCCCTTACCGGCGAGAAGGCCGATTTGCAGGTTTCCGAATGCAATTTCCTCATCCAGTCCTGCGAAGATCCAGCGGTGCGCCAGTATGTGGCCCTCAAGGTCTATGACCACTACCTTAATTCCAAGATTATGGGCGACGATGCCGTAGCCGTACGCATTGCCCAGGAATGGTTCCTTTCCGGAAAAGTCAAGATGAATTCCGAGGCCGACCTCCTGAACGCCAAGCTATTTGTGGAATTCAACCGCTCCTCGCTCATAGGGATGCAGGCCCCGGCAGCCACTCTTTTCAGCCCGGAAGGCCAGACGGTCCGCATTCCTTCCAAGGATAAATACTCCGTTATCTTTTTCCACGACACCTCCTGCAGCACCTGCAAAAAGGAGACTTCGGCACTTAAAGAACTAATTTCCAGCGAACAGTTCCCCAATACGGACTACTACGCCATATATGTGGGAGACAACAGCGCTGAGTGGGAGAAATACATTGAATCCTTCCCCGGCGCAATACATCTGAGCGACCCGCAGATGAGCGGCGACTGGCAGCGCCAGTACGGCGTCCTCCAGACTCCGCGCATGCTTCTGGTCAGCCCCTCTGGCGAAATCCTGGGGCGAGGGCTGGATACTCCGGCCCTGAAAATCCTCCTTTCCAGGGAGTTCTCGGCCGATGACTATGTCTATGGCGAAGAGGCCCAGATGGAACGTTACGACCAGATGTTCAAGTCCTTCGGCGACACGCTGAAGAGTTCCGACATCCTGGATGTGGCCGATTATCTGGCCGCCAGGACCACAGGCGAAGGCAATGTGGATGCGTTCAAGCAGGTGGAAGGCGACCTCTTGTATTACATCGCCTCCCAGAAAAACGAAGTGTTCCGCGACGCCGCCATCCCCTTCATCGACCGATACATCAATCTGCCTGAAGTGTGGAACGGGGAAAACGACTGGGCCCAGGTTGGTTCGCTTGGAGAGATGCTGAAGGAACTCACGGCCAGGACACCTGTGGGCTCGCTCATTCCGGACATTTCCGTCCCGGGAACGCGACGCCGCAAACCTTGTCTGTTCGTAAGCGGCAGCAAAGAAGGCGTTTTCAATCTTCAGAAACTCCGCGGGAATCCTGGCTACATTGTGTTCTACACAGGAAACTGCTCCTCCTGCAAAGAAACCCTGGAGGCAGTTGACGCCCTGGTGAACGGCAATCGGAAAGCTAGGGTACTGCTTGTGGATATGGACAAACTCGTGGAAGAAGACGAGCCCCTGGCAAAACTGCTTCTGGACACTTTCGACCTTTCCGTCCTGCCCTTTGTGCTGGAAACCGACAAAAAAGGAATTGTGCAACACCGATACGTACAGTTGTAATGGCTAGAAGAAATTCCATCCCCGGCGTAGATCCCGCCTACCTTGAAAAGCAGAAGGAACTGCTCCGACGAAAAAACCGCTACATGCTCTATTTCAATGACAGCGAAATGGCCGCCATCGACGAATATTGCAGCCGGTTCAAGGTGCACGCAAAGGCCAGTCTGTTCCGTGAAGCCATTATGGACAAGGTCCTCACGGAGTTGGAAGAAAATCATCCCACCCTGTTCTAAATTCGCAGAATTATATTAACTTTGCACCCCGGAATTGAACTGTGGTGTAATGGTAGCACTAGGGATTTTGGTTCCCTCAGTCAGCGTTCGAATCGCTGCAGT
>CACYCP010000071.1 GCA_902772985.1 uncultured Bacteroidia bacterium | reverse complement strand
TTTGCGAACTTTTTTCCTGATTACTGCGTTGTGCTCAGAAAAAATGTCTCGCAAACGTTTCTATTATAAAGAAACTGACGCTCGTATATTGTACGTGCTTGCTTGTACTTTCCTTTCAGTCTTTTCAATGAGCTTTTTGCGTAAAAATCCCGCTCGTTTTCAAGCGGGACTGCAAAGGTAGAAACTTTTTTTTTAATCGGCAAATATTTTTTCGAAAAAAGTTTGCCGCCCTGTTATTCACTTACTCCAAAGCGGTAAACGGTCACATGATGGTACTTTTCACCGGGACGAAGAATGATGGAAGGGAAAGCGGGCTGGTTCACAGCATCGGGCCAATCCTGGGCCTCCAGCGCTATGGAAGCGCGATAGTCCTCACCCTCGAAGAAATTGCCGGTATAGACCTGCATCCCGGGACGGTTAGTAAGAACCTCCACCTTGCGGCCGCTCACGACGTCTTCCAGCAGGCAGGCGCTCTCTACCTGATCGGGAGTCTCACGGTCCAGGCACCAGTTGTGGTCGTAGCCACGGGCATTGCGAAGCTGCTCATTGTCGTCGCCGATGCGGGCACCTATCCTCTCGCGCGTGCGAAAATCAAAAGGAGTACCCTCCACGGGGGCAATCTCACCGGTGGGGATGCTGAGGGCGTCGATAGGAAGGTAGTTCGAAGCCTTCAGGGTAAAATAATAATCCTCTGCCGAGCCTCCCCTTTCGCCGTTCAGACAGAAGAAAGGATGGTGGGTGAAATTCACCGGAGTAGCCTTGTCGGTGGTGGCGTCAATGGTAACGATGAAGTCGTTTCCGTCCAGCTCATAACGCATGGTGACATCAAGGTTGCCGGGGAATCCGCCGTCGCCGTCGGGGCACACGAGGCCCAGTTCGATGGCCTTTTCATCGGCACTCTTCACCTCCCAAACTTTCATGTCAACGGCATTGAATCCACCGTGAAGGGTATTCACACCGTTATCGTTGGGATCGGTTTTCCACACCTGGCCGTCCAGTTCGTAAGTTGCCTTGCCGATACGGTTTGCAACCGGGCCCACCGTCGCGCCAAAGAACCGCTCCCCGGGAGGGGTGATGTAGTCCTGGACGTTGTCATGCCCCAGGACGATGTTTTCCCATTTCCCGGCACGGTCCTTGGTGAAAAGGTTCACCACGCGGCCGCCGAAATTGGTGACCTGAATCACGATTTCCGGACTGCGGAGGGTGTAGATGGCAACGGGGGCGCCGTCCACGTCGGCAGAAAACTTCTCTTCACTTGCCAGGGGCAAGTTTTCCGAGCGCTGCGAACATGCCGCGGCGACAAGGCAAAGGGTTAAAAAGGCTATTTTTTTCATAATGTCTTGAGTTTTTCGACGAATTCACGCGCCGCCTTGGACGCGGGAAGAATCTGCTTCACGGCACGCGCCCAGGCATCGGCATCATTGTCCCCCACCCCTTTGATGGGGAAAACGCCCTTCTGCTCCCCTGCGCTGGCCGATATTTCTATGACAAGCGCTACCTGGGAGATGGAGCCGGAGGTTTCCACCCGGTCGATGACAAGCCCTTCGATGACAAGGGGGATGCCATCATCGGAAAGGCTCAGGCCGCCGGAGCCCAGCATCTGGCCGAAGCGCTGGGAAAGGACTTTGGCAGCATCGGCCGGAATGTCTTCGGAGAATTCCAGGCGGAAGCTTTGGGCGCACAGCGCCATTGGAAAGAGGAGCAACGTTGCTCCAAGTGCAATTAAACGTTTCACGCCCAAAGATAGCAATTCTTTGCGAAAAAACATCAGGTATGACAATTTGGCAGAAAAGGGGAAATGGCACGAGGGTTGATATTTTCCCAGGGCAGAAACTTATTAAAACTTCAATTATATGCTTAAACCTTTAGGAACAAGAGTGGTTATCGAGCCCAATGAGGCCGAAACCATGACCGCCGGGGGCCTTTACATCCCGGACAATGCCAAAGAGAAGCCCCAGCAGGGTAAAATTGTCGCAGCCGGCCCCGGCTCCAAGGACGAACCCATGGAGGTGAAAGTTGGCGAAACCGTTCTTTATGGAAAATACGCCGGTACCGAGGTCACCGTGGACGGAAAGAAGTACCTCATCGTTAAACAGAGTGACATTTTAGCAATTCTGTAATTATGGCAAAAGAAATCAAATTCAATACTGACGTGCGCGTGGCAATGAAGGAAGGTGCCGACGCACTTGCAAACGCAGTTAAGGTAACGCTTGGCCCCAAGGGCCGCAACGTGGTCATCGCCAAGAAATTCGGCGCACCCCAGATTACCAAGGACGGCGTAACCGTTGCCAAGGAAGTGGAGCTGGAAGACCAGTACCAGAACATGGGCGCACAGATGGTGAAGGAGGTTGCCTCCAAGACCAACGATCAGGCCGGAGACGGCACCACCACCGCCACCGTCCTTGCCCAGGCAATCATTAACGTGGGCCTGAAGAACGTGGCCGCAGGCGCCAATCCCATGGACCTGAAAAAGGGTATCGACAAGGCCGTGAAAGCCGTCGTAGATGACCTGAAAAAGCAAAGCCAGCCAGTTGGCGACGACTTCTCCAAGGTAGAGCAGGTTGGAACCGTGAGCGCCAACAACGACGCCCACATCGGCAAGCTCATCGCCGAAGCAATGGCCAAGGTTAACAAGGACGGCGTCATCACCGTCGAAGAGGCCAAGGGCACCGAGACCGAAGTGAAAGTGGTTGAAGGCATGCAGTTCGACCGCGGCTACATCAGCCCCTATTTCATGACCAACGGCGACAAGATGGAAGCCGTCCTGGACGACGCCTACATCCTCCTTACAGACAAGAAAATCGCCAATATGGAGGACCTTATGCCCGTGCTGGAGCCCGTAGCCCGCGAAGGCCGCAGCCTTCTTATCATTGCCGAAGACGTTGAAGGCCAGGCGCTTACCACCCTGGTTGTGAACCGCTTGAGGGGCACCCTTAAGGTGGCCGCCGTCAAGGCCCCCGGCTTCGGAGACCGCCGCAAGGAAATGCTGCAGGACATTGCAACCCTCACCGGCGCAGTGGTCATCAGCGAAGAGCGCGGCTTCACCCTGGAGAATGCCAATGTGGCAATGCTGGGCAAGGCTGAAAAGATTACCATCACCAAGGAAAACACCACAATCGTGGGCGGTGCCGGAGACCAGGGTGCCATCAAGGACAGGGCCGATCAGATCCGCGCCCAGATTGAGACCACCAAGAGCGACTACGACCGCGAAAAGCTCCAGGAGCGCCTTGGCAAACTGGCAGGCGGCGTTGCCGTAATCTATGTCGGCGCTACCACCGAGGTTGAAATGAAGGAGAAGAAAGACCGCGTAGACGATGCCCTGAACGCCACCCGTGCAGCCGTGGAAGAAGGATACCTCCCCGGCGGCGGCGTAGCCTACATCCGTGCAGCCGAAGCCCTGAAGGGCCTGAAGGGCGAAAATGACGACGAGACCACCGGTGTACGCATCATCGAGCGTGCCATCGAAGAGCCTCTCCGCCAGATTGCCGAAAACGCAGGCGTGGAAGCCTCCGTCATCATCAACAAGATTCGCGAGGGCAAAGGCGACTTCGGCTATAATGCCCGCACCGGCGAATATGTCAAGATGTACGAAGCCGGAGTAATCGACCCCACCAAGGTGGCACGTGTCGCCCTTGAAAATGCGGCATCCGTGGCAGGAATGTTCCTCACCACCGAGTGCGGCATCGTAGACATCCCCGAACCCGCTCCCGCCGCTCCCGCAATGCCCGCCGGCGGCATGATGTAGCAGTGCCGCTTAAGTCCCTGGCACTGAGCACTTTAAACAAATCTCTCGTTCAAAATTTGAACGAGAGATTTTTGTAACACTCTGATACTAAGGTCATTAAGTGGCACCGGAGACGGTAAAGGACAGCGAAGCGGTTTGTCCGTGCTCGTCAACTACGGTTAGACTGTGGCGGCCGGGAGCGGGAGCAAGCCGCATTTCGTGCACCAGACGGGTCTCGCCCACATAAGTGTTGTCCAGATGCCACCATAGCGTGGCATCATTTTTATGATGCGCAACGCGGAACACGGCGCCTTCAACGCTGCCGTCCATCTGGCGTGGCAGGATGATGCTGCTTCCGGCCTGGGGATAGATGAACTCAATTTCCACCGCCGTAGTCTTGCGCCCCGCGCCAACGTATTCCGGATGATTGGGCCGATAGTACCACTCCATGGCGGGCGGCAGCACGAAATCCCCGACGCTGTGATAGGGACAGGGCTCGCTCTCTGCCCCGGCAAACGGGATGAACATCCGCTCCGAGGGGCAGTCGGGACTTGCAAGCTGCCCGGAGTTGGTGCATACCGATACCCATAGCCCCTCACGACCATTTTCGGCCAGTTCACCGAACCAGCCCTCGTCCTTCGGAAGCAGGTTCAGGATGTCGAACAAGACGGGGCCTGCAGTCCTGGCGCCGGTAAGCCCGGGGACGCCGTGGCCATCGGCATTGCCCGCCCAAACCCCAATGGTCCAGCGGGGCGTCATTCCCACCGCCCAGGCATCGCGGAATCCATAGCTGGTGCCGGTTTTCCAGGCCGCCTTTCGCACCGAACGGATGAGCCTCCAGTCCAGTTCGTCGGGCCGATTCACCTCCTTCAAGGCATCTAGGGTGTACCACGCCGCCAGGCTTTTCCGGCAGGAAAGGGCGGAATAGGACCGCGTAATCTCCGAAAGGCTGGCTTCGCCTCCGCCCAGGATGAGCGAAAGTCCGTAGTGCTCCGGCGACTGGGTAAGACTGGTTATTCCCTCTTCCTGAAGGCGGGCGTGGAATTTCGCCACTCCGTAGCGCCGGAGCAGGAAAACGGCCGGAACGTTCAGGGAACGGGCCAGGGCTTCGCCAGCGGGCACGGCGCCATAATAACGCTTGTCGAAATTCTGCGGGGCAAAGCCGCCCAGATTCACCGGAATATCGGGCAGCAGCGTCCTCGGCAGGATAATCCCCTCCTCCAGCGCCGCCTCGTACAGGAACGGCTTCAGGATGCTCCCGGTGCTTCTTGCCGATGCCGCCACATCCACCTGCGCTCCCTCCCTCACACGTGAGGGCGAGGCGTTGCCTATGTAGGCGAGCACCTCCCCGGAAGCATTGTCGATGACGATGGCCGCCATATCGGCAACACCCTCGGCGGCAAGTTCGTCGGAGCGGCGGTTCACCGCCTGCAAGACGGACTTCTGGACGGGCAGGCTCAACGAGCTCCTTGTCCTATGCCCCTTAGGGCAGTGCTCCAGATAGTGCGGAGCAAGTGAAGGAAGGGCCTCGGGCGCCTGCGGAAGCGGCTCGCTGCAAGAGGCCTCATAAGTCTCGCCGTCAATATCCCCGTGCTCTAAGAGCCTTAGGAGCAGGCGGTTGCGCTTTTCAAGAAGTTGCTCTCTCTGGCGTCCCGGGTGTATTGAAGAGGGCGCATTGGGAAGCACGGCGAGGGTGGCCGCTTCTCCCCAGGATAATTCTTCCGGGGGCCGGCCGAAATAGCGCCAGGCCGCAGCCTCCAGCCCCACCACGTTACCACCGAATGGAGCGTGTGCGGCGTAAAGGGAGAGAATCTTGCGCTTGGGATAGCGGAATTCCAGCCTTGTAGCCTGGAGCGCCTCTATGCATTTCTGCAGGAAACTGCGTTCCCTGTTTCTGGAAAGGCGAATCACCTGCATGGTCAGGGTACTTCCTCCGCTCACTATGTGTCCGGCCTTGAGATTGGAAACGGCGGCCCGCACGAGCGAAACCGGATTCACGCCCGGATGATAGTAGAAATGCCTGTCCTCAAATTGGATAAGCGCCTTTGCGAAACGCTCCGGAACGCTGTCCCGAGGGGGAAAGCGCCACTGCCCGTCGGAAGCCACCTGGGCCCCCAGCAGTTCGCCTTCTGCACTTTCCAGGACGGTGGAATATTCCACTCCCTTGAAAAGGACCTTGGGAATGCAGCAAAGCCAAACGGCCAGGGCAGTAACCCCGGCCGCAAGACCAATTTTCCGAAGCTTTCCTGAAGCCATATTACTTCACCACGGTGGCGCTTCCGGGAGCGGTGCTGGCGCTCACGGCAGGCTCGTACATAGCTTCAACCACGGTTGCAGGAAGCTGGTAAGAGCCCTCGTACGCAGCCCGGAGGCCAATCTCGAAGACCCGCGACGCTCCGGCGCCAAGGCCGAAGAAGTAATGCACCCTGTCGTCGCGGATGTCCATATAGTCGTATGAGGAGTCCTGCTCCCCGGTGAGGCGCTCGTTGACAATCTCCCAGCCGGAGGCGGCGCGGAAACGAAGCGCCAGGTTCTCCAGCGGACGGCCAAGTTGCAGGGAACTCACCTTGATTACGGTCTTGAAGCGCGTGCCCTGCTTCAGCTGTGCGGGATTGAGCACCTTGCCATCGGCCGAAATGTACTTCACCTCCAGCCTGAGGCCGTTGGAGGTAGCTTTCGGAAGGCCCCGGCTGATGGTGGAAACGCTGCAGTAGAGCGGTCCCTCGCCGGTATTTTTCACCGTGGCCTTGACCGGCAGGCTAACGCTGCCCTTTGCCGATACCACATTGGTCTCGTCCACCTTGGCCTTGATGCCCTGGGTTGGCAGTTTTTCGTAGAGCAGTCGGTATGCAACGGCGGCGAATGCGCTTTCCTGGGTGCTGAACTTCGAAGGCAGTCGGATGTCCTGAGCCATGGCAAGGGCTTCATTAACGCGGCCGCAGCGCACCAGGGCTTCCAGTGCAATGAACCGGTCTCTTTCCGGCGATCCGTACAGCACATATTCTTCCTCGAAGCTGCGGGACAGGCCTTCCAGCAGTTTTTCGCCGATGGACGCCTTGCCGCAGACGGAATAAGTGCTGGAAAGTATCCAAATGGCCCTGGGGCTCAGCTCTCCGGATTCGCGCAGGCGGTTCATTCCGGCGATGGAGCTTTCTCCGGCACAGGCAAGGCTGTACAGCCGATAGGCTTCATCGGCCTGGGAAAGGATGCTGCTGCCGGCTTTGCGATAGGCCTGGGAGAGCTTCTGCTGATACTGTTTCCAGGCTTTCATTACGCCGGGATTGATCTCGTAACCGGCCTTTGCGGCTTCGTTAAGGAAGATTCCGGCCATGGAGCTTACCCAGCTGTCAGAATTGCCTCCGGGCCAGTAGCGGAAGCCACCATCGGCCCCCTGACGTGCGTAGAGCTGGGAAATGAGCCTGGGCACAAGGTCTTTGGCCTGGGCGTTTTCCGCTTCGCCAAGAAGGGGCAGAAGGTTCAGGAGGGTGATTCCGCGGGCGCTTATCTGCTCGGTGCAGTTGTAAGGGTAGTCCCTCATTCCGGCGAAAAGTCCGGCCGCGTCAATGGCGGGGAAGGAGGAAATCTGCACGGTGCCGGCGCCGCTCTGGATGCTTTGTCCGGCTTCCAGGATGAACTGTTTCACCTGGGTGACATCGGCTTCGGGGACCTGTACCGGCAGGGCGATGCTTTCGCTGCTGCTGTATCCGCCGCCGCTGGCCTGAACCGTAATATTGGCAGTACCGCTGTCTTCGCCGGCCTTCAGGGCAAAACTGAGGAGCCCGTCACCGGCCTTTCCGCCGAAGGAAATGCTCTGGGACGATGCGCCTTCAAGTTTCACGGGACCGCTGACTTTCACGCTCACCTTGGTCTCGCCGATTCCGTCCTCAACGGCGAATACATTCACCGGCAGGGATACTTTCTCACCGCAGCCAAGAACGCGAGGAAGGGTAGGGATGACCATAAGGGGCGAGGTCACGGGAACCGTCTTTTCGGCATTTCCGTAAGCTCCGTCACGCGCTGCAACCAGCATGACGCGAACGCTGCCCACATACTGCGGAAGCTTGAGCTGAATGACGTCGGTGCCCTTTTCCAGCCTTCTGGGCGGAAGGGTGATGACCACCGGGTTGAAGCGGTTGTCCTTCCTTGCGCTGCGAATGGCATCCTCGTCACCGCCGATAGCCGCAAGCGGCGAGAAACTGCCGCTGAACGCGCCTATCACGTTGTCGTACAAGTCCCAGGTATTGACGCCCAGAGCTTCAGGCCGATACATCCGGCTCCAGGGATCCGGGGTCTTGAACGCGGTAAGATCCAGAAGACCTTCGTCCACTATTGCAAGGGTATAGGTCATTGGCTTTCCGTCCTTCTCAGAAACTTTCACGGTGAAGGCCTCGTCCGGATGCAGCTTGTCGGCCATCTGGATTTGAGGCGAAAGTTTTGAATCGGGATTCTCTACCTGTACCCTTTGAACGCCGTAAAGCCTTATGGGAAGGTCGTTTACAGTGAATCCGTAAGGCTGCAGCAGGGTAACGTGAACATAGATATTCGGTGCCATTCCGGGCTCTACCTTGAAGGTCCAGGGGGTATCCTTTTCCGAAGTGGAAACCCACTCGCGGCGAAGTACGCCGCTGCTGCCCTCCAGCGAAACCAGGGCCTTTCCGCCCTTTGCAGCGGGAATGTAAACCGTGGCCTTTTCGCCGGGACGATAAGAAGGCTTGTCAGTGGCGATGCTTAGCATTGTGAGGGCTTCCGGATCCCTCCTGGAGGCGCGACCGTCAAAGTCGGGCCAGTCGAAGAACAGGGTTTTTCCGCTGATGTGGCCGGAAGTCATATCCCTTGCCACAACAAGGTACCGGCCCCACTGATCCTTGGGGACGTTCACGTTGAAGGAGGCGTCGGCGCTTCCGCTGCTGAACTCTCCGCTGAGTACGCGGCTGACGGCACTGCCGTTCACATAGGCATCCAGGTCTCCGCCGGCATTATCCCACCACCAGCTCCATCCAACGCGGTACAGGGCATATTCCACCTTGTGGCCCTTGACTCGGCGTCCGGCGGCATCAATCGTTGCCAGGCTTATGCTGTGCGACTTGTCGGTTTCCAGGTAATCGGCCTCCGGAGTCTTGATTCCAACATAGCCGGTGTAAGGGGAATAGGGAAGGATTTCCGTGGTGAAGCTTTCATCGCCGCCGGGCTCTTCAACCGAAGTGACAATGCAGGCCTCGAGCATTCCGGGGGCGCTTTCCGTCTGGGGAAGGGCAATCTGCACGCTGGCCTTGCCTTCACCGTTCAGGCGTGTCTTGAACAGTTCAGTCTCGATGGAATTGAACTGGGCGCCCGGTGCCGAGAAGCAGTATTTTTCGAAGCCCTTGAAGGGTGCGCCGCTACCGCGCTTGATGGTGATGCGGGCGCTGGCAGGGAATTCAGCCGCCGCTCCACCGCTTAGCCACTGGGCGCTGACATCGGCCCGGACATTGCTGCCCCCCTGAAGGGTGGAGGGATAAATTGCGTTAATCTTCAGGCGGTTAGGCTTGATGGTTTCCACGTGGAGAGTTTTGTGGAAGCTGCTGCCGCCAACTTTGAAGTAGGCGTTCCAATAGCCGGTGGGGTCATCGGCCTTGGTGGGGATGTCGTAGCTGAAGAAGCCGTCCAGTCCTTTGCGCACCAGGCGGGTATAGAACTGGCCTTCAGGGGTATAGAGTTCCAGCGTGGCGGGGTGGCCCTCCGGAAGGGCGTTGCCCTTGTTGGAGAGTATCATGTTCACGTGCAGGGTGTCGCCCGGACGCCATACTCCCCTTTCGCCGTAGATATAGGCTTTCAGGCCGTCCTGTATGCTTTCTCCGCCCACGTCGAAACGGCTCAGGGAACGCTCGTTGCCCGCGGTAACCTTAAGGTAGGCCACCGAACCGCCGGCCTTGGCCGTTACTGCGAAGGGCTTGCGAGGCAGCTTGAACTGTGCCAGACCGTCCTTGTCGCTCTTTCCTTTGGCTATGCTTTGGAGCTGATAGTCAAATACTTCCAGCTGAACGCCGGAAAGGGGTTTTGCGCCTATGAGGTCACTCGTCGCAACCCAAATCTGGTCGCCGCCGGCATATTGGGCCATGAGGCCTATGTCCGAAGAAATCAGCTGAACCGAAGGGAAACGGTCGCTGTCCATATAATAGGACGGCTTCGAAGGGTCATTCGCCTCCTCCCAATCGTAGAGGTCCCAGTCGTAGTCGTTGTCCCAATAATAAGGGTAGGTGGTGTCCCATATGGCTTCATCCCGGGCCGATGGTTTACCGTCCAAGCCGGGAGTGAGCGTAGCGGATGGCTCTTTCCCGCCCCATAGGCTCTGGTCCTGGCGGAAGCTGAGGCGTATGCGGTAAATGGCGCCGGGTTCCTTCTTCAGAAGGCCTCCAAGGTCGATGCTGTGACTGTTCCACTTGTGCAGGTCCTTGCTGGGATCCAGGGCTATGTCCCCGTGATAAACCAGGCGTCCGCAGCGCCTGAGGGCCGAATTTCCTCCAAGATTGTTCTCCTGGAGGAACATCAGCACGTTTTTCTCGTAAATCTTCACTATCCTTACCTCCACGGCCGAAAGGTTCACGGCGCGGAAAGGAAGAAGCAGCTTTTCCTTGTCGGGAAGGATGTTTCCCTTGAGGGGAATCTCCACTGCCGGCATATCGTCGCCAAGGGCGAAAGTCTTGATGTAGGCCTCGCCAAGAGAGTCTCCCCCGCTGCTTTTCAAGCCGGGGTCAAGGCTCAGCTGCAGGTCTCCGCTGCGTCCTTCGAAAAATACGCGAAGAGTGCGGTCCAGAACCTGGGTATAACTTCTTGTGGTACCGCTAAGCTCCACCATTCCTTTCAGATTTGCATTCGCAGGAGAAGCGCTAAGTTCAACGTCAATGTGGTCGTCTTCCAAGCCGGCCTTCACTACGCGGAAGGGGCGTCCGTTGTCGGCCTCCTCTTCATCGGCGGCAGCCTTCCCGGGGGCCTTGCCTTTAACGCTTATCGAGTATTCGAAGGGCTTGGCGTCGGGGTAAAGTTTTTCCAGGTGGAAGCACACGGTGTACACTTTTCCGGGCTTCAGGGCATCTTCCTCCGGGATAAAGGCCAGGGAGGAAGGACCGCTCCAGCGGGTGTCTCCGGGGACAGAGGGTTTCAGGCTGAAAAGTTCTGCGGGCTGCTCCTGCAGTTCTTCCATCAGCTCTATCCGAAGCGGCGCGTCCTGCGCCACGATGCCTCCGGTATAGGCCTTTATGTACGCGGCGAATTCTTCGGCCGATGGTTCCACCACCTTTTTGGGTCCGCAGGCGTGGAAGGCGAAAACGAGGACCGGCGTCATCAGCAGAGCCAGTCTTTTGGCGTAAAATCCAAACATATAAAAAGATTTATATAATACTATTTCGATACGATTCCACACCCTCTTTTAGACGGCTCAGGGCATCCAACAGGGTTGTGCGGGGACATGCCAGGTTCAGGCGTTCGAAGCCTTCCCCGGCCGCTCCGTAGAGTGTCCCGGCAGATAGCGTCAGGCCGTGCTTTTCCTGCAGGTGTTTAGCAAAACGCTCGCTGAAGCCCTCCAAAGGCTCTCCGGGGCGCATTGCGCAGCGGCAGTCCAGCCACATAAGGTAGGTGCCTTCAATCGGCGGGGCGCTCATTCCGGGAATCAGGTCCTCCATGAAGCAATAAACGGTGCGGGCGTTATCCCAGAGATATTCCAGAAGGGCATCCAGCCAAGGGCCGCTCTCGTTGTACGCGGCTTTCAGGGCCGCAACTCCGAAAACATTCACGTCGCAGCACTCATTCTGGTTAATTGCGCGGTCCACCTTAGCGTAAACCTCGCTGTCGTGGGCGAACACGTTGGCAATCTGAATGCCGGCAATGTTGAAGGCCTTGGTAGGGGAAATGCAGGAGGTGGAATTTTTCACATATTCCTCCGGCAAGGTAGCCCAAGGTGTGTAGCTGTGCCCCGGGAAGGTGAGCTCGCAGTGAATCTCGTCCGACACCACGAAAACATTGTGCCGATGGCAGATATCGGCCACTTTCAGCAGCTCCTCCCTTGTCCAGACACGCCCCACGGGGTTCTGGGGGTTGCAAAGAAGAAGGACGCTGGCCTGGGCGGCTTTCGCCTCCAGGTCCTCGTAGTCCATGCGATATTTCCCGTCCTCATAGACGAGGGGATTTTCCAGGGTTTCGCAACCGTTGTTCCGGATTGCGGGGAAGAAGCAGTTATAGCAAGGGGTTTGGACTATCACTTTGTCTCCCGGCCTGGTAAATGCTTTAATAGAAGCCGAATAGGCGGCGATGACTCCGGTGGTAGGGATGATGTTTTCCCTTGCGATACCCGTCCAACCGTGACGGGAGGCAAACCAGTTGGAAATAGCCTGGAAATAGCTGTCAGGCACTAGTTCATAGCCGAAGATGCCGTGATCCAGGCGCTTCTGAAGGGCTTCCCTGATCGGGGGAGCCGCCTTGAAATCCATATCGGCCACCCAAAGGGGCAGGGTTCCGGGGAAAAGGTCCCACTTTACACTTTCCGTGTTCCTCCTGTCTGGACAGGAGTCAAAATGGCAGTCCATGATTCTCGCTTATTTTTCGCTTTTTATTATACAATTTCCCGGAGCTTTTATGTTCTGGTCCAGGATTATTTCTCCTATGCTGCCCGCGCTGATCACTCCGCTGCGCGGGTTTTTCACCGAGAGGATATGGCCCTGGATTGTGGCCTGCACGCTGCTGTACTCGAAGGCAAGGTCGGCGTCCGGCTCGAAGCGGCAGTTCTCCAGCACCAGGTTTTCGCAGTAGCAAAGCGGCTGTGTGCCGCCAATCACGCAGTTCACCAGGCGAAGATTTTTGGCATACCAGCCCAGGAATTCACCGCGGATTTCCGAGTCGTACAACGTCACGTTTTCGCTTTCCCAGAAGGCGTCCTTGGTATCCATGTGCGCGTTCCGGATCACCACGTTCCGGGCATACTGGAAGGAATAGTTTCCGGAAAGGGTGAAACCGTCGATGTCGATGTCCTCGCTGTGCATGAAAATATAATCGGCCTTGGCAGCCTCTACCTTCCTTAAAGTAATGCCGGAGCAGTCCCAGAAGGTCTCGAGTGCATTGGGGAGTTGAACGTTTTCCAGATATACGTCGCTGATGCGGCGGAACATCTTGGGCGCCTCTACCAGGGTGTCGTACATCCGGCAGCCCCGGGTGTACCACAGGGCTGCCCGTCCGCCTTCGCGGAAGATGCAATTACGGATTGTGAAGCCGTCGCACTCCCAGAAGGGGTATTTACCCTTGAATTCGCAGTTCTGCGCTTCAATGCCGGCCCCTTCCTTCAGGGAGGATTCCCCGGGGCCGATAACTACACCATCCAAATTCAGCCCGTCCCTGCGGGCGTACAGGGGACGCTCCCCCTCGAAATATTTGTCTTTGATGTACTCCATGTTTAGTACAAATTACCGTAAGTTAGAAACATACGGACGGGCTTGCAGATATATTACTTCTCCATAAGAAGCTTGATAATCTTCTGGGCCACCTGCTCGTTGCCCTGCACTCCAATGAAATCCTGTGCGTGGGGGCCGTATGCGAACAGCGGAACGGGCAAGGCGGTATGGCCGCCGGAGACATGAACGCCCTCTACGTTTCCCTTCGACGGATCTCCGCCCCAGACAGCCAAGCCGCTGGTTTCGTGATCGGCCGAAATGACAACCAGGGTGTTGCCATCCTCATCGGCGAATTTTATAGCCTCGGCAATTGCCTGGTCGAAGTCCAAGAGCTCGCGGACAGCGCTTTCAAATTTGTTGGAATGGCAGGCCTTGTCTATCCTGGCGCCTTCCACCATAAGGAAGAAGCCCTTGTCCCCTTCAGTGCGGGTTCTCAGGAAGTCGATTGCCTGGCGGGTTGCCTTGGGAAGGAAGTCGGTGCGGCCGTCCACAATGTATCCGGTTTCAACGGCGGGAGGGAGCACGCCCACGTTCTGGGCCGTTGCAATTGCGGGATCGTCCAGGGAATGGACCACGGTGAAAGCCCTCTGAACATCCTTCTGGGTGGCGATGGGCCTCTTTTCAAACACTTCCTTGCTTCCTGCCGCAAAATAGCGGATGGCAGCGCCGGGAAGGTCGCCCCAAATCTCGTTGGTCATACCACGGTTCGGCTGATGGGCGAAGAAAGAAGCAGGGGTGGCGCCGTTAAGGTCGTCGGTGGAAACCACGCCGGAGATGACTCCGTTGGCAATTACGATTTCCGGGATATTGGGGATGGGCTTCTTTTCCAAATTCACCCCAACCGCATGATTGTAGGTCTTCTGGCCGCAGGCATAAGCGGTTCCGGAAGCTGCCGAATCGGTGGTGAAAGCATCGGCACTCTTGGTAGTAACCCATCCCAAGTGCTTCAGGTTAGTATAGGTAAGTTCCTCTCCATTGGCAAAATAGCCCGATGCAATCTGAGCCAGGCCGGTGCCGTCCCCTATCATAAGGATAATGTTCTTCGGAGTGCGGGAACTGCCGTCCGATGAATAAGTGGGCATGTAGCTCTGGTGATGAGGGGCGCCCTCTATGGAGCCCTTGACAATGTTCTGACCATTCAGATTCAGCGCCAAAACGGCTGCTGCTGCAATGAGTACAAGTTTTTTCATATCAATATATCATTGTTTATCCGGTATTTAACACTGCTCGGTTTTTACGCAACTACAAATTTAATCATTTTTTGTAATTTCCGGAATTATTTCTACCTTTGCAATCCCGAAACCGTATTATCGGCCGGACTTACGGGCGGTTAGCTCAGCTGGTTCAGAGCACCTGCCTTACAAGCAGGGGGTCACTGGTTCGAATCCAGTACCGCCCACAACATTCAAAAGCGCCCTGTTCAGGGCGCTTTTTCTATAACGTAAGTCGCTGCAAATCAAGCACCTACCGCACGGAGCGGAGAGGAGCGGGAGCGGATGCGTTGGCGCGGTAATGGGTGGCGTAGAGGGATTCGATGCTCACGGCCGGGGCCTGGAACACTCCGGCGCGGGTGACGTAGAATTCCTCGGAGATGGTGGTATTCTCCTCCGGATATGTATCGAAATAGTATTCGGTGCAGGCAGCCTTCACATTACGGTAGCCCTGGGGCATGTAGGACCATACGGCGCCGCCGAAACGGGGAACGATGGAGCCGGAACCGGTGTGGCCGGAAAGTTGGCGCACCGGCACCAGGGAAGCCTCGCGAGGCGCTGCCAGGCGCACGAAACTGCGGTTTTCCCCATTCCAGATTACATATTTCGCAACAACCTTGTCACCCACTGAAAGCGAATCCCCGGGGAATATTTCCTTGTCGCCGATAAAGAATT
>CACYCP010000070.1 GCA_902772985.1 uncultured Bacteroidia bacterium | reverse complement strand
TTGAGCAAGGTGTTATCTTCCACGAAACTAAGCACTTACAAGGACAGAAAAAAGTGGAATCTCCAGAAAAATCTGAAAATTCCACTTGGGTAGCCCCACGAGGAATCGAACCTCGATTTAAAGTTTAGGAAACTTCCGTTCTATCCGTTGAACTATGAGGCCATAAGCAAGAAAGAGTGCTTATTCAGCGCTCTTTTCAATGATCTGGCGACCGCGGTAGAAACCGCACTCGGGGCATACACGGTGATACATTACTGTGGCACCGCAATTAGGGCAAGTGCTCAGAGTGGGAACGGGCGCAAAATCGTGCGTTCTTCTTTTGTCTCTCCTCTGCTTGGAGACTTTGTGCTTCGGATGTGCCATTGTTTATCTTTTTTAATGTTTATTTTCTTCAAAAAGTCCTTTCAGAGCCGCGAACGGGCTGTTCGAGGCAGCCTCCTCGTCCTTGGGCTCATCTGTACGCAGAAACCTTAAGGTATCCGGATTGCATTCTCCTTCCGGGTGGACTTTCTTCATTGGCAGGGACAGGCACACAAAATCGTACACGGCCTGCGAGAGGTCCAGTTTTCCATCCTCGGAAAAATCCTTTCCGGAGAAATCCTCCGGTACGCTCAATACCTGATTCACATCCAGCGGCAAAACCAGGTTTTCCAGGCAGCGGTCGCAGGCTACAGTCACGTTCCCTTCCAGATGAAGGGTCACCGAAGCCTTTCTTCCGCCTTCCTTGTTCACCGCCGCATCCACGTTCACACAGGCGTCCAGGATTTCTGCGTTTTCAAACGTTTGAAAGAACTCTAAGTTTGCCAGGGAGTGAAACTTACGCTCCCCTGCAGCCCAATCGTTCAAGGGTATGAGAAATGTATTCACTGCCACAAAAACAGATTAAGGGGTGCAAAGATACAAATAAATTTCAGAATATCAATCCTCCGCGGCCGAATTTCTCTTGCGGTCAATCGGATCCAAGTAGATTTTGCGCATCCGCATATGGTTCGGAGTGATTTCCACAAGTTCGTCTTCCTGTATGTATTCCAGCGCCTCTTCCAGCGAGAACTTGATTGCAGGGGGAAGAACCACTTTTTCGTCCGAACCGGAAGCGCGGACGTTGGTGAGCTTCTTCGTCTTGCAGATATTTATGTTAAGGTCCCTGTCACGGGTGTGCTCCCCGACAACCTGGCCACCGTAGATTTCCTCGCCCGGCTCTACGAAGAACCGTCCGCGGTCCAGAAGCTTGTTCATGGAATAAGCGATGGCTTCTCCGGTTTCCAGGGACACCAGGGAACCGTTCGTGCGCATTTCGATATCGCCCTTGTAGGGCTGATAATCCTTGAAACGGTGAGCGACCACCGCCTCTCCCTGGGTTGCCGTCAACAGATTCGACCTCAATCCCATAAGACCGCGCGTAGGAATCTCGAATTCCAGCAGGGTGCGGTCACCGCGAGGCTCCATCCTCACGAGGGCGCCCTTGCGGCGGGTGGAAAGCTCGATGGCGGCGCCCACGAACTGCTCCGGAACCTCGATGGACAGCTCTTCGATGGGCTCGCAGCGTTTCCCGCCGATGGTTTTATCCAGCACCTTCGGCTGGCCCACCTGAAGCTCGAAGCCTTCGCGGCGCATAGTCTCGATAAGGACGGAAAGGTGAAGCACGCCCCGGCCGTAAACTACGAAGGAATCGGCATTCACACCGGGCTTGACGCGCAGCGCCAGGTTTTTCTCCAGTTCTTTCTCCAGACGCTCCTTGATGTGGCGGGAGGTTACGAATTTTCCGTCCTTGCCGAAGAAAGGAGAGTTGTTGATCATGAAGAGCATACTCATCGTGGGCTCGTCCACGGCGATGGGAGGCAGGGCCTCGGGGGATTCGAAATCGGCAATTGTATCGCCTATTTCAAAACCTTCAATGCCCACCACGGCGCAGATGTCGCCACATTGTACCTCGTCCACGTTGCCCTTTCCAAGCCCCTCGAACACCATCAGCTGCTTGATTTTGGACTTCTCCACCATGTCGTAGCGCTTGCAAAGGGAAACCGGCATTCCGGTCTTCAGCATACCGCGGGTAATGCGGCCGACGGCAATCCGGCCGACATAAGGTGAATATTCCAGGGACGAGACCAGCATTTGCGGAGTGCCTTCCACCACGGCGGGTGCAGGAATTTCCTCCAGGATGGTATCCAGAAGGGCGGTAATATCGGAAGTGGGCTTTTTCCAGTCACAAGACATCCAGCCCTGCTTGGCACTACCGTAAATGGTCTTGAAATCCAGCTGGTCCTCATTGGCGCCAAGGTTGAACATAAGCTCGAAAACCTCTTCCTGAACCTCGTCGGGACGGCAGTTGGGCTTGTCCACCTTGTTGATGACCACGATGGGTTTCTTGCCCATGTCGATGGCTTTGT
>CACYCP010000069.1 GCA_902772985.1 uncultured Bacteroidia bacterium | reverse complement strand
TCGCGGATAAGCTGGGGGGTAAGGGATTCTTCGCTGCGCTCAGAATGACAGGAGAGAGAAGCAGAATGAGAGGAAAGGGCCTTCCGGATGCCGCCGTAGTCCAGGACGGGCTTTGGTGTGCGGGAAAGGCGGAATGTGACCGCAGTGATTATGTAGCGGCCTTTCCACTCAGTCTTGAACTTGGAACTGCGATAAGCGTAGCCACAGGAAGCCGGATCAATTTCCACGAATTTCCGGCTTTCGATTTCAAACGCCCGGATAGCGGAAATGATATCCTTCGCCTCCACACCATAAGCACCTATATTCTGCACGGCCGAGGCTCCCACCTCGCCTGGGATGAGCGATAGGTTCTCCGGCCCCCAAAGGCCCTCCGATGCAGCCCAGGCGCAGAAGTCGTCGAAGACCACGCCGGCGCCGAGGGTCCAAGATTCTTCACTTCGCTCAGAATGACAAATAGCGACGTGCAGCACGGTGCCGGGGAAGTCCCGGGTGAAGAGGATGTTGGAGCCGCCCCCCATCACCAGCACGGGCTGGGGCAGCGCGGCCCAATCCAGGGCCGGAAGGTCTGCCTCTTCCGTAATCTCCACATACAGGGCGCAACGGACCTTCATCCGGAAGGTGTTCCGGGCGCTAAGGTCAAAGTCTGTGTACTTCTTTATCATAAAGGTAGGCTGGCTCTATGTGCAGCAAGCCTTCAGGCTACTCCGGCTTTACATCCAGCTTTATCTGGAGTTCTTCCAGCTGGGCGGCGTCAATTTCCGACGGGGAGTCTATCATCACGTCGCGACCCTGGTTGTTCTTCGGGAAGGCGATGTAGTCGCGGATGGTGTCCTGCCCGCCCATAAGGGCGCAGACGCGGTCGAAGCCGAAGGCAAGCCCTCCATGGGGCGGAGCGCCGAACTTGAAGGCGTTGATGATGAAACCGAACTTGTAATCAGCCTCTTCAGGGCCTATTCCAAGCACCTCGAACATACGTTTCTGCATGTCGGCATTATGGATTCGGATGGAGCCGCCGCCAAGTTCGTTGCCGTTCAGGACGAAGTCGTAGGCATTGGCGCAGACACGCTCCAGGTCCTCTTTCTTGTCGCTGTAGAACCATTTTTCATGCTCCGGTTTAGGCGAAGTGAAGGGGTGGTGCATGGCGTAGAATCGCTGGGTTTCCTCGTCCCATTCCAGCAGGGGGAAATCCACAATCCAGAGGGGAGCGAACTCCTTGGGATTGCGGAGGCCGAGCCTGTTGCCCATCTCGATTCGAAGCACACCCAGCATGTTCTGGACCTTGCGCTTTTCGGGGCCGCTCATCACGAGGACAAGGTCATCGGCCTTAGCCTGGGCCGCAGCGGCAATCTTTGCGAGATCCTCCGGGCCATAGAACTTGTCGATGGATGATTTATAGGAACCGTCGGCATTAACCCTTATGTAAATAAGGCCTTTGGCGCCCACCTGAGGGCGTTTTACCCATTCGGTAAGCTCGTCAATCTGCTTGCGGGTGTACTGCGCTGCGCCGGGAATGCAAATTGCGCCGATGTAGCCGGCTTCGTCCAGGACGCCGAAACCTTTGCCCTTGGCGGCATCGGTCACGTCGTGGATGGTCATGCCGAAGCGGATATCCGGCTTGTCGGAGCCGTATTTGTCCATTGCCTCGTACCAGCTCATGCGCGGGAGCGGATTAGGGATTTCCACGTCCAGGACGTTCTTGAAGATGGTTCTCATCATGCCCTCGAAGGTCTCCAGCACGTCCTCTTGCTCCACAAAAGCCATTTCGCAGTCTATCTGGGTGAATTCCGGCTGACGGTCGGCACGCAGGTCCTCGTCACGGAAGCAGCGGACAATCTGGAAATAGCGGTCGTAACCGGCCACCATCAGCAGCTGCTTGAAGGTCTGTGGACTCTGGGGAAGGGCATAGAACTGGCCTGGGTTCATCCTGGAAGGCACCACGAAGTCCCTGGCGCCTTCGGGGGTGGATTTGATGAGGTAGGGCGTTTCTATTTCCATGAAGCCATTGGCGTCCAGATAGTTACGCACCTCGTGAGCCACCTTGTGACGGAGCACCAGCGCATTCTTCAGCGGATTACGCCTCAAATCCAGGTAACGGTATTTCATTCGCAGGTCCTCGCCGCCGTCACTTTCATCCTCGATGGTGAAGGGCGGAGTGACCGATTTGTTAAGCACATTTATATCGGAAAGCCTTATCTCAATGTCACCGGTGGGCATTTTAGGGTTCTTCGCCTGACGCTCCACCACTTCGCCCTTAACCTGTATGACGAATTCGCGGCCAAGCGAGGTGGCGGTTTCAACCAGGGCGGCGGGGGCATCGGCCTCCACAACCAATTGGGTGATTCCGTAACGATCCCTGAGGTCGATAAATGTCATTCCGCCAAGTTTTCGGGCCTTCTGGACCCAGCCGGCAAGAGTTACCTGCTGTCCCTTGTTCTGGATGCGGAGAGCTCCGCACGTGTGTGTTCTGTACATGAGTATATCTTGTTTTTACCTTTTGCTATCAATAACCTACAAATTTAGCAAAAAATATAAGTATATTTGCGAAAAGCTTTCCAAATGAGACGACTTCTGATATTATGCGCCATTGCCCTCACGTTCGCCTGCCAGCCATCCCGGATTTCGGGGAAACTTGCCCCCGGAGCCTGGGACCAGACTGTGCGGAAAGCCCTGGACGATGTCATTTCTAGCAATCGGGACAAAGACGCTTATGCCGTCTTCGACTTTGATAAAACCACTATCGTCCACGACATATCCCAGGCCCTCTGGGTATATCAAATCGAGCATCTTTGTTATGCCGATGCCCCGTCCCACAGCTTTCTGGACGGGATTCCGGACACTTCCAAGGAGATAGACGGCATCAGCTTTGCCGAGTTTGGCGCAATTCTGAAGGAAGATTTCGAGCAGCTCTCCGCCATTCTCTCCCAAGGGAAAAGCCTGGAGGAGATTCATTCCTCCGATATCTACCTGGACTTCAGGACGCGGATGGCCGTAATGCTCACCCGGATGGACGGAATCTTCGGCTCGGAGGTTTCCTACCTTTGGATGCCGGGCCTTCTTGCCGGATACACCCACGAGCAGGCCAGGGAGGTGGTGCACGATGCCGTGCTGGAACATCTGGGAAAAGACAAGCTTGCTGTGGAAGATTGGAATTCTCCGGACGGGAAATGGAGTATTAAAGTGGAGCGGGGCATTTATTTCCCGCCGGAAATGAAGGATTTGTATAACTGCCTGCGGAAGAACGGAATCACGCCATATGTGTGTTCCGCCTCGATGGAGCTCATTGTGGAAGTGCTGGCCTGCGATCCGGAATTGGGCCTTGGGCTGCCGCCGGAGCAAGTTTTCGGACTGCGTATGATGCCCGGAGAAATCATTTCTGCAAGCTATGATTCCCAATATGTGCAGCCCATCAAGGATGGTAAAGCAAGCTGCATCAACAAATACATTGCACCCTGTCATTCCGGTGCCCAACCAATCCTTGTGGCAGGAGATTCCAATGGGGACGTGCCAATGCTAAGTTCCTACCCGAACATGCAGCACGGACTTATAATAGATGTCGGCAGGGACCCGGAATCCAAGATAGGGAAATTGGCCGCGCAGGCCCGGGCGGAAAGAAATTTGGGCCGATATTTACTTCAGCCGGCCTTTGCAAAGGCATCCGGCGAAATCAGCGGAGGTGGAATATAGCATGAAAGTCAGAGCAAAGAAAGCCCTTGGGCAACATTTCCTTACAGACCAGAAAGTGGCCTGCGCCATAGTGGATTCCCTCCTTTGTCATTCTGAGACAGGCGAAAAACCCTTCCCCGTCCTGGAAGTCGGCCCCGGAATGGGCGTCCTCACCCAGTACCTGCTGGAGCGCGACGACATCGACCTTAAACTGGTGGAGATAGACAGGGAAAGCGTAGAGTACCTGCTCACGCACTTCCAAGGCCTGCCCGGACGCCTGATGGAGGCCGATTTCCTCACCCTTCCGCTGGAGCGCATCTTCCCGGAGAAATTCGCCGTCATCGGCAATTTTCCATATAACATTTCCTCGCAGATTTTCTTTAAGATTCTGGACCATAAAGACCGCATCCCCGAAGTGGTGGGGATGGTGCAAAAAGAAGTGGCCCAACGCATTGCCGAGCCTCCGGGCAGCAAAACCTACGGTATCCTGAGCGTCTTCCTGCAGGCCTGGTACGATATCGAATACCTGTTCACAGTCGGCCCCGGCTGCTTTGCCCCGCCGCCCAAGGTGGACAGCGCCGTGATACGCCTGCGCCGGAATACTCGCACCGCCCTTGGCTGCGACGAAACCCTCTTCCGCGCCGTGGTGAAATCGGCCTTCGGACAGCGCAGGAAGATGATGCGGAATCCCCTGAAGCCCTTTGCGCGCGCAAAAGCAGAGCGCCTGGGCTGGAGCGAAGAGCAGCTTGCCGGCTTCCTCTCCCAACCCGTCTTTTCCCAGCGCCCCGAACAACTCTCCGTCGAAGACTTCATCGGCCTTACATCTTTGCTCAGTGCCGGTTAAGTCGCTGAGTGTCACGCGCTTATAGAAATCTCTCGTTCGGATTTTGAACGAGAGATGTGCGTAAGTGGCTGAGTTCCACGCGGTTAGGTGGCACTAGAACTGGAAGTAGATGAAGGACTGGAGGTCGGCGGTGATGAACTGGTAGAAGATGAAGATTACCAGGAAGGTGATGATGGCCATCCAGAAGAGCGGGAGGGAGGCAAAGACGATGCGATAGCGGCGTTTGAAGCGCTCCGGCAGCCAGTGGATAATCATTCCCAAAACGAACAGAATGAGCACGGCACGATGCTCAAAGGCCATTTTGGGCACCAGCGACAAGTCCCAGTGCCCGCCTATCTGGTTCACCATGTTCTTGGCGGTGTTCCAAGCCTGCTCGTTGGCAAGGGCGGGATCCAGGTTGGAGCCGCTGCGGAAGAAAAGGCGGGTAAAGGTGATGAAAACGAAGGTCTGGAAGATATCCCAGGCACGGTCTAACCAGGACAAGGTACCAACATCCGTCATTGCCGATTTGACCGTGAATCGCTTGATGAGCGCCTTAACTGCCGTTCCCAGCCAAATTATCAAGGTCCAGACGAAGAAGAGGTTCCAGACGGGGTAGTGCGTGGTGCGGGAAAGCACAAAGCAAAGAAGAGTCACGGTGCTGATAATGAGCATCTTAACCCCCATGCTGCGCTTGGTCCAAACTTTATAGAATATCATGCCGATGCCGTTCAGGCCGCCCCAAATCATGAAATTCCAACTGGCGCCGTGCCAAAGTCCTCCCAGCAGCATGGTGTTCATGGAATTGATGTTGGTGGTGATGAGCTTGCGCTTTTCGGGACGGAGCCAGGCCCAGATGCCGATACCTGCCGCAAGCGCAAAAACGCCGGCTGCCACCCACCAGCTGCCGCTGAGGAAACTTCCCACCACGGCAATAACGATAATGATGATGTAAGTCCCGGCCGTGGCGTTACGGTTGCCGCCCAGGGGAATGTACAGGTAGTCGCGCAGCCATCGGCTTAAAGTCATGTGCCAACGGCGCCAGAACTGCTGGGTATTAAGCGCTTTGTAGGGCGAATCGAAGTTCTTGGGCAGGTAAAAGCCCATTAGCATCGCAACACCGGTGGCGATGTCGGTGTAGCCGGAGAAGTCGGCATAAACCTGGAGGGAGTAGCAGAAAATGGCGCTCAAGTTCTCGAATCCGCTGTACATCAAGGGATTTTCAAATACGCGGTCGCAGAAATTTACGGCCAGGTAATCGCTGAGGACAAGCTTTTTCGTGAGACCGTTCAGAATCCAGAAAACGGCTATCCCGAACCATCGGCGGCTAAGATTATAAGGAGCGTGAAGCTGCGGGATGAACTCGGAGGCCCTGACGATGGGCCCGGCAACCAGCTGGGGGAAGAAGCTTAGGTAAAAGCCGAAGTCCAGGAAATTACGCACAGGGGCTATCCTGCGGCGTTTTACGTCCACCACATAGCTTACGGCCTGGAAGGTGAAGAAGGAAATGCCCACAGGAAGGATGATGGCATCTACGCGGAAAAGCGAAGTGCCGCTGAGGCTGTTCAGGAATTCCCCAAGGACATCGTGCACCTGGATTGACAGGCCGAAAAGGTTGTTGACAAAGTCGGTGATGAAGTAGGCATACTTGAAATAGGCAAGCACGCCAAGGTCCACCACAACGCTCACGGCCGTAAGTACATTCCTCCACCGTTCCTTTTTTAGTTTATCCAAACGCTTGGCTGCCAAATAGTTATAAACTATTACAAAGACCAGCAGCAGAAGGAATATTCCGCTGGTTTTGTAATAGAAAAAGAGCGAAACGGCGAAAAGGTAGCCGTTTCGGAGCAGCACTTTCGAATGGAAAAGCGAAAAGAAGGCGAAAACGATTGCGAAAAACGCCCAGAAATAGAACTGCGTGAAAAGGAGCGGATGGGCCTGGTCAAAAGAGAACAGGCTCACGGCAAAGTCTCGTATGATGGTCCAAAGGTTCACTGACGGACATAATAGCTGTTAATTATGGCGTCGAAGAGCAGGTCTCCAAGCATCTCGTAGCCGGAAGACGTGAAATGAATCTTGTCCGACTGAGCCAGGCCGGCCTCCTGCCACGATGCCATGGAGCCATAACCGCCCATCACCTCATACCAGTCCCAGAAAACGGCCTTGAATTCCTTCGCCAGTTCGAAAAACGCCTTTTCAACGGCCTGGGTATAGGGATTTACACCGTGGCGGCGAAGTTGGCTGTCGTTGATTCCGCTGAAAAGAATGGCGCAACGGGGATTCACTTTCCGTATCTTCCGTATCAGTTCCCGATAGTTGCTTTTGAAGCGGGAAGGGTCGAAATCCCCCTGAATGTCATTTATGCCGATGGAGAAAATAACCAGGTCCGGATGCAGCCGGCGAAGGTCTTCTTCCCATAGGGAACAACGCGTCCAGGATGTGGTGGAAGCCCCGTTTATTCCCGCCTCGCAAAGGGTAAAGCCAAGGTTTGGACGGTCCAGGTACAAACCCCGGAGTTGGAACTGTCCGTCGCCTTTGAAAGCCAGCTGAAGCCAGTCGGCATAATAAGGAAGGTCGAAATGATGGTGCCTTCCGCCGTGTACCCCGCGAATAGTGTCCCTGCCCTGGAGGATGATAACTGGCTCCTGTTCGCCCTCCCCCAGCACGTCCACGCGATTGAAACTGTAACGCTGGTGCATCAGGTGAAACTCCCTGGGTATAAGGTCCAGATTCACTTTTGCCGATGTATCCACGGCCGTTATCGTTATCCCGGAAAGTCCCAACTCCACATCAGCCGGACGAAGACAATTGGCGCTTTCCCATCGGCCCGAATATGAGGAATTATAGCTGACGGGGGTATTCGTGCTTGCCGCAGCAAAAGGGAAAACCAGGCCCCGGCCACCGTCCATGCCATATTTAAGGGAAAGAAAACGCCGGCGGAGGCGGTCCGACATGGTGCCGGCCTGAACGTGGGAGCCACCAACATGAAGAACGCGGACATCGGTTCCTCCGGTGGCAAGCAGGGTGTCCAGCTTACGCAGGAAAAGTGCATAATCGGGAGATTTCCCGGCCGGATACTGGAGATAGTTTTTATCGCCGCGGATAAAGGGATAGTGCCGCGCCGCCAGGGGAAGGGCCACGGATAATAGCAGGATTATGACAAGTAAACGCTTCATCGGCGGCTTTTCCTTAATTCGTAATAATTGTAGTAGGTAAGGAGCGAATTCGACAGCGCCTCGCCAACCTTCTTTGCTCCGGCGGGCGTGAAGTGGATGTAGTCCGGGCCGGCGTATGGCGGATTGTGCTTAACCCACTGGACCATGGAATTTTCCCCACCCATCATACGGTACAGGTCCCAATAGGCGGCATCGTTCCGCAGAGCCGTTGCCTTCAGGGAATCCACCACTTCCGGAAGGCGGGGCCAGGTTACCACACGGCCGTTCACGCTCTTTCCCATGTCTGAAGGGCCGATGAAAAGGATTTTCGCCTGGGGGGCCACTTCGTGGAAGTACTTGATCTGGCTTTCTATCTGCTCCTGATAAGTCTCGATGACCTGGGCGTTACGCGCTACCGGCATGAAGTTTCCGCCGAACTGCAAGATGATGAGCCGGGCATCCATAAGGGCGTAACAATCCTTCATCACCGGCTTTGAGATACGAGTAAAAATGGTCCCGGAACAGCCCCGGAGCGGAATATTGTCCACCGTAATGCCACTTTCGGCATCGGCACAGATGCCATAGATTTCAGCGTCGCCCTTGAATTGGAGGACGGCCTTTTCGACTTCGCGGCCGAAGTTCCAGGTAAGGAGGGTCGTGCCGCTTTCCGTGGTTTCCACCAGAGGCTCCGGTTTAAGTGTGTCGGATACTGCCTTTATGGAGAAATTCGCGCTTGCACGGCCGTACAGCACCGAAATGCTGCTGAATTTCCGGCAGCGTTCCCGGGCGGTCTTGTTCTTGGTGCCGCGAAGGCTTATGGTTCCACCTCCGTATAGCTGAACCACCTGCGCAAGCATTCCGTAACGGTTATGCGGAGCCCTGAGAGTGGTGGAATCCCCGTACATCGTATATTGCACGAAACCCCCGCTCGCGCTTCGGGAAATGGAGGCCGACGGCACATTGGAAAGCGCCGGAAACATACCAGTACCATTTCCTCCGAAACGGCCCTGAAGAGCCTCGCGAAGATCCTGGGAGATGCGGTCCATTTCAATCTGGGAGTCTCCGTAATGGACGATTCTCACAAGGCGGTCACGCTCCCGCGCCTTGTCGATATCCCGGAAAAAGGAATCGAAAAACTTTATGTCGTCGCCCGGAAGGTATATGCGGTCCGGATTCTCGTAAAAGAAACGGCGGTAGAACGCAAGAGTATCCTTATCCATACGGAAACGGCGTTCCACACCGGTGAGGACCGAATCCACGTCCACTTTTGCAATCAAGGCATCCTCCTTCATCCGCTGATAGGACGCAAACCGGAGGTTCGTCCCGCCTACGGCAAGACCATCGGCCGGAAAAAAGAACCAGCCGATGCCAATAAGGGCAAAAACGCCCAGGATGAATATTAGGACCTGCCGGGGCTTCACGCTCTAGACCTCGGTGGCGGTGGAGAACTCGGAGAGGAAGCGCATGTCGTTCTCGAAGTAGTGACGGAGGTCGTTAACCTGCCACTTGAGCATCGCGATGCGCTCTATGCCCATGCCAAAGGCGAAGCCGCTGTACTGCTGCGGGTCTATACCACTGGCTTTCAGCACGTTGGGATCTACCATTCCGCAGCCCATTATTTCCAGCCAGCCGGTGCCCTTGCAGATGTTGCAGCCCTTTCCCTTGCATATGTTGCAGCTTACGTCAACCTCGGCCGAAGGCTCGGTGAAGGGGAAGTAACTGGGGCGCATGCGAATCTGGCTGTCGGCACCGAACATTTCGCGGGCGAATAGGAGAATTGCCTGCTTAAGGTCTGCAAATGTGACGTTCTTATCGATGTACAGGCCTTCCACCTGATGGAAAATGCAGTGTGCGCGGGCCGATATGGCTTCGTTGCGGAACACCCTGCCGGGGCAGCTCACACGGATGGGAAGCGACTGGCTTTCCATTGTGCGCACCTGTACGGAAGAGGTGTGGGTGCGGAGCAGCAGCGGATTCACGTGGCCGGTGCTTACAAAGAAGGTGTCCTGCATTTCCCTGGCCGGATGGTTCGGAGGGAAGTTCAGGGCCTCGAACACGTGGTAGTCGTCCTCGATTTCAGGGCCTTCGGCAACATCGTAGCCGAATTTGCGGAAAATGTCCACTATCTGCTGGCGGACTATTGATACCGGATGGCGGGAGCCCAGGGGAAAAGCATCGCCTGGCATCGAGAGGTCCTCTTTCGGGGCCGTCGAGGCTTCTGCTTCCCCGACACAGGCCTTAAGCTCTTCGATGCGGGCCATGGCGGCCTTTTTCAATTCGTTGAGTTTCTGGCCGTACTCCCTCTTGAGTTCCGGGGCAATGCTGCGGAACTGGTCCATGAGGGCCGTGATTTCCCCCTTCTTGCCCAGAAAACGAATCCTGGCTTCTTCGGCTTCTTTCTGCGAAGCGGCTTTCAGTTCTTCAAGTTCCTTGAATATCTTTTCTATGCTCTCTTTCATAACGCTGGCAAAGTTAGTTATTTTTTCCGCTTCTGCCTGGCCTTCCAGGCCTTTTCAGCACCGGATTTCCAGTATTTTTTCCACTGCTCCTCGTTGAAAATATGTTTATAGGTCTCTTCTGTGGCCTCCATCCACTTGTCCTGCACCTTGGTGTACAGTTCCGGATTCTCCACTTTCGCTTTCTGCATGGAATCGAACTCGGCCTGCATTTCCTTCATATTATGGGTGAGTGTGGAATCTACGTAAAACTCCTGCCAGTACTCCAGCTCCAACAATTTACTCAGACGCTGGACCTCGTTGTCGATGGATTCCATCATCTGTTTTTCCCTCTTTTCCTGGTTTTGCTCAGGCTGATTTTGAGCCCCCGCAGTTAAAATAACGCAGGTTAAAGCAGCAAACAGGCTGAATAAACGATAAATTTTCATAAATTTGCAAGTTATCTTGAATGACAAAAATACGCAATAAATCGAAAAAGCCCAAAATACGATGAGAAATTCGATGTTTAAACTGCTTGCGGCCATTGTGGCGCTCCTCCTCACAAGTGTGAAAGGAAACACTTGTACGAACGTTATAATCACCCAAGGCGCCAGCAGTGACGGTTCAGTCCTGGTCTCATACGCAGCCGACTCCCACCACCTTTTCGGGGAATTGTACTACCACCCGGCAGCCGACTGGCCCATGGGTTCAATGCTTAAGATATTCGACTGGGATACAAATCGTTACCTTGGAGAAATAGAGCAGGTTCCCCATACCTACCAGACAGTTGGCAATATGAACGAATACCAGCTTATCATTACCGAAACCACCTGGGGCGGAAGGTCGGAGCTGGTAGATAATAATGGCGGTATCGACTATGGTTCGCTCATTTTCGTCACCCTTCAAAGGGCGAAAACAGCCAGGGAAGCCATTGACATCATAGTGGACCTTGCCAACGAATATGGCTACGCCTCGGAAGGCGAAACCTTCTCCATTGCCGATAAGAATGAAGCCTGGATTATGGAACTCATCGGCAAGGGAACAAACATCCGCAATGGCGTGAACACCCAGAAAGGTATCGTATGGGTTGCCCGGAGGATTCCCGACGGAGCCATCTGCGCCCACGCAAACCAGGCCCGTATCGGCAAGTTCCCCCTGAACGATCCCGACAATTGCCTCTACGCCCCGGACGTTATCACCTTCGCCCGCCGCAAGGGTTATTTCGATGGCGAAGACCGTGAATTCAGCTTCAAAAAGGCCTATAACCCCATTGATTTCGGCACCGTTCGCGGCTGTGACGCCCGCGCCTGGAGTGCTTTCAACATCCTCACCGACGGCTGGTTCTCCTTCTATGACGAAGACGGCAATGCCGTAACAAAGGACGCCTACACCTATCTGGATTACGTGATGGGCAACAACCTGGAGGGCGACATTCCCCTGTTCGTCTTCCCTCGCCGCAAGGCCGGAGTCAAGGATGTGGCCGACGTAATGAGGGACCATTTCGAGGGTACCCCAATGGACCTTACACAAGATATCGGAGCTGGCGGAAACGCCCTCCCGTACCGCTGGAGGCCCATGTCATTCAAGGTAGAAGACCGCAGGTACGTTAACGAGCGCGCCATCGCCACCCAGCAAACCGGTTACTGGATGGTGGGACAGGCCCGCAACTATGTTCCCGACATCATCGGCGGTATCCTCTGGTTCGGCACCGACGACGCCGCAACCTCTTACCTTACCCCCATCTACACCAGCACGACAAAGGTTCCCGAATGCTTCCGCGAGGGTAACGGCAGCCTGCTGAAATATTCCCCCACTTCATCCTTCTGGATTAACAACCGTATCTCGAACGCCTGCTATAAAATGTATAACATAATGGCTCCCTACGTTCGTGCAAAGATTGATGCTTTCGAAATCGACCAGATGGAACGCCGTACCCACAGCGTGGACAGCATGGCCGTGGTTATGTACAATGAGGTGGCAATCAAGATGCAGAAAAAAATGTCGGCAAGAGGCGATGTAATGGTTTCCCGCAAGCCTTTCCAGAAGATAGTGGACTATGTGACCAATTACACGGTGCAAACCGCCGACAAGCAGTTCTCCGAGTGGAGCAACCTGGAAGTTGAGCTTCTCGTGAAGTTCATGGACGGCAATGTGAAGCCCCAGAACGACGATGGCAGCTTCAAGCACAGCAAGTACTCTGAAAGGATGCCCGACCACATAGAACATCCCGGATACACAGACCTTTGGAAAGAAACCGTAGCTCAGGAACACGGTGAAATAATCCGCGTCCCGGACAAAAAATAAATCTAAAACTTATGGACCTGTTATTTTATCTTGTACCGGCGGCTGCGCTGGTTGCTCTTTTCTTTGCCTGGATCTTCTTCCGTCAAATGATGAAAGAGAGCGAAGGCACTCCCACAATGAAGGAAATTGCACAGTATGTCAGGGAAGGCGCCATGGCCTACCTGAAACAGCAGTACTATGTCGTGGTTGTCGTTTTCATTGTCCTGGCGGCGTTCTTTGCCGTTTTGGCATATGGATTCGGCGTCCAGAACCCCTGGGTTCCCTTCGCCTTCCTCACCGGCGGCTTCTTCTCCGGACTAGCCGGTTACGTGGGCATGAAAACAGCCACCTATGCAAGTGCACGCACGGCCAATGCAACAATGAGAAGCCTGAACAGCGGACTTAAGATTGCTTTCCGGAGCGGCGCCGTGATGGGGCTCACAGTGGTTGGTCTTGGCCTTCTGGACATAGCCATCTGGTGGAGCATCCTGCGTATTTTCTACGACCCTTCCGAGGCGCAGAACCTGGTTGTGATTACCACCACCATGCTCACCTTCGGCATGGGCGCCAGCACCCAGGCGTTATTCGCACGTGTGGGCGGCGGTATCTATACGAAAGCCGCCGATGTGGGTGCCGACATCGTGGGTAAAGTGGAGCAGGACATCCCGGAAGACGACCCCCGCAATCCCGCCACCATCGCCGACAACGTGGGCGACAACGTAGGTGACGTGGCCGGCATGGGCGCCGACCTTTACGAAAGCTACTGCGGCAGCATCCTTGCCACCATGGCCCTTGGCGCATCGGCCTTCTTTGCCGATGGAATTGAAGTGCAGATGAGGGCTATCCTGGCCCCGATGGTGATAGCCGCAATTGGCGTAGTCCTTTCAATACTGGGTATTTACGTGGTTCGCACGAAAGAAGGCGCAGGTCTGAAGGAACTTCTGAAATCCCTCTCTGCCGGAACAAACCTGAGCGCTATCCTTATCGCCGTGCTCTCCTTCGGAGTGTTTTACCTTCTGGGCTTCCCCAACTGGTGGAAGCTGGCCCTGAGCGTGCTGAGCGGCCTTGGAGCAGGCGTCGTTATAGGAAAGGTTACAGAATACTACACCTCCCACTCTTTCAAGCCCACCAGGAAACTGGCCGAAAGTGCCAATACAGGCTCGGCCACGGTGGTTATCAACGGCGTGGGACTGGGCATGCGCTCCACCGCCATTCCCGTTATCACCATTGCCCTGGCCATCCTTCTGGCCTATGGCTTTGCCACCGATTTCGTTTTCAGCACCAAAACCCTGAGCCTTGGCCTGTATGGCATTTCCATCGCTGCAGTGGGTATGCTTTCAACCCTGGGCATCACCCTTGCAACCGACGCTTACGGCCCTATTGCCGATAACGCCGGCGGCAACGCCCAAATGAGTGAACTGGACCCTTCCGTACGTGAAAAGACCGACGTCCTTGACGCCCTCGGAAACACCACGGCTGCAACCGGAAAGGGCTTCGCAATAGGTTCTGCGGCACTCACGGCCCTGGCCCTCCTGGCTTCCTATATCGAGGAACTGAAAATAGGCCTGGGACACATTGGAAAGACGGTTATCCAGGTAGGTGACCGCACGGTGGAAACCGTCAACGCCTCCATAACCGACATCGTTAACCTGTACGATATCACCCTCATGAATCCAATGGTCCTGGTAGGTATTTTCGTGGGTTCCATGATGGCTTTCCTCTTCTGCGGACTCACGATGCAGGCTGTTGGCCGCGCCGCCTCCAGGATGGTGGTAGAGGTTCGCCGCCAGTTCCGTGAAATTGCCGGCATCCTTGAAGGCAAGCAGCGTCCGGACTACACATCCTGCGTTCGCATCTCTACAAAGGCGGCACAGAAAGAAATGATTTATCCTTCACTCCTTGCCATCGCCGTTCCTATCGCAGTGGGCCTTCTGCTTGGTCCTGCCGGCGTTATCGGCCTGCTGGGAGGAGGTCTTGGAGCAGGATTCGTCCTGGCCATTTTCCTGGCCAATTCCGGCGGCGCCTGGGACAACGCCAAGAAGTATGTGGAGGAAGGAAACTTCGGTGGAAAGAATTCCCTGGCTCACAAGGCTACAATTGTGGGAGACACCGTTGGCGATCCTTTCAAGGACACCTCGGGTCCCTCCCTCAATATTCTCATCAAACTGATGAGTATGGTCTCTATCGTGATGGCCGGACTTACAGTAATGCTGCACTGACGGCCTTCAAGTCGTCCCATCTGTAAAAACTTCCGGGAGCCGCCATCTCCAGCGGCAGAGTGGCCTCAACGCCATTCAAAAGAAGCTGGAAAAGGATGTCTCCCGGCTGTTTTTTATTCTTGAAGAAGATGAGCTGGAGGTTCGCCCCCATAGGGATTTCGAACGTACGCCAGTGTTTTGTGAGCTCGTCGGGACAAGAAGCCACTATTCCCCAGTCGTTTACCCCTACAAGTGAGAGGAAAGGCATAAGCGTGGAATCGTGTGCGAAACGAAGCCTAAGCTGTACCTCGCCGCTGGCCAGATCTTCTTCCGTCTTGTCGATGAAATCCTTCAACAGAGCCTTCATGGAGCGAGTACGCACATTGTCGACTTCGGGGCTGCGGCCAAGAAGCAGATAGCTGTCGTAATTGCTGACTTCCCAAATGTTGTACCTCTCTTCCGGGGTGAATATGGAATAGAACTTCTGGGGAACTTCACAGTCCAGATTGTCCAGGGTCGAGACCACCACCAGCAGATCGTAGAGGAAGGTGTAAGGACTGGAGACAAGATGGCCGGGCTGGGTGAACCAGCGTGACAGGATGGCCTGCTCATCTACGCGTTCGGCCATGAACACGTCCAGCTTCTGCCTGACGGAATCGGGCCACACGCGGGGCTGGTCTATAATCTCCGGAAGCAGGTAATCCTGGTAGGGATAGCCATAATCGGCATCGAACATGAAGTCCGAATCCAGATTGTCCAACTCGCTGAGGAAGGTGAACATGCTCACGATAACCCTGTGGGAAACGGTGGATACGGCCGATGCGTGGGTTGGACCGGCAAAAACATCCGGATAATTCTTGTATATCTGGCTGGCGATATACTTATGCTGGGCCTGGCCTTTCTGGGTAAGATTGCCCTCCCTGTGCAGGACATTTGGCATCAAGGCAGCCCAGGCCTCGTAGATTTCCTCTCCTTCAGGAGTGAGCCAGCCAAGGGTATGAGCCCTGGACCAGGTGCTCCACTGTCCATTGTAAATAGTGCTGCCAAGGGCGAAACGGGCACCGTGTCGGCCAACGTGGCTAAGATAAAAAGCTTTGTATCCCTTGGGCGCAGCCGTGGGTGCAGGCTGGTTCATGGGATACATGTAATGGACTCCGCCGGTCTTTTCAATGTCGGCAAAGACTTCCTCGCGGGCGTCATTCTGGGCCTTGAGGCTGAAAGCGGCAGCAAGGGCTGCAAAAACAATAAGTGCTATCTTCTTCATATTCCAAAGATAGCACATTTATTTTTATTTCGCGTTACTCACGAACACCTTGCCTCCCGAAGCGTCAACCTTCACGACGGAGTCTTTCCGCACGCTGCCGTCCAGGATGGACTTGGCGAGAAGGTTCACCAACTCCTTTTGCATCAAGCGTTTAACCGGACGGGCGCCGTAGGAGGGCTCATAGCCGTTCTCTACCATGTACTCCTCGAAAGCAGGGGTGAACTCCAGGGTGATACCGCTGTCGGCCAGACGATGGCGAAGCGCCTCTTCCTGGATGTGAAGGATGTCGCGGATATCGGCCTTGGTGAGAGGATCGAACATTATAATCTCGTCTATACGGTTCAGGAATTCCGGACGGACGCTCATTTTGAGCACCTCCAGCACCTTCTCCTTGCACTCGTCCAGAAGGGTGCGGCGGGTTGCAATAGCCTGCATGTCCACTCCGTTCACCTCCGGCAGCTTTTCCATATAGCTTTGGATGATGTCGGCCCCGGCGTTGGAGGTCATTATGAGGATTGTGTTCTTGAAGTCCACCGTACGCCCCTTGTTGTCGGTAAGGCGGCCGTCGTCAAGCACCTGCAAAAGCACGTTGAACACGTCCGGGTGGGCTTTTTCAATCTCGTCCAGAAGGACCACCGAGTAGGGTTTGCGCCGCACGGCTTCGGTGAGCTGGCCGCCTTCGTCGTAACCCACGTATCCCGGAGGCGCACCCACAAGGCGGGAAACGGTATGACGCTCCTGATACTCGGACATATCGATCCTGGTAATCATATTCTCGTCATTGAACAGGAATTCGGCCAGGGCCTTTGCCAGTTCCGTCTTGCCCACGCCGGTAGTACCCATGAAAAGGAAACTGCCGATGGGGCGTTTTTCGTTGCTCAGGCCCGCCCTGTTGCGGCGGACGGCATCGGCAACGGCCTGAATGGCTTCGTCCTGTCCCACTACCCTCTTGTGCAGCTCGCCTTCCATGCGAAGGAGTTTTTCCTTTTCGCTTTCCAGCATCCGCTTCACGGGTATGCCGGTCCACTTGGCTACCACCTCGGCAATATCCTCGGGGGTAACCGCCTCTGTAACAATGGGATCCTTGATGGCTTCGGCCTTTGCGGTAAGCTCGTCGATGCGTTTCTGCGTTGCTGTCATCTTGCCATAGCGGATTTCGGCCACGCGAGCATAGTCGCCGGTGCGCTCGGCCTGCTTGGCCTGAAGGGCCAGGTCTTCCAACTCCTGACGTGCAGACTGAAGCCCGCCAAGAATGTCCTTCTCCTGGTTCCAGCGCTTCATAAGCTCTTCCCTGCGTCCCTGCAGTTCCTTCAACTCCTCTTCCAGTTTCTCCATCTTTGCCGATGCCCCTTCGCGCTTAATTGCTTCACGCTCAATTTCTTTCTGACGGATAGCACTGTTCAGGTCGTCGATGGGCTCGGGAACCGAATTCATCTCCAGACGCAGCTTGGATGCCGCTTCGTCAACAAGGTCGATGGCCTTGTCCGGAAGAAAACGGCTGGTGATGTACCGGTGCGACAGGTTCACCGCCGCAATAAGGGCGTCGTCCTCGATGCGCACCTTGTGGTGGTTCTCATAACGCTCCTTCAAGCCGCGCAGGATGGCAATGCTCTCGGCCGGCGAAGGCTCATCCACCATAACCATCTGGAAACGGCGCTCCAGGGCCTTGTCGGCTTCAAAATACTTCTGGTACTCGTCCAGGGTAGTAGAGCCGATGGTGCGAAGTTCACCGCGTGCAAGGGCGGGCTTCAGTATGTTGGAAGCGTCCATCGCCCCGGACGAGCGGCCTGCGCCCACCAAGGTATGGATTTCGTCGATGAAAAGTATGATTTCGCCGGCGCTGTCCACTACTTCCTTCACCACGCCTTTCAGCCGTTCCTCGAATTCACCTTGATATTTCGCGCCCGCGATAAGGGCGCCCATGTCCAATGAATACACCTTCTTCGATTTCAGGTTCTCGGGCACCTGTCCGTTCACGATGTTCTGGGCGATGCCTTCAGAGATGGCGGTTTTGCCCACGCCGGGCTCACCCACCAGAATGGGGTTGTTCTTCGTGCGCCTCGAAAGTATCTGCAGCACACGCCGGATTTCGTCGTCCCGGCCTATCACCGGATCCAACTTTCCCTGCGATGCCCTCTCATTGAGGTTAATTGCGAATCTCTGTAGAAATGTATTTTCTGCCATAGTTTCTATCTCCTTTTTACCCCCATAAATGCAGATAAGCGCCTGCCCGGGGGCAAACGCTTATCTTCAATCTCCGTTCCCTTTCAGGAAACCTGCCAATTTGTCAGTGCCTTAATTCTCGGGATTTTCCTGGATGGGGAAGGCGGGAGCCTGCTCGGAGGCGGCATCGGCCTGATTCAGGATTTCAGTGCTCACGGCGTCGTTGGTGCCGCGGCTGGTGTTGTCCCTGGCCACGAAAACCGTGATGATGGAAACAACAAGGATGAAAGAAACCAGGTACCAGGTTGCCTTCTCCAGAATGGTTGCGGTCTGGCGCACGCCAAGGGTTTGGTTGGCCGAAGTGAAATTGGTTGCAAGGCCACCGTCCTTACCGTTCTGCAAAAGCACCACTGCAATCAGCAGAATGGCGGCGATGATGATCAGGATGACCAGAATTGTGAATGCTGCGTTCATATTTCTTTTATATTTTTATTCCAAATTGTCGATAAGGGATGCAAAGTAAGCACTTTTTTCCGGAATATCCAAAATCAGACGCGAATAAATGCGCTTGGCCTCCTCCGGACGGCCCTGCTCGGCGAAAATCCTGGCCAGGGTTTCGGTGGCGAACACGCCGGCGATGTCCGAGCCGTTTTCCTGGGGGCTGGAACCCTCCTCCTTCGCCTTCTTGATGAAGCGGGAGAAGACATTGTCCTCCCTTTGGCGCACCCCGTCGTACTGGGCCTGCGAAAAATAGTCGCCTCCCACCACGTGGACCGGATGCGGATCCTCTATCATCGAGCCTAAAAGCGTGGCTACATCCTTGTCGGAGCAGTCGGTTTGGCGGGAGCGGCGGATAAGGGCCGAGATTTTGCTCCTGTCGGCAAGGAAAATGGCTTCGGAGGCAAACTGAGTCTCTCCCCAGCCGTCGGCGCCAAGGGCGCTCATCCTGCGGCAAAGTTCCATCCTGGCGGCCCCATACCATGGATACAGGTTCACGACACCGGAAAGTTCTTCCAGGGTGAGGCTGCGTAACTCTATGTAATTCGAACCTACCATTGCGCTACCGTTGCATTGAAAATATCCTCTACAAGCTTTTCTATTATTGCTTCGCACAAGCCGCTCTCTACCGAGTCAAGCGTCATGGTGGCATCAAAATCCTCGTAGGCCGAGAAAGATGAGCTAACGTCGTCTTCCGGATATTTCCGGTTGGTGAATTCGATTTTTACCGTGACGGTAAGGCGGTTCTGGGCGGCCTGTTCATTTGCGGTGATGGCCGTCGCTTTCACATCGTATCCGGTGATTTCGCACACAAGTTCCAGGTCTCCGTCAACATCGACCTGTTCCAGGCGGGTGAGTTTGCGAAACTTCTCCTGGAGGGCATCTGTAAGCTCTCCCGAAAGGGAGGGATTCACCCTGAGGGCCTTATACTCCACATAGGGTATGGTGATGGTATTCACGTCGGCCTGAATGGAGGTTCCGGAAAAGGAATAGATGCCGCAGGAAGCGAGCAGGAAATTACCGGCAATGGCGGCAAGCAGTATGAGGGTCCAGCGTTTCATTTGCGACGGTATTCCTGGGGTAGTTTTCTGTAAAGGGTGCGTTCGCTCATTCCAAGCTCCTCGGCAGCCTTTTTACGGTTGCCGTGGTACTTTTCAAGGGCCTGGCGGATTAGTTCCTCCTCCGACCGGCGAACGGAAAGGCTATGCTCCCGGACTGGTTCTTCTCCGTGGATAAAGTCCTCCTGTTCCTGCCATTCGGCCTCCTGCTCCTCCTCCCTTGGAAACACCGGCGGAGGCGGGGGAAGTTCCCTGCGGTCCAGGCGGACTTTCAAGGCATCCACCTCCTGCTTCAGGTCGAAGATAGCCTTGAAAATGGCCTGCCTCTCTTCCTGGTTGAAGGATTGGGCCGATGGCTGGGGGCCTTCGTACAGCATTGGAATGGGTTCCCCCTGTTCCGTAGGCATAAACGGTTCCAATTCTTTGGCCGACAGTTCGATGCGCTGCAGCGTGGGGGTGACCTTGCGCGAAAGCTGGGCCGTCAGCGACTGGGTGAAACCTTGCAGCTGACGGATGTTTCCGGGCCAGCGATACTGCTCCAAAAGGCGGATTGCATCGCTCTGGAGCGATATTTTGCACATTCCGTTCACCTCCGAAAAATCCGAAGTGAACTTGCGGAAAAGCAGGTATATGTCCGAGCGGCGCTCCCGCAGCGGAGGAATTCGTATCTGGGCGGCGCTCAGGCGGAAGTAAAGGTCTTCGCGGAACTTACCGCGCTTGACGGCCTCGTACAGGTTGATGTTGGTGGCCGCGACTATCCTTACGTCGGTGTGCTCTATCTTGTTGGAACCCACTTTGCGGTATTCCCCGCTTTGCAGGACGCGCAGTAGGAGGGCCTGTGACTCCAGCGGGAGCTCGGCAATCTCATCCAGGAAAAGCGTGCCGCCGTCGGCATCTTCGAAATAACCCTTGCGATTGTCGGTAGCGCCTGTAAATGAGCCTTTTACGTGGCCGAAAAGTTCTGAATTGACAAGTTCTTTAGGAAGTGCGCCGCAGTTTACTACGAAGAACGAGTTCTGGCGCCGTGCACTGAACTGGTGTATGATGCGGGCAACGCTTTCCTTTCCCACGCCGCTTTCACCCAGGATGAGCACGCTCAGGCCGGTGGGTGCGAATTTCACCGCCGTCTCCAGGGCATCATTCAAGGCTGCATCGTTGCCTATGATGTCGTATTTATTTTTTAAGGCTTGCAAATCCATACCTGCAAATTTACGAAAATATTATTATATTTGTGAACTGCCACAAAAGAGTGCAAACATTTGTAAAAATATGAAAAACTGTATTAAGTATTTGATTCTGGCCGCCCTGGGCCTTGCCGCCGCGGCCTGCGCATCCCCCGAGAAAATGGCTTCTTTGGCCGATAACGTTAAGGTTGACTGCAATCCTCCCGTTCTGGAAGTGGTTGCCGGCGCAATCGACGCAAACGTGAGCGTGACCTATCCCCAGGACTATTTCAATCCGAAGGTCATATTGGAGGTCACTCCCGTGCTGGTTTACGAAGGCGGTGAAGTTGCAATGAAGCCCTTCAAATACCAGGGCGAAAAGGTTAAGGACAACTATCGCGTGGTACCTTCCAGCGGCGGAAAAGTGAACGAAAAGGTTCACTTCGACTACGTGGAAGGCATGGAAAAGAGCTATCTGGAACTCCGTGGAAAGGTTCTTGCCGGCGGGAAGTCCATCAATCTTCCCACCCGCAAGGTGGCCGACGGCGCCAATACCACCTATATGCTGGTAAAGCGCGCCGGCACCGTTACCTTCAAGCCGGACAACTACCAAGAGATTATCTCCAGCACCACCGAAGGCCAGATCAAGTACCTGGTGAACAGCTCGGATGTCCGCGGTTCGGAACTCAAGAGCAGCTCGGTCAAGGAATTCCTGGCCGCACTGGATGCCATTTCGGCCGATGAGCGCAGCAAGGTCACAAGCACCGAAATCGTAGCCTACGCTTCCCCCGAAGGCTCGGTTGCCCACAACGACCAGCTGTCGGACAGCCGTTCCCGTTCGGCCTCCAAGGCTTGGGACAAGGTGACCAAGGGTCACGAGGCCACCAATCCCACCGTGCGCAGCGTGGGTGAAGACTGGGAAGGTTTCCAGAAGCTGGTTTCCCAGTCGGATATCGAAGACAAGGACCTGATCCTGCGCGTCCTCTCCATGTACTCCGATCCCGCCGTGCGCGAGAACGAGATACGCAACATGTCCCAGGTCTATACCGCCCTGAAGGGAGAAGTGCTTCCGGAACTTCGCCGCGCCCGCCTCATTGCGAATGTGGAATATAAGAATTACACCAACGAGGAACTCCTGGATCTGCTCAAGAACAACGAGAACATCCTGGACGAGGAAGCCCTCCTGAAGGTCGCTTCCCTTGTCAGGGATTCCGAAACTAAGGAAAAGGTTTACAAGAAAGCCGCCGAAAGATTCAACAGCGACCGTGCAATGTTCAACCTTGCCGCCCTGTACCTGTCCCAGGGCAAGGACGCCAAGGCCCAGGCCGGCTTCAACGAAATCAAGGGTGACGACCCCGACCTGCTGAATGCAAAGGGCGTGCTGGCACTGCGCAATGACAATTTCGACGAGGCCGAAGCCCTGTTCCGCAAGGCCAACACCCCCGACGCAAAGGATAACCTGGGCGTGGTTTACCTCCTCACCGGCCGTTATGACGAGGCCGCAAAGGTGCTTGAAAACCCCAGAGGCTGCTGCAACAACTCGGTTCTGGCCTACATCCTCACCGACCAGCTTGAGAAAGCCAAGAGCAACATCCACTGCAAGGATCCCAGGGTACACTACCTTAAGGCCATCATTGCCGCCCGCCAGGGTGACGCTGCAGGTGTGAAGGATGCCCTTGACTATGCTTTCAAGAATCCGGCCCTGAAGGAGCGTGCAGCTCGCGACATCGAATTCGCCGGTTACCAGTTTTAAATTGTGAGGCGGACTATACTGATTCTGGACATCATCTTCTGCGCCATTGTGGTCCCGGGGATGATGTTCCTTTTTCCCACCGGAGAATGGCTTCAGTGGCACGCCGGTTATGTACTGGCCTATGTTCTGTGGATATATGCCCTCCTGCTGCTTTCACGCAAGGGACTTGGCCCCCTTATCCTTCAGGGCTGGAAAGGCGTTTTAACCGTTGTCGGCATCATCTTCCTGAGCGCAGTCGTCACTTTTCTCCTGTCTCTTACCCCGGTGGATTTCCCTAATGAGACAGCCGAGATGTCGCTGCATTTAAGGGCGATGTGGATACTCTTCCTGGCCGTCATTTCGTATGGCGTGCCCGTGGGAATGCTATCGGCCAAAATAAAGGAGCTCAGCCATATAAAGGAGGAGGAAGAGGAGGCTCAGAACGCCCGTAACGCACTGGAATCCAGGGCCTCGGAAGCCTTCGCCGGGCAGGAAATCCAGGTGAAATCCTCATATAAGACTGTACATATTCCACTGTCGGCCATACGCTATATCGAAGGGAGGAACAATTATGCCTGTTTCCACCTGGACCATATGAATGACGTAGTGTCGCAAATAACCCTGAAAAGCGTGTTGGAGATGCTTCCAAAAGGGAAATTCATAAGGGTTCACCGTTCTTTCATAGTGCCGTTGTGGAGAATTGAAAAACGCAGTATGGGCGCGGTTTCAATAATGGGTGTTGAAGAGCCTCTTCCCGTGGGCCGCTCCTACAAAGACCAGCTGGACAATGTCTAAACAACACAGCTTTTACGCAACACGCTCCACCGCGTGGTGGAAGGTTGCAATAGCCATGATTGGCTCCTGCCTGTCGGGTGTAACCTATGTATCGGTCCCCGGCATGGTTAATTCGGTGGGCTTCGGCTACCTGCAAATGTGCCTGGGCTTCTTCCTGGGCTATCTGGTGATAGCTTTCGTGCTCACACCCTTGTACTTCAAACTGAACGTAGTGTCGGTGTACGAGTATCTGGAAAAGCGTTTCGGGGCTACCACACACAAGACCGGTGCCTGGTTCTTCTTCGTTTCCAAGATGCTTGGAGCCTCGGTTCGCCTGTTCCTCATGATAGCCACCCTCCAGTTGCTGTTGGCGGGCCCCGCCGGCATTCCCTTCTGGGTGACGGTGGTAGTCGTGGTGTTCCTGGAATGGCTGTACACCGTGCGCGGAGGCGTGAAGGCAGTCATCGGCCTGGATATCATCAAGACGCTTTCCATGCTGGTGGCGGTAGTGCTGTGCATCGTTCTCATCGGCAAGGAAGTCGGGAAACCCGACACGTCCATGATGAGAGTATTCTTCTTTGACGACGTGAATCATCCGGAGTACTTTTGGAAACAGCTTCTGGGCGGCCTTTTCACAGTAATTGCTTCCACAGGGCTGGACCAGGACATGATGCAAAGGACGCTGGCGTGCAAAAACGTGAAGGATTCGCAGAAAAACCTCATTGTGTCCAGTATCCTGCAGATTGTGGTAATTGCCCTGTTCCTTTTCCTTGGCGTGTATCTGTACCAGTTTGCCGGAATACACGGCATACAGGCCACCGGCGACAAGATTTTCCCGGCCGTAACCTGGTCGGGGCTGCTGCCGGCATCGTGGCTTGTGGCAGCGCTCTTTATCATCGGCCTTGTAATGGCGGGATTCCCCGCCGGAGGCTCGGCCCTGACGGCGCTCACAACCTCTTTCACCGTGGACATACTGGGCGGAAAAGACAACAAAAGGGAGCTTGTACACAGTGCAATGGCCGTTTTGATGGCTATCTGCATCCTGGTTTTCAGCGCCCTCAACTCTACCAGCGTCATCGATGCCGTGTATCGCCTTGCCAGCTATACCTATGGTCCCATCCTGGGTATGTTCAGCTACGGACTTTGCCTGAAATGGAAGGTGCGGGACCGCTGGGTGGGACTGGTTGCCATCCTTGCGCCGGCGCTTTGCCTGCTGCTTGACCTGAACTCTGAAAAATGGTTCAACGGCTATCATTTCAGTTATGAACTCCTGCTGCTGAACGCCATTTTCACCATACTTGGTCTTCTAATCATTACAAAACGCAAATAAATGCAAAATTGCCTCAAGCTCGCAGCGCTTGTCCTGGCAGCCGCGCTGCTTCAACTTCCCGACACCCACGCCTGCACCAATATCATCGTGGGGAAAAAGGCTTCGGCCGATGGCTCCGTGATGCTTAGTTACAACTGCGATACCTTCGGCCACAGCGGATGGCTTACCAACCACATCGGGGGCCGTCACACAGCCGGAGAGAAGATTGAAATCCGCGATTTCTGGCATCCCGGGGAGGTACTTGGCTATGTGGACCAGGTGGAGCGCACCTACAATGTGGTGAACTATATGAACGAGCATCAGCTTTGCATCCTGGAAACCACTTTCGGCGGGCGGAAAGAGCTGGTGAACAAGGAGGGCATCCTGGGCTACGATAACCTGATGCAACTGGCCCTTCAACGCTGCAAAACAGCACGCGAAGCCATTATCACCATGGGGGAACTGGCCGAAAAATACGGCTACAGGGACTCCGGAGAGACTTTTTCCGTATGCGACCCCAACGAAGCCTGGATAATGGAAATCATCGGCAAAGGGCCGGGGAGGAAAGGTGCCGTATGGGTGGCGAGGCGCATTCCCGACAATGCCATTTGCGCCCACGCCAACCATTCCCGCATCCGTAAATTTCCCTTGAAAGACAAGGATAACTGCCTTTATTCCAAGGATGTCATTTCCTTCGCCAGGGAAATGGGCTATTTTTCCGGAAAGGATGCCGATTTCAGCTTCCGCGAGGCCTACTGCCCGCTGGAATTCGTGAATATGCGCCTGTGCGAGCCTCGTGTCTGGAGCGTTTTCCGCCATCACAGCGACACCGCCTACATGGACAGTTTCCTGCCCTTCCTGGACGGCAAATTTGACATTTGCGACGAACTGCCTCTATGGATTGTCCCCGACGCTCCGCTTACGCTTCAGGATGTCATGGCCGACATGAGGGACCATTACGAAGGCACGCCGCTGGATATGACCGCCGATGTGAGTGCCGGTCCCTGGGGGTCTCCCATCCGCCCCAGGGCCAAAGGCTTCACCTCCGGAGGAAAACAGTATTTCCGCGAGCGCCCCATTTCGACCCAGCAGGCCGGCTTCGCCGTGGTGGCGCAGCTCCGAGGATGGCTTCCGGACGCCGTGGGAGGCGTTGTCTGGTTCAATTGCGACGATCCTGGGATGATAGCCTATGTTCCCGTGTACTGCGGTACAACGCAGATTCCATCGGCCTTTGCGGCCGAGCATAACCAGGACGGCGTTTTTGACGAAGAAGGCGCTTTCTGGCTGTGCAATTGGGTGTCCAATATGGTTTATCCGCGTTACGGGGCAATGATCGGGGACTTGGTGGAGGCGCGCGAAGAGCTTGAAAATGAGTTCTTTGCCTTGCAACCCGCCGTGGAAGCGCAGGTGAAGGCTCTTCCCGAAAGCGACAGGGCCGAATACCTTAATGCCCAGACGGCAGCCTGCACCCGGAAGATGATGCAGCGCTGGAGCCGCCTTGCGCGCGAACTCATCGTAAAGTACAACGACCAGCCCGGTACCTATACCCAAACCTTCTGGGACGCCGTCGCACGCGATACCGGCAATCGCTATCTGGTGCCGTAAGGGGCCTTTCCTAGTGCATCCGGACAGGCTCTATCTTGCCGTCGGGGGTGAAAACCAGGGGATCTATGCACACAAGCCGATGGTTGCCGTCATTGTCGTTTAGAGGATGGCGGTGATAAACAATCAGGTATCCACCCGTCCTGGGATCCTTTACCACACTGTGGTGACCGGCGCCGGTGCCAATGGAAGCATCGGTTTCAAGGATGGTTTCTTCCCTGCGGAAGGGGCCGAATGGAGAATCGGCAATGGCATAAGCCACGTGGTAATCGGCCTGAGTCCAGTTGCCCTCGCTCCACATGAAGTAATATTTGCCGTCCTTATACAGCATGAAAGGACCCTCTACATAGCCCTCAGGGGTAATTTCCTTGTAAATGCTCCCGTCCTCAAAGGGAAGCAGGGACTTGAAGTCAGGGGCCAGGCGCACTATATTGCAGTGTCTCCAGCCGCCGTAGTACATATACCATTCGCCGCTTTTGGGATCCTGGAAAACAAACTGGTCGATGGGCTGGGCTCCGTTCACGATTTCCTGGATAAGCGGGCGCCCAAGCATATCCTCGAAGGGGCCCTCCGGCCTGGCGGAGCAGGCTACGCCGATGCCGCCAACCTCTCCTTCGTGCACGTCATTTCCGGCGAAGAAAAGGTAATACATGCCGTCCTTTTTCACGATGGAAGGGGCCCAAAGAGCTTGCCACACCCATTTCACTTGCTCATTGGTGATAATATTCGGGTGCTTCTCCCAATGCACCAAATCTTTTGTGGAGTAGGCATCCAGGAAAGTCTGCTCCCCGTAGGGAAGGGAACTGGTGGGATAAACCCAAATGGTTTTGCCGTCCACAAAGCCTTCAGGGTCGGCATACCAGCCCTGGAAAACAGGATTCGGCCAGGAAACAGTCCTTTCCGCACACGCCGCAAGCGCAAGAATGCCCGCAAATAGTATCAAAAACTTTTTCATAGTCAGTTGTTTTTACAAAGATAATACAATTGCCCGATTTCCTTGACGGCCCGGGCCGATTGTCACATCTATCCATGAAAAAGGGGTGTTTTCGTGGATGAACGGAGCCACAAACAATCACAATAAAACTTGTACAAGTTAAAATGATAATATCTTTGCAGCATGAGATTCTGCCGGATCCGAAACACCCGCAAAAACAATGCATATGTTGTACAATACAAATATTGTTTTTTTTGCGAAAAAGATGGTAATGATGCAAAAAAGACGGCCAATTTCAGGGTAATACAAAGGAGGCGCTGTAGTCAATATTGAAGAATAAGAAAAGCCTCCGAATCTCTCCGGAGGCCGATTTCCTTTTTTATAGTGCCACATAAAGCGATAGTAGACAATATGCGCACTTCGGTGCAAATATAGAATTTATTTTGAATTCAAACAAATATTATGCAAAATTCATGTTGAATCCCGAAATATCATTGAGGACTTCGGCAACTATATCATTCTCCACGCCATCCAGAAGTGTGTCAAGTTGTTTGCAGAAATCTTGATACCGGTGTTGTGATATCTGTTTCAAGAAGAATTTTACCACATCAATCGCACCGATTATATTGCTGTTGGTGAATGAATTGAATTGTCCTGCCGGACCGGACTTCAAAGGCTTGGCCAATTTCATATCAAACAAAACATCTCCATGGGCACACTGATTTCTCAAATATCGGATGGCATTGAAATAACTCGTAAAGATGGTCAGTTTGTCAACATTGTAGTGCCTCGAGATAGCGGATTGGACGTTCTTGTCGGTTATGCTCAAGAATAACTGATATACGGCGCCAAAGGTCATATGTTCAACTGTTTTCCAAGCCGGGGCGTATTTATCTTCTGGATACTTCTTGTGATGGTCAGAAATGACAGGGTGCTTCTTGAACTGTTCGGTGTATATTTCAATATCGAACGCATCAACGAATTCACCATCCATCACTTCATCATCTACAAACCAAAAGGGATTATCCTTGTAAATGTTTGACACATAATAGGTGATATAAGTTCTTAGGTTGATTTCGATACGGGTAAGGTATCGCAGGAGCAGCATCCTCAGATCGGAATCGAAATAGTAAAGATCTAAAGCATCCTCAAAACGCGTAGGGTTCTTAAGCCTATGTGTCCTGTCATTCTTGCTGGGATAGGTCAACTCATACGGGAACAGATAAGAGCCAAAGCGGTAGTAGCCGATATCCAGCAGCACCTCCTTGGCTTTCTCCTCATCCAAGATAATAAGACCTCTCTCTTTCAGTTTTTGAATCTGTTCCTCTATGGTTGTGGCAAACTTCATAGCTTTCAATTCTTAAGTCTTGCAAAGATACCGTTTTTTCGGAATCCGGCATGCCGATTTCGTGCCTTGGCGGCAAATAGCCATGTTAGGAATGCTATTCAAACGGAGGAACGAGGTGGACGGTGTGGACATAAAATATTCGATACGGCTAAATAAAACAATCGAAAAATTATAAGAAATAATTGCGCATTTAATTTTTTTAGCTATATTTGCAG
>CACYCP010000068.1 GCA_902772985.1 uncultured Bacteroidia bacterium | reverse complement strand
TTCCGAACAGAGAAGTTAAGCTCACCCACGCCGATGGTACTGCCACACCAGGTGGGAGAGTAGGTCGCCGCGGTTCTTCGAGCGCCCAGTGGGTCATTGACCCACTGGGTGCTTTCGTCTATATATTGTGCATAATATTCATATTTATTGCATAATTAGCAAATAATGCAATTATTTTTGTATTATTTATTCAATTTTATGTAACTTTGGGGATGTAAATTGGAAATTGATGGAGATAATTGTAAAAGTGGCCGACGAGAGTGACGGAAAGTATGCGCAGGAAATTTGCGACGAGATTTATATTTCCTCTCTGGAGCGCCGCACCGGTATAGCCAAAAGGACACCGGATTATATCATAAGTAAAATGGCTTCAGGTAAGGCGGTAATTGCCATTACGGAGGACGGTGAATTCGCTGGCTTTTCATACATAGAGTCGTGGGGAGGCAAGAAATTCGTCGCGAATTCCGGCCTTATCGTGGCGCATAAATATCGTGGGATGGGCATCGCGAAGCGCATCAAGGAGCAAACCTTTATCCTGTCCAGAAAACTGTTTCCGGACGCGAAGATTTTCTCAATCACAACCGGCGCCGCCGTCATGAAGATGAATTACGAATTCGGCTTCAGGCCCGTGCCGTATGTGGAACTCACCGACGATCCGGAATTCTGGAAAGGCTGCGAGGGATGCCGCCATTTCGACATTCTTAGCAGTCACGACTATAAAATGTGCATCTGCACGGGACTTCTCTACGACCCTAACGAGCACCTTGTAATACATCGTCCCTGCGAATGAAAAAAGTTGGAATCATAGGCGGTGCCGGCTACACGGCAGGTGAGCTGGTGAGAATCCTCATCAACCATCCGGCGGTGCAACTTTGCCAGGTGGTTTCGGAAAGCCATCCCGGAGAGCCTCTTTGGTCGGTGCATGGAGGCCTTTTCGGCGAAACGGAAATGTGTTTTTGCGAGAGTGCCGACCTGTCGCAGCTGGATGTGCTTTTCCTTTGCGGCGCGCACGGCAAAAGCCGTGGTTTCTGGGCTTCGCACAAAGCAGCTGAAGGCTTGAAAATCATCGACTTGGCTCAGGATTTCAGGGACCAGTCGGAGGGCTATGTCTATGGCCTCCCGGAGTGGCAGAGGGATAAGATAGCTGGTGCTTCGAAGTTGGCGAATCCGGGCTGTTTTGCCACCGCCATCCAACTGGCGCTCCTGCCTCTTGCTGCCGAAGGTCTTCTGAAAAACGACGTTTCCGTCACTGCCATAACCGGCAGTACCGGCGCTGGCGTCAAGCCCTCCGACACCACGCATTTCAGCTGGAGGAGTAATAATTTGTCGGCCTATAAAGTATTTGAGCATCAGCATCTTGCCGAGGTTGGGAGGAATCTCCGGCCGGAAGGGGAGATTAAGTTTGTGCCCATTCGGGGGGATTTTACCAGAGGCATTTTTGCGACGCTTCACACTCCTTGCCCCCTGTCTTTGGAGCAGGCGCAGGAGTTATATGAAAGTTTTTACAGCGGACATCCTTTCACCTTCCTTTTCCCGGGGGCGCCGGACTTGAAACAAGTGGTGAACACGAACAAGGCGCTCATCGGCCTGGAGAAACATGGCGATACTCTTGTAATAACCTCTGTGATAGATAATTTGCTTAAAGGCGCATCCGGCCAGGCCGTCCAGAATATGAATCTTATGCTGGGACTCCCGGAAGACAGCGGCCTCCGCCTTAAAGCTTCGGCATTTTGATATTTTATTTCTGCCCCACCCTTTTTCCGTTTTCCTCCCTTTGGGATGGCAAAAACTGTCGGCTAAAGCTTCCGAAATATGGTATTTCGCACATTCGAAACTTAAATAATTTAAGGCAATATGGACTTATTCAATGTATATCAGCGCTGGGGGATTGAGCCTGTGAGGGGGCTTGGTACCACCTTGTGGGATGCCGAAGGAAACCAGTATACGGATCTTTACGGCGGCCACGCCGTGATATCAGTGGGCCATTGCCACCCGCGTTATGTGGCTGCCTTGAAAGCGCAGGCCTCAAAGCTGGGCTTCTACTCCAACGCCGTGAAAAACAGCCTGCAGGAGACCTTGGCACGCAAACTGGGCGAAGTCTCCGGCTATCCCGATTATTCCCTTTTCCTATGTAACAGCGGTGCCGAGGCCAACGAAAACGCACTGAAACTCGCCTCGTTTGCAAGCGGCAGAAGCAAGTTACTGGCCTTCGGAAAAGCCTTCCACGGCCGCACTTCCGGAGCGTTGGAAGTGACCGACAACCCGAAGATACGCTCCCCCTTCAATGAAGGCGACAAGGTGACTTTCGTCCCCTTGAACGATGTTGAACAGGCTGCGAAGGCCCTTGAAAGCGGGGAATACGCCGCCGTCATTATAGAAGGCATCCAAGGCGTCGCCGGCATTTTTGAACCAGGCGCAGCCTTTATGAAGGAACTCCGCCGCCTTTGCGACGCCACCGATACCTTCCTCATCGCCGACGAAATCCAGTCGGGCTATGGACGCAGCGGCCTCTTTTTCGCCCACCAGCACTCCGGCATCCGGGCCGATATCATTACCACCGCCAAGGGAATGGCCAACGGTTTTCCTATAGGCGGGGTGCTCATTTCGCCGAAAATCGAGGCGTCTTACGGCATGTTGGGCACAACCTTCGGCGGCAACCACCTGGCCTGTGCTGCTGCAATAGCAGTTCTGGAAATAATTGAAGACGAGCGTCTTATAGAGAACGCCGCCAATATCGGGGCCTACTTTAAAGAGGTCTTAAAAGGCGACAAGGCGCTGAAAGAATATCGTGGGAGAGGGCTTATGATAGGCCTTGAAATCAAGGACGAATACCTGGGCCTTCGGGACCGCCTCCTTTTTGAAAAGCATTTTTTCACCGGAGCGTCAGGAAAGAACGTGATTCGCCTGCTCCCGGCCCTGAGCATTGAGAAACAAACTGCCGAAACCTTCGTATCGGCCTGGAAAGAATTGACAGCATGAAACATTTTACCTCCATAAAACAGCTTGGAAACTTGGAAGAGGCTCTAAAGGATGCTGCACTGGTGAAGAGCAATCCCTTTGGCCATCAGGAACTTGGGAAGAACCGCACCTGCCTTCTGGTGTTTTTCGACAACAGCCTTCGTACCCGTTTAAGCACCCAGAAAGCCGCCCTCAACCTTGGGATGAACGTGATTGTGCTGGACGTGAACCAGGGCGCCTGGAAATTGGAAACCGAGAGGGGAGTGATAATGGACGGGGACAAGAGCGAGCATCTTCTGGAAGCCATTCCGGTGATGGGCTGTTACTGCGACATCATCGGCGTGCGCTCCTTTGCCCGCTTTGAAAGCAGGGAAGACGATTATAACGAAGTGATTCTGAATCAGTTCATCAATTATTCCGGCCGGCCGGTTTTCAGTATGGAGGCCGCCACGCGCCATCCTCTTCAGACCTTTGCCGACATCATCACCATCGAGGAGCACAAGACCAAGCCCCGGCCCAAAGTGGTTATGACTTGGGCGCCGCATCCGAAGGCTCTGCCCCAGGCCGTTCCGAATTCCTTCGCCGAAGGGATGGCAATGGGGAATTACGACTTCGTTATCGCGAATCCCGAAGGCTACGACCTGAATCCCGCCTTCACTAAGGGCATTCCGGTACTTCACAATCAGGACGAAGCCCTGGAGGGGGCCGATTTCGTCTATGCCAAGAACTGGGCCTCGTATGAGCACTACGGACAGGTGCTTTCGAGGGACCGGAGCTGGACGGTTACCAAAGAGAAGATGGCCCTTACCAACGATGCTTTCTTCCTTCATTGCCTTCCGGTGAGGCGTAACATGATAGTAAGCGATGAGGTTATCGAAAGCCCGCGCTCCCTGGTGATTCCGGAGGCTGCGAACAGGGTGGTATCGGCCCAGACGGTGATTCAAAAGATTCTGGAAAGCCTATGATTCAAGTATTTAAGATTGGCGGGCATCTTTTGGATGAAGAGGCTGCAATGAAGCGCTTCTGCGAGGTTTTCGCGGCCGTTCCAGGCTCGAAAATCCTGGTTCACGGCGGAGGGGCCTTGGCTTCGAAGCTTCAGGAGCGGATGGGGGAGACGCCGCAGATGATAAATGGCCGCAGGGTAACGGACGAGTCCTCCCTGAATATTGTCACAATGGTCTATGCCGGCTGGTGCAACAAGCGCCTTGTGAGTCTTCTCCAGGCCATGGGATGCAATGCGATAGGCCTCTCCGGCTGCGACGGGTCACTGATTACGGCGTCGAAAAGGGAGCCCCTGGACGGAGTGGATTTCGGCTTTGTGGGGGATGTCACACCCCACTCGGTGAACACGGCATTCCTGCGCTCGCTGCTTGACGACGGCCTTGTCCCCGTGCTCAGCCCCATCAACCACGACGGCAAGGGTAAGCTCCTGAATACCAATGCCGATACCGTGGCTGCCAGCGTAGCATCGGCCCTGGGCGCGTCGCTCACTCTGGTCTTCGAGAAGGAGGGCGTGCTGGACGCTTCGGGCCGGGTCATCCCCCTGATTGACGAAGCCTCCTTCCATCAGCTCAAGGCCGATGGCACCGTCTCCGGCGGCATGCTTCCGAAGCTGGGAAACGCCTTCGAGGCCCTTCGTTCCGGAACATCGGCCGTCCGCATCTGCGGCGAAAGCCTCTCCGGCGGAACCCTGTGCCACCTAAGCATCTGATTCTAAGGTAATTCCGCGCATCTCTCGTTCAAAATTCGAACGAGAGATTTCAGTATGTTGTTATGTGTCAGGCGTTTAAGTGGCACGGTCACTTTGTGAAATATTTTGTATCTTTGCGGAAATGAAAGAGAAGGCCGATAATACCGCCCTGTGGAACGAAGCCGCCAAGGCCGGGTTCCTGTTCGGAGCCGTTTCCGTGGCCTGCCTGATGGGAAAGGAGCTGGCGGGGCTCTCGTCTTCGCCTCTCATTGTCCAGGGGGCTGCCATCATCCTTTGGGCGGTGGAATTTTTCGGCTGTATCCTCCTGATGAAGAAGGTGATGCTGGACTTGAAGGATAAGTACGAAGGCGTAATGATGGCCGATACCCGCACTTTGGGCCGGCGGGCTGCGCTGCTCTCGGGGCTTATCCTGGCATCGGCCCAGGCATTGGTGATAATGTACGCCCCGGCCGAGACGATAGACGCCCTTGTGAGCCAGATTACCGATGGAATGAGTTTTTCCGTGGCCGAAAAGGATGCGGTAGAGGGGATGATGGGCAAGCTACCGCTTCTGACTTTCATTTTCCAGTGGCTGTACTGCACGCTGTATGGCAGCCTTCTGGCCTCATTCATGTCGCGATATATTTTCTTGCAAAAGCTTTTCCAATAATGGATATTTCAGTAGTTGTTCCGCTTTATAACGAGTGCGAGTCCCTGCCGGAGCTCCGCAGTCGCGTCGATGCCGCCCTGAAGGGCTTTTCATACGAGATTATTTTCGTGGATGACGGTTCCACCGACGGAAGCTGGAAGGCGATCCGGGAGATGGCCGATCAAGCCGGCAATCAGGTCCGGGGAATACGCTTCAGGAGGAATTATGGCAAATCGGCAGCGTTGTACGAGGGTTTTGCCGCGGCTCAGGGGGACATTGTGATTACGATGGATGCCGATCTTCAGGACGCCCCGGAGGAGATTCCCGAAATGGTGCGTATGATCAGGGAGGATGGCTACGACCTAGTGTCTGGCTGGAAGCAGCACCGCAAGGACAACGCCATAAGCAAGAACCTGCCTTCGAAGCTCTACAACTGGACGGCACGAAAGGTTACCGGCATAAAACTCCACGACATGAACTGCGGGCTGAAAGCCTATCGGCAGGACGTGGTGAAAAACATCGAGGTATATGGCGAGATGCACCGCTACATCCCGTACCTGGCGAAAAACGCCGGTTTCAGCAAGATAGGGGAGAAAAGAGTGGCGCATTCGAAGCGCAAATGGGGAAAATCCAAGTTCGGCCCCAGCCGTTTCATGAACGGTTTCCTGGATTTGATGAGCCTGTGGTTCCTTTCGCGTTTCGGCGGAAAGCCTATGCACTTCTTTGGCAGCAGCGGAATCGTGGTGTTCCTGCTGGGTTTCGTGATGACGGTGTGGATAATCGTCCAAAAGCTTGTCAATCAGGCTCATGGCCTTAAGTTCAGGGCCGTGACCGACCAGCCTCTTTTCTACCTGGCCCTTCTGTGCGTGATTCTTGGCGCAATGCTTTTCCTGGCCGGATTCATCGGCGAGATGGTGGCCCGCAGCGCCATCGAGCGAAACCGATATCAGGTTCGGGAGCGCATCTAGTGCATTTCTCATAAATTATCATTATCTTTGCAAGTTAAACAAATGCGAAGATTATGATAAACATTAAGTTCCCAGACGGAAGTGTACGCCAGTATGAAGCCGGCGTAACCGCGTATGACATTGCAATGTCCATCAGCCCGCGCCTTGCCGAGCAGGTTCTTGCAGCTCAGCTGAAAAGGCCGGATGAGCCCGAGACTTCCCGTGGAACTACCATAGACCTGATGCTCCCCATCCGGGAGGATGCGGAAATCCGCCTTTTGAAATGGGAAGACGACGAGGCCAAGAAGGTCTTCTGGCACAGCTCCTCCCACCTTATGGCAGAGGCCCTGGAGACCCTTTTCCCGGGGGTGAAATTCGGCATCGGCCCGGCCATCGAGAACGGTTTTTACTACGACGTGGACATGAACGGCCGCGCTCTCAGCGATTCTGACTTCAAGGCAATCGAGGACAAAATGCTGGAACTGGCGCGTCAGAAACAGGATTTCTGCCGCATCGAGGTTTCCAAGGCCGATGCAATGGCCTACTTCACCGAAAAGGGCGACCAGTATAAGCAGGAGCTCATTTCGGAGCTGGAGGACGGCACCATCACCTACTATACCAACGGCGTATTCACCGACCTTTGCCGTGGTCCTCACCTGCGCAATACGGAGGTCATCAAGGCCGTGAAAGTCCTCTCCCTTGCCGGCGCTTACTGGAGGGGTGACGAAACCCGCCAGCAGCTCACCCGCATCTACGGCATCACCTTCCCCAAGGCCGGCATGCTCACCGAGTACCTGCAGGTGCTGGAAGAGGCCAAGAAGAGGGACCACCGCAAGATTGGCAAGGAAATGGAGCTTTTCACCTTCTCCCAGAGGGTTGGAGCCGGCCTGCCGCTGTGGCTGCCCCGTGGCGCCGCCCTTCGCAACACCTTGGAGAATTTCCTCCGGAAAAAGCAGGCCGAGTACGGCTATATGGGCGTTGTGTCTCCGCACATCGGCGGAAAGGAACTTTACGTGACCTCCGGCCACTATGCCAAGTACGGCAAGGACAGCTTCCAGCCCATCCACACCCCTCAGGAAGGGGAGGAGTACCTGCTGAAGCCCATGAACTGCCCCCATCACTGCGAGATTTACCGCAGTGCCCCGCGTTCCTACCGTGACCTTCCGCTGCGTTTCGCCGAGTTCGGAACAGTGTACCGCTACGAGCAGTCGGGCGAACTGCACGGACTTACCCGCGTGCGCAGCTTCACCCAGGACGACGCCCACCTTTTCTGCCGCCAGGATCAGCTGCAGGAGGAATTCGAGAAGGTGATAGACCTTATCCTCTACGTTTTCAAGACCTTGCACTTCGACAAATATACCGCCCAGGTATCCCTGCGCGACCCCAAGAACCCTTCGAAATACATCGGCTCCGATGAAAATTGGGACAAGGCCGAGCAGGGCATCATCGATGCCGCGAAGAAGAAGGGCCTGCCCTATGTGGTGGAAACCGGCGAGGCCGCATTCTATGGCCCGAAGCTGGATTTCATGGTGAAGGATGCCATCGGCCGAAGCTGGCAGCTGGGTACGATTCAGGTGGATTACAACCTTCCTGAGCGCTTTGAACTGGAGTACGTTGACAGCGACGGCAGCCGTAAGCGTCCTGTAATGATTCACCGCGCTCCCTTCGGTTCCCTGGAGCGTTTCGTGGCCGTTTTGCTGGAGCACACCGCCGGTCATCTGCCCCTGTGGCTGCACCCGGATCAGGTTAAGGTGCTCCCCGTGAGTGAAAAATATGCAGATTATGCGAAAAAAGTTGTAAATCTGCTAAATAATTCCGAAATTCGCGCCTCTATTGACGACAGGAACGAAACTCTTGGCAAGAGAATCCGTGAGACTTCCCTTATGAGAGTTCCGCTTCTTGTGATTGTGGGAGAGAAAGAGGTGGCGGAAGAAAGTGTTTCGGTGCGTCGTGGAGCCGTGGACCAGGGCTCTATGAGCATCGAGGGTTTTGTGGACTATGTGCACAAGGCCATAGAAGAAGAACTGGCCCAGTAAAGTTTAACATTTAAAGGAGCAAGACTATCGCAACGCCTTTTAAACCCAGACCCGGCGGTCTGAAAAAGAAAAAGCCCCAGCAGGTGCAGGGTGCACAGAAGGACGAAAACGCCCTTCGCATTAATAATGAAATTACTGCGCCTCAGGTGCGCCTGGTAGGGGAGAACATCCCCGAACAGGGCATTTATCCTCTTTCCAAGGCCCTTCAGATGGCCCAGGAGCAGGAGTTGGACCTGGTGGAAATCAGCGCCAAGGCCGATCCTCCCGTGTGCAAGATCCTGGACTACCAGAAGTACCTGTACCAGCAGCGCAAGAAGGCCAAGGAGATGAAGGCGAACGCGGCTAAGATTGTCATCAAGGAAATCCGCTTCGGCCCCAATACGGACGAGCACGATTTCCAGTTCAAGCTCAAGCATGCCCAGGAGTTCC
>CACYCP010000067.1 GCA_902772985.1 uncultured Bacteroidia bacterium | reverse complement strand
TTGCGAACTTTTTTCCTGATTACTGCGTTGTGCTCAGAAAAAATGTCTCGCAAACGTTTCTATTATAAAGAAACTGACGCTCGTATTGTTGTACGTGCTTGCTTGTACTTTCCTTTCAGTCTTTTCAATGAGCTTTTTGCGTAAAAATCCCGCTCGTTCTCAAGCGGGACTGCAAAGGTAGAAACTTTTTTCTAATCGGCAAATTTTTTCAAGAAAATTTTACAACAATTTTTAAAAATTTTTTCTTAACGCTTTTTTTCATATATTTGAAGTTTGATATAAAACTTTGTTGTTCAAATGAAAAAGTATATCCTTGCACTTTGCCTCCTGGTCCTGGCCATTTCTGCCGCAAACGCGCAGGAATCGCCCAAATGGATACGTAAGAACGCCATTTCTCCCGACGGAAAGACAATTGCATTCAGTTATAAAGGAGATATCTTCACAGTATCGGCACAAGGAGGAGAAGCCCGTCAGATTACCTCCAGCCAGGCATACGAGAGCGATCCCCTCTGGACTTCCGACGGCTCCAGGATAGTTTTTACCTCTTACAGGGAAGACAGTAAGGATATTTATGTAAGTCCGAAGGAAGGCGGCGTTCCCAAAAGGCTCACCACCCTTCCGGGGAATGAAACTCCCCTGGCCGTCACGGAAGACGGAACGGTCTATTTCTCCTGGTACGACAGCAATATTCAAAGTGCTGCCTATGACGGCTTCCCCGGCGATCCGGCAGTATATAAAACGACGCTGGAAGGAGCTGCACCCAAGATTGTGACATCCCTCACGATAAGCGCAATGAGTTTCAACGCCGCCGGAAATCTCATTTACGAGGACTGGAAGGGATATGAAGACCCGCTACGGAAGCACCACACCTCCTCCGTCACCAGGGATATCTGGCTGTACAAACCCGCAGCGAAGGGAGACATCGACGCCAGCGGCAGTTTCAAGAAACTCTCTACATACGAAGGTGAAGACCGCAACCCCGTTTTTTCGGCCGATGGTGACACTTTCTACTTCCTTAGCGAACAAGACGGAAAAACATCGAATGTTTATCGCTCCAGCCTTTCCAATCCGGGAAGCCAGGTCCAGCTTACCTTTTACGACAAGAATCCCGTAAGGTTCCTTTCGGTATCGAAAGACGGGACTCTGGCATTCTCCTACAATGGAGATCTGTTCACGATGAAGGACAGCGGAAGCCCCCAGAAGGTGGAAATCTCGATTAACAGGGATGAAGACCAAAGGGACATCACTCCCCTTACAATGCGCAGCGCTTCCTCCATCGCAGTTTCTCCCGACGGCAAGGAAATAGCCCTTATAATGAGGGGGGACGTTTTCGTGAGCTCGGTGGAATACAACACCACCCGCCGCATTACCAACACGCCTGAACAGGAAAGGGGCGTATGCTTCTCCAAAGACGGCCGGGAGCTCTATTATGCATCTGAAAGAAAAGGCTGCTGGAGCATCTACAAGAGCGAACTCACGCGGAAAGAAGATAAACTGTTCACCTATGCCGCTTCCTTCAAGGAAAGCCGGGTGAGCCCCGAAGGAGAGACATCCTTCCAGATGGAGCTGTCCCCTGACGGAAAATATCTGGCCTACCTCAGGAACCGCACTGAACTCGTCATCCTGCCCACCAAAGGCGGAAGCCCAAAGAGCCTCCACAAAGATGTCAATTACTCCTATTCCGACGGCGACCTTTCCTTCAAATGGAGCCCCGACAGCCGTTACATCCTTAGCACGTGGATGGCCGATGGCGGATGGAACAACTCCGACATCGCCATGGTCGATATCGAAAGCGGAGCAATCACGAACCTTACCCGCAGCGGCTATTCCGACGGCAACTTCCGCTGGGCCCTGGGCGGAAAGGCGATGACCTGGGAAAGCGATAAAAACGGCTACAGGAGCCACGGAAGCTGGGGTGCACAGGACGACATCTTCATAATGTTCTTCGACGGGAAGGCCTACAGCGAATTCGGCCGGAGCAAAGAGCAGGAAGAAATAGCCAAGATGCTGATGGGAGAAAAGGCTGCAGAAAAGGCCGAAAAGAAAGAAAAAAAGGACAGCCTGGCCAACAAAGTCGAAAAACTCAGTCCAGACCTTGCAAACCGCGACGACAGGATAAAGCGCCTGACCCGCTTCTCTAATTCCATCGGCGACCATTATCTCACGCCGGACGGCTCCAAACTCTATTTCACCCAAAGACTTGAAAAGAGCTTCGACCTTTGCAGCATAGATATAGTAAAGGGTGACATCACCGTTGTGAAGAAAGGCGTGAGCGGACGTTTCGTTCCCTCGCAGGACGGAAAATTCATCTATATCGCCAGCGGAAGCGGCGTAACGCGCCTTGATGTCGCAAACGGAAAAGACAAGACCATAAGCTTCAGCGGGGACTACGAATTCAAGCCCCAGCAGGAAAGGGCCTACATTTTCGAGCATTGCTGGAAGCAGGTAAAAGAGAAGTTCTACGTAACTGACCTTCACGGAGTCGACTGGGACTATTATCACGATAATTACGCCCAGTTCCTCCCCTACATCAACAATTATTTCGACTTCCAGGATATGCTCTCGGAAATGCTCGGGGAACTGAACGGATCCCATACGGGCGCCCGGTACCGTCCCTCCTCGTCCAGGAGCCTTGGCCATCTTGGTGTCCTGTATGACACACAGTACAGCGGCGACGGTCTTCGCATTGCCGAAGTACTCCCCGGCGGAGTGCTTTCAAATGCCGATCCTGACATAAAGGCCGGGGACATCATCACCTCCATCGAAGGCAATCAGCTGAAGGCCGGAGACGACTGGATGAAGCATCTTTACGAAAAGAACGGAAAGAAGATCATCCTTACCATCAAAACCGGAGGCAAGGAGAAAGAATATATCGTTACGCCATCGGCCTCCGACGCCAATCTTCTTTATCGCCGATGGGTGCGCCAGAGGGAAGAGATGGTCGAGCGTCTTTCCGGAGGACGTATCGGCTATGTTCACATAGAAGGGATGAACTCCCCCAGCTTCCGGGAACTCTATTCCAAGGCCCTTGGAAAATACCGCAGCTGCGAAGCCATCATTATAGACACCAGGCACAACGGAGGCGGCTGGCTTCATGACGACCTTGTAACCTTCCTGGGCGGGAAAGAATACTGCCTGTTCACTCCCAGGGGCCAGTACATAGGCCACGAACCGTTCAACAAATGGACTAAGCCCAGTGTGGTCCTGGTTGGTGAAGACAACTATTCCGACGCTTCCGGTTTCCCTTACGCCTATCGCAGCCTTGGCCTGGGAAAACTTGTCGGCGCCCCCATCCCAGGAACAATGACAGCCGTCTGGTGGGAAACCCAGGTGAATCCTGCCGTGATTTTCGGCATCCCCCAGGTAGGCAACTGGGGCGTAAAGGACCAGCGTTATATGGAGAACTTCCAGGTTGAACCCGATATCCTTGTTTATAACGATCCCGCATCCGTACTTTCAGGAAAAGACCTGCAACTTGAAGCTGCGGTACGCGAATTGCTTGGCAAATGAGCGAAATGGATAAAAAAATAGTCATAATCCCTACTTATAACGAGAAGGAGAATGTCGCCGACATTATTGCCGCCGTACTTGCCCTTCCCGGTGATTTCCACGTACTTATAATTGACGACGCATCACCTGACGGCACTGCTGATATAGTGAAAAGCCTTTCGGCGGGGCCACAAGCTCCAGAATCCGTGGCAACCAGCGAAAGCCGGATTCACCTGATAGAGCGAAGCGGCAAACAGGGCCTTGGAACGGCCTATCTCCTTGGTTTCAAATGGGCCTTGGAAAGGGATTACGACTATATTTTTGAGATGGATGCGGATTTCTCGCACGATCCGGCCGACCTTCTTAAATTATACGAAACCTGCGCCGGCGGGGAAGCCGATATGGCGATAGGTTCCCGCTATTGCAAAGGAGTTAGCGTGATTGACTGGCCCATGAGCCGCATCATAATTTCCTATTTTGCATCGACCTACGTCAGGTGCTTCCTTGGAATGAGGATTTACGACACCACGGCCGGCTTCGTTTGCTATCGGCGCAAAGTCCTGAGCACCATGGACCTTGACGGGGTAAGGATGAAAGGCTACGGCTTCCAGATAGAGATGAAATACAGCGCCTGGAAGCTGGGCTTCAAATTAAAGGAAGTGCCCATTATCTTCACCAATCGGCAAAAGGGCACTTCCAAAATGAGCGGTGGTATTTTCGGAGAGGCGTTCTGGGGCGTCATCGGCCTGCGCCTGAGGAAAATAAAGACTTGCTGTTGCCAAATTTAAGCTGGGTGAGGATTGCTCCCAAAACTGCAATTCCAAGTCCTATCCACTGAGTCCTGCATAGGCATTCCTCTCCAAGAGTGAGGCCGGCCAGGGCCGTTACAACCGGTATCATAGCCTGGAATATGCTGGAGCCCGCAACCCCCAGTTCCTTGATTGAAAAGGCCCAGAGGGCGAAAGCCATGGACGAACACAAGAGGGAAAGGCATAAAAGCGGACGCCAGAAATCCCAAGACAGATAGACATCGGCATCAAAAAACTCCATTCCCCTGGTAAGGAAAAGCGGAACGAAGAAGATGGAGCCTATGAAAAACTGGTACATCACAATCACCGTGGGCTTATAACCTCCGCCTAACATCTTGGTGAAGGAGGCATAGCCAACCTCGGCAAAAATAGCCAGGATAAGGACGATGATGCCGAAGATGAAAAGGCGGCTGACACTGCCCTGTGCCTTTGTGACCAGGACTATCCCGGACAGGCACACAATCATTCCCACCAGGTGCTGCCAGGTTATCTTCTCGTTAAAGAAGATAACCCCGGCAATCAGCGCCACAATTGGCGTAGAAGCAATTACAAGCGAGCTTATCGTGGGCGAACCCGTGAACTGGATACCGTAGGTTTCACAGAAAAAATATATGAAGGGTTCACACAGTGCCAGCATAAGGAAAGTCATCATATCTTCCTTCTTGATGTCCATGTCATACCCCATTATCAGGTTGAATATGAGCAGGAACACCGCTGCTATGAAAATCCTGATAGGCAGGAAATACTCCACAGGGATCCCCAGGGACACAAGCCTGTTTGACCATATGTACGACAGCCCCCAGAACGTGATGGCTATCACGGTCGCAAGGTAGATTATGAACTTTCTCGCTTTCATTATTTTTTCAGAACCCAACCTCCACCGGGGGCGAGATGAACTTTGAGGCATCCACCTTCAAGGCCGATTTCCTTCTTGGCATAATCCCTTGCCGCCCTGTGTGCATTGATACCGTCCTGGAAGACTACGGCGTGGCCATCTCCAAGGAAAGAAAGGTCTATGCAAATATCCCTCGCTTCCCAGTTATTCAAAGCTGCAACGTACCAGACATCCCCTTTGCGGCGGGCCTGGACCACATATTCTCCAATCTTGCCGTCAAGTGCAACGGTTTCATCCCAGATTGTAGGGCAGGCGGCAATGAATTCCACGCACTCTTTCTCCCGCCAATAATTTGAAGGGGAATCGCAAAGCATCGAAAGCGGAGCGTCGAAAATGACATATTCCGCCAGCTGGTGGCAGCGGGTACCCTGGGACATGCCTTCTGTGCCCACCGAACGGTAATTCTCACGGTTGGCGTTACGCATGGCGCCCTGGGTATAATCGGCCGGACCGGCAACCAGGCGGGTGAAAGGAATGGTAACGTCGTAGGTAACCTGATCCACGCTGGGATCTCCCCATTTCATGTTTTCAAGACCGTAAACGCCTTCGAAATTAATCACGTTGGGATAGACTTTCTGAAGGCCGGCAGGCTTGCAGGCCCCATGGAAATCGGCCAACATCTGATACTTGGCGCACACGCGGCCGGCGCGGGTATAGAAACGAATCATTTCCTGGTCGTCGCGGTCCATGAAGTCTATCTTCCAGCCCTTGATTCCCATCTTGGAATAGAACTCGCAGGCCTCTTCCATAACGGCGTCGAAAGTCCTTGCAGTAGTCCAGAGAATAAGGCCCACTCCCCTTTCCTTGCCATAATTCACAAGTTCCGGAAGGTCGATTTCCGGGCGGGTGTGCATGATGTCCAGGACGGTATTTTTTGCCCAGCCCTCGTCCAGCACGATATATTCAATGCCGAAGGCAGAAGCAAAGTCGATATAATATTTGTAAGTGGGGTTGTTAATGCCGGCTTCGAAATCGACTCCATATAAGTTCCATCCGTTCCACCAGTCCCAGGCCACCTTTCCAGGCTTAACCCAGGAAAAGTCCCCGGGAGCCTGGGCGCTTGCCAGACGCCAGCTGAAATCGCTGGCAGTGAGCTGTTTGTCCTCCGGAGCAACTTCAATGATGCGCCAGGGAATAATCTCGGTATCCTGGGCAATGACATCCTTGAAGCTGGTCACGACCTGCTGGAAAGTGCGCCCGTCTTCCTCGGCATGGGTAGCGGGAACGGGAGCGAAAACGCCCTTGAGGGTGCTTCCGCCCTCTCCGTTATAAAGGTACATTCCGGGATAGTCCAGAAGGTCACTCTCCATAATGCAGAGCTTGATGCCGTCGGCAGCCTCCACCGTGATGGGAAGGAAAGCAAGGCGTTCGGTATTCCACTCGCTTACCTTAGCATGGGTGTAATGAGCTTCGTGAGAGCTCATAAGCTGGGTTTGAAGGGTTTTCGTATTCTGGTTTACATAAGGAATATATGCATACCAGTCTTCGGGGAAAGCAAAGCTTACAAGTTCCTCTTTAACCGTAACGGCCTTTTCCGGAACAAAACGCCAAGCCATTCCGTCATTGTAGGCACGGAACACCAAGGAAAAGCCTTTTGCCTTGAGGGTGAGTTCATTGCAATGGTTCCGTACTTCGGAACGCTTGAAAACCGGAGCGGCTTCGGTCTTGTCAACCGTAGCGCGCACAGCCTTGGAAAAGCGTGAACCGGGCCCCCAGACGCTGCCATCGGCAAGAGTAAGGGAAATCTCGGAAGGGTTCACAAGAACCACATTGTCCCGGCTGAGGGTATAGGTGAGATTCGCGCCGGCCTGGATGGTGATGGTAATGTGCCCGTCGGGCGATGAGAGAGTGTACCCCTTCGCTCCTGCGAGGGTGAATGCGCTAAGAAGCGCCAGCAAAGCTACAATTCGTTTCATTTTATCAGTTTTAGGCCTATTCTATTGCGTTCCAGGTCCACGGAAACGACCTGAACCATTATTTGTTGATGCAATTTAAGCACTTTGGAAGGCACCGCCAAGCCTTTAACCCCCATCTGGGAAGCATGGATAAGCCCGTTTTCATGAATGCCTATGTCCACGAAAGCCCCGAAGGCGGTGAGATTGGTCACGATTCCCGGAAGTTCCATCCCCACCACAAGGTCCTCGATGTCCCGGATATCATCAGCGAAAGCGAATTCCCTGGCCTGTTCGCGGGGATCCCTGCCCGGCTTGATGAGTTCTTTTATGATATCGTTTACAGTGGGAAGGCCAAAGTCCCCTTCCACATATTTCTTTGGATCTATTTGCTTGCAAAGCGCTTCATTCCCAACCAGCTGCTCCGGACCGACACCCAGATCCCCGGCCATTTTCCTCACTATATGATAGGACTCGGGATGCACGGCCGAATTATCCAGGGGATTCGAAGCCCCGGGGATGCGAAGGAAGCCGGCACATTGCTGGAAAGCCTTCTCGCCAAGGCGGGGAACGCTCAGCAGTTCATCCCTGGAGCCGAAAGCGCCTTTCGCTGCCCTGTACTGCACAATTGAGCGGGAAAGTGCCGGGCCGATGCCGCTCACATACTGAAGCAGCCAGGGGCTTGCTGTGTTAAGGTTAACCCCCACGGCATTGACGCAGTTCTCCACAACCCCGTCCAGAGTCTCTTTCAAAAGCCCCTGGTCCACATCGTGCTGATACTGTCCGATGCCAAGGGATTTCGGGTCTATCTTTACAAGTTCCGACAGCGGATCCATAAGCCTCCGGCCGATGGAAACGGCTCCGCGAACAGTGACATCTTCCGTCGGAAACTCCTCCCGGCCGACCTCGGAGGCCGAATAAACCGATGCGCCGTCTTCACTTACAGAGAAAATTTTAACCTCTTTCGGAAGGCCGACTTTCTTTATAAAATCCTCGGTCTCACGCCCTGCCGTGCCGTTACCTATTGCAATTACCTCTATGGAATACTTCTCCACCAAATCGGAGACGGTGGTAATGGCTTCTATTTTCTTTGCTGCCGGAGGATGCGGATATATTACCGTGTGGTACATCAGGTTCCCCTGCTCATCCAGGCACACCAGTTTGCAGCCCGTGCGGAAACCGGGGTCTATGGCCATGACCCGCCTGGGGCCGACAGGCGCGTCCAGAAGCAGCTGGCGAAGGTTTTCGCCGAAAACCCGGACCGACTCTTCATCGGCCCGTTGCTTGGCTTCACGAAGCACCTCACCGGAAATGGAAGGGTCCAGGAGGCGCTTCCAGGCATCGTCCACGGCTTCCCTCAGCTGAAGGCCGCTCTCCCTGCGGGGATAACCTTGCTGCTGGCAGTAGTCGTAGTAAATCTTATTGCCGCATTTTTCACCGTCGGCATCAATTTCAACGCTGAGATAACCCTCGTCCCTGGCGCGGAGAATTGCGAGAAGATTATGAGAGGGAATTGTGGCAAGGGGCTGGCTGAACTTGAAATAACTGCGGTATTTTGCCGCCTCGGGGGCATTCTCCCCCGCCTTCGTCAGCTTTGAAACGACCCTTCGGCTACGGTATATTCCGCGAAGGTTTTCCCTGATAGGAGCGCTTTCGCTCAAGCGCTCGGCAATTATGTCACGGGCGCCCTGGAGGGCTTCATCCGTATCTTTCACCTCTCCCCTCACGAATTTTCCGGCTTCCTGGACGGGGTCGTTGCATTTTCCGGAAAAAATGGCTTCGGCCAATGGCTCCAGGCCCTTCGCCTTAGCCACGGTGGCACGGGTTTTACGCTTGGGACGATATGGGAGGTAGAGGTCTTCCAATTCGCTGGAAACAATGCAGGAGTCTATGGCTTTTTTCAGCTCATCCGTCAGTTTTCCCTGCTCTCCGATGGTGGCAAGAATGGTTTCCTTGCGCTTTTCCATTTCCGAATAGACATCGGCCCAATGTTTAACCTGGGATACTTCAATGTCACTGAGACCTCCGGTCCTTTCCTTCCTGTAGCGGCTTATGAATGGGACAGTGCAGCCGTCGGCGAGGAGTTGTTCGCAGTTTTCCACCTGCCAAGGCTTCACGGAAAGCGTTCTGGCTATTTCATTTATGTAAATCTCTTTCATAAACAGCTTTCGCTTTAAACCGTGAATATAGTAAATTTTTTAATCTTGTGAAAATGTTTTCAGTTCCTCACGATAGGTATTGAATATCCTGGACTTCGAAAGGAAGCCTATGTACTGCTTATCTTCCCCAAGCACCGGAAGATTCCAAGCCCTGGTTTTCTCGAATTTGCGCATCACCGACTCCATGGGCTCGTCGATATCCACATATTCAGGAGCCCTTTGCATATAATTGAACACGTGTTTGCTTTCGTAAAGGTCGGTCCGGAACATGTCTTTCCGGATATCGGCCAGGGAAACTATGCCCTGGAAGCGGCCCTTGGCATCGACAACCGGGAAAAGGTTCCTCTCCGAGCGCGCCACCGTATCTACCAGGTCCTTAAGCAGGTCGTTCGGCCTTACCGGAATAAAATCGGTCTCCAGCAGGTCACAAGTACGGATAAGGGTAAGGACGGCTTGGTCGGAAGAATGGGTAAGCAGTTCACCCCTTGCTGCGATCCGCTTGGTATAAATGGAATATTTCTCGAAAATACGGATTGTGCCGAAAGAAACCGCCGCCGTAAGGATCAGCGGTACCAGAAGGGCATATCCGCCGGTGATTTCGGCAATCAGGAATATCGCAGTGAGGGGAGCCTGCATTACGCCCGCCATGAGCCCTGCCATACCGACCATCACGAAATCCGAGGTGGAAGCCGCTCCAGGCCAAAGCAGATTCAGAAGCGAGGCCAGGAAATAGCCGGCCACCCCACCCATGAACAGTGTGGGGCCGAAAGTACCGCCCACTCCTCCTCCGGCATTCGTGAACACCATGGCGAAAACCTTCGTCACAAGTACCGCCAGGATGAAAAGGATTCCGGGCTTGGCGCTGTGCATCAGGCTTTCCAAGTAATCATATCCCTCGCCGAAAAGCGGAGGGAAAAAGTAAATTAATCCTCCCAGCGCCACCGCGCAGATACCCCAGATGGCAAAAGGATTTTTAAAGCGCCGCAGCCAATCCTCCATTGCAAGCGTCGTACGCAGGAAATAAAGGGCACAGAAGCCGCAAAACAGGCCCAGAAGCAAATAGGAGGGCACGTTATGCAAAGAAAATTCCACCGGAGGCAAAGTGAAATGAGTCCCCTTGCCAAGGCAAAGATAACTCACCAGGGTGGCCGATACCGAGCTTAGCAGAAGCGGCAGGAGCCCGCTCATGGAAAGATTGAAAAGCAGTATCTCCAAAGTAAAAAGCACGCCTGCGAGCGGGGCGTTGAAAATACCGGCGACGGCACCTGATGCCCCGCAGCCCAGAAGCAGCGTCATGCCCCTGTATGACATTCCGCAATATCGTCCCAGATTCGAACCTATTGCAGCTCCGGTATAAACGATTGGCGCTTCGGCACCTACAGATCCGCCGAAGCCGATTGTGGCGGCGCTTGTAAGCAGCGAAGACCAGCAGTTGTGGCGCTTTATCTTGGACTCGTTCTTGGATACAGCCTGAAGCACCTTGGTTACACCATGGCCGATATCGTCCTTCACCAGGAAGCGCACGATAAGAAGGCTTATCAGCATACCCAGACCGGGCAGAATCAGGAAGAGCCATTTATCCCCGGCCGCAAAGCCCTCAAGTTTTGATTGTATGAAATGTATGGACAGTTTCAAGGCAACGGCCGCAAGCCCGCACAATATGCCGGTCACCACCGAGAGCACAAGCAGGGCCGTAGTCTCCGGAACCTTATGCAAAAGGGCCCTCGAAGGGCCCCAGATGAATTTTATGCCTCGACGGTTTGCCACGCTATTCGTCGTCTCCGCCGGTTGAATACTGGGAAATGTTGTCGTCCGGGAGGGTTTCGCCCGCGGCGTCCGAAGCATCGGCGCTGCCACCGGCAACGGCCTCGTTTTCGGCATCCTCTTCCCCTTCCAGCCAGCGGTTGACATCTTCCAGGTCGTCGGTCTTGACATTGATTTTCACAAGATAGACGGCCTCTGTGGTTTCAACGGTCACGGCATAGAAAAAACTTCCGTCCGGCTTCGGATACTTCACCAGATCCGTAAGGTAATCACTGAATCCCTTGGGATACTTCAATGCAAACGCAGCCTCCAGGTCTTGATGACCTGCCATCTTCTCGTAACTTACAACGTGTCTTTTTTTGTCTGCCATATAGACTAAACTATTTGTGCTTTCCTTTCTTGTTTGTGGGTGCAATATTAAGTCTTTGTTTTGAACTCTGCAAGTCCTTTTTGCTTTTTTTCGAAGAATTGACAAAGAAAAATGATTTTTGCTCCTGTTTCTTGCGCAAATCCCTCTCCACGAAAACCTCTTTCATGTCCCTGGGATCTATCCCGGAATAAAACATTACAGAAGAAGTGGTCATGGGTGTGGGCGTAAAATCCTGCACCTGGTCCATCCAAATGCCCTTCAGGGCCGGATTGGCCGCAAGCGAGCGCATATCCTTCAGGGTACATCCCGGATGGGATGAAATAAAATATGGCACAAGGCCCACATTCTTCCCCGCCTTCCGGTTTATTGCGTCAAATTCCTTGCGGAGCCGCTCGAAAAGCACGAAGTCCGGCTTCGCCATTTTTTGTAGCACGTGGGACTCTGTATGTTCAGGAGCCACCTTCAAGCGGCCGGAAGTATGGTCCAGTACCAAAGTCTCCAGATACGGCTTCGAACTCTCATCCACGAAACCGTCCTTTGTAAGGAAAAGGTCGTAGCGGATTCCGCTGCCGATATAACTGTGCCGGATGCCCTTGGTGGAGTCTATCTTACGGTAGAGCTCCATCAAACGGCTGTGGTCGCAATCCAGATTGGGGCATCGCGCAGGAAAAAGGCAGCTGCGGCGCCTGCACTTTTCGCACAGCTCCAGATTCTTCCCGTGCATTCCATACATATTGGCCGTAGGAGCACCGACATCGGAAATATTCCCGGCAAACCCCGGTAAATCGTTCAGTTGGCGAACCTCCTTCAATATGGAAGCCTCGCTTCTGGAAGATATGAATTTCCCCTGATGCGCGGCTATGGTGCAGAAATTACAGCCTCCGAAACAGCCCCTGTGCGTGTTCACACTGAATTTTATCATGTCGTAGGCCGGAATGCGTTTGCCCTTGTAGCGAGGATGCGGCTGTTTGGTAAACGGCAGGTCCCAGAAACTGTCCATTTCCTCCTGCGTAGCCGTCGGATAAGGCGGATTAATCTGCACGTAACCCTCTCCTACCGGCTCCAGGATGGTATCCGGATGCATCATATTGGCATGCGTCTCGATCCAATGGAAATTTTCGGCGAATGCCCTCTTGTTCCTTTGGCATTCCTCGAAAGAATGCAGCACCAGCCTTCCGGGGACACTGGTTCTGGAATCCGTGGTCACCCTCGGGAGGGGCCCATCCTTGGGATGGGAGGGGTCGCGAAGCGACGATTCAGGGGGAAGTGTCCCCTCCGGAAGGCTGGCTTTCCTGAAGAATGCGATTTGCGGAATCTGCTCCATACGGCGGCGGGACCAGCCTTTTTCAATGCCGCGCGTGAGCTCCAGCATAGGCCTCTCACCCATTCCATAGCAAAGATAATCGGCCCCGGAAGTCACCAGGATTGAAGGCATAAGGCAGTCCTTCCAATAATCGTAATGAGTCAGGCGCCGAAGCGAGGCCTCGATTCCTCCAATTACAACCGGCACCTCCGGAAAGAGCTTTTTCAGGATTTGAGTATAGACCGTGACAGCGTAATCCGGACGTGCCCCAGCCTTGCCTTCGGGAGTATAGGCATCGTCATGGCGGAGGCGTTTCGAGGCCGTATAATGGTTCACCATAGAATCCATAGCCCCGGAATTCAGGCCGAAATATAGCCTGGGAGTCCCCAGCTTGCGGAAATCCCGGAGGTCGTCCCTCCAGTTGGGCTGAGGCACGACTGCCACCCTGTAGCCCCATTTCTGGAGCCACCTGGCAATTACCGCAGTTCCGAAAGAAGGATGGTCTATGAAAGCGTCACCGCTGAAAAGGATTACATCAATGTAGTCCCATCCCAGCGCCTCCACCTCTTTTACGGAAGTCGGGAACATGTAAGCAGCCTCTGACATACCGTCGCAAAAATACACATTTTCCTTGTACAAGGGAAAAAATTTCAAGAATCTTGGGCCGACGGCGGCGGAAAGCGGTTTTACAGCGTGGGAAATTTCAGCTTCTCAAAAAGCCTTGACAAAGCGTTCAAGGCCATGTATCTTTGCCTTGCAAACCGTGCTGGGCGATGTTTGATCGGTCGCCGCCAGGTACTGCTTTGCATCGGCGCCCGGGCTTACCATCCTGCCGGACGCCGATTTTTTCATCTCTCCGGTTTCTTTTTTATCAAATTAGAGGTATATTTGCAATTCAATGATTAATATGAAAAATAGTATATTATTCTGCCTTATATGCCTTGCGGCGGCAACAGGGTGCAAACGCGTTACCACGACGCCCCGCCCCACCATTCCCCTTGTCACCAGCATTGCCAAGGACACTTCCGGTCTGTCGCGAATCGCAGCCGGGAGCCGTTCCATCGGCCCTGAAGGTTCAATCGCTATCATTGGAGAGCCATCCGACGTCATTGAGCTCGCACGCCTTTTCCTTATTACCGACAAGGCCGATAATGTGGACGGACATTATCAGAGGGACTCCCTGCCGGACTTCGCCGGGGAGAACTTCGACGCAATCCTGGACGCACATGCAAGTCCATATTCCAGTTTTTTGGTTGACGACAAGGCATCTCTGGACAGCCTGAGGGAAGCCGCCGTGGTGGGTGCCATGTTCGCCTGGGACAGTTGCTGTTTCCGTTCGGCCCATGACATCAAGGCCCGACTGAGGAAGGAACAGGCGAAGATTCTCATCTTCACCTCATCGGCCCAGGCCGAATACGGTTTGTTCGACGTGGACACCCTCCTGCAGCTCACCGGGGGCAGTTCCAGGATTCTTTCACCTGCTAAGGAATGCCTGAAAAACGCCGTACGCTCCGGTGCAAGCAATATTTGCGTATGGACCAGCGAGGCCGTCAAGAATGCCAATGCCTGGCAGGGCGCATTCAAGGATATCGGAGGGAAAGACAAAAATATTACCGTACTCTCCCCCGATGAGGCAGTGGATGTCAGGAACCAGCTCCGCAGCATCCTCAGGCAGTATCTTGCCACTTCCCTCACGATGGACGCCCTTATTATCGACAATTTCACCGCAGACCTGGTCCCCATCTATTCAGAGCTTTCCATCATCCGCCTTGGCGGAACCGAAGAAGACGCCCGGATGGAAAAGATGCTCTCACCTTCGATGATTATCCTGGAACCCGCGAATACCATCATAGACGCCACCTTCAGCCTGCTTCGGCAAGAAGACCTTTTCTCACACCGGATAAGCCTGCCGATGATAAAGTATTACGAGACGGAAACATCGGCCGAAGGAGTTCCGGTGCTTGTGGAAATTTCGGAGTCCTATGTCAAAAAAGCCTATGTTCAGGATATCAATTAGTCCGGAAGAAATAGGAGTACTTGAACTTGCCTCGTTTGACGGTAAAATCATCGTCATAGACTCTCCCGGCAAGCAGCTGGACGAGGCCGTCGCCTATCTCCGGAAGCAAAGCATCCTGGGCTTCGATACCGAGACTCGTCCAACTTTCTCCCCTGACCAGCATGCAAACGGAACGGCCCTCCTGCAACTTTCAGGGCCGGACAGGGCCTACCTTATCCGGCTGAAGAAAACCGGACTCCCCCGTTCGCTCTCATCCATTCTTTCGCGAGGGAATATCCTTAAAGTTGGCGCAGCAACCCAGGACGATGTGCGCGGTCTGCAAAAGATATGCAACTTTACCCCCGGCGGATTCATAGACCTGCAATCCATTGTGTGGGAGTACGGCATTCGCGACAAGTCGGTGAAGAAAATGGCCGCCATAATACTTGGCGTGAAGATTTCCAAAGCCCAGCAGCTTTCCAACTGGGAAGCCGAGAATCTTTCCGACTCACAGATGCGTTATGCCGCCACCGATGCCTGGATTTGCCGGGAAATGTACATAAAATTAATCGGCTCCAAAAAGAATCCCCTTTCCCAGGAGCAATTGCACCCCGAACGTTTCAATGGACAAGATTGTATTAAAGCCTGAAAGGGAAGAATCCCTACTGAGATATCATCCCTGGGTCTTTTCCGGTGCCATAGCACAGATTCACGGCAATCCGGAAGAAGGTGAACTGGTTAGCGTGTGCTCCTCTAAGGGAGAACTTCTGGCCTGCGGCCACTACCAGAAAGGCTCCATTGCCGTGAGGATACTCAGTTTTGACGAAGACCCCACTTTGCCGGATTTCTGGACAAAAATGCTCTCCCGCGCCCTGCGGCTAAGGATGGAATATGGACTTCACGGCTCGGCGGACACTAATTGCTACAGGCTAATACACGGAGAAGGTGACGGCCTGCCAGGACTCATAATAGACTGGTACAACGGCGTTTGCGTACTTCAGGCCCATTCCGTGGGAATGTTCCGTGCCAAGGTGGCCATTTGCGAAGCCCTGAAGCAGGTGTACGGCGAAGAGTTGAAAGCCGTTTACGATAAAAGTTCCGGAACGGCTCCGTTCAAGGCCGGACTGGACCTTGTGGACGGCTATCTTTGGAAAGCACCGGGCTACAATGCAAGCGAAGAGACCGTTCTGGAGAACGGCAAGCGTTTCCTCGTCAACTGGTCTGAAGGCCAGAAAACCGGGTTTTTCCTGGACCAGAGGGAAAACCGTGCAAGAGTCGGAGCCCTTGCAAAGGGGAAACGCGTCCTGAACCTTTTCTGCTATACCGGAGGATTTTCCATCTATGCCCTTGCAGCCGGAGCGCAGCACGTAGATTCCGTGGACAGCTCGGCCCGAGCTATGGAAATGGTCAGGCGGAACGTAGCCCTTGGAGGCTTTCCCGAAGGCTCGCACACCTCATATTGCGAAGACGCCATTGACTTCCTGAAGAACTCCCCCGACGGTGCATACGACCTGATGATTGTGGATCCGCCGGCTTTCGCAAAGCACCGCGGGGCCCTGAAAAACGCCCTCCGCGCCTATCAGAGACTGAATGCAGCCGCCATTTCAAAGATTGCCCCCGGAGGTTTCATTTTCACGTTCAGCTGTTCCCAGGTGGTGGACAAGGAAGCCTTCGCGCTTGCCGTCTTCTCTGCAGCGGCACAATGCGGTCGCAGCGTCCGCATCCTGGACCGTCTGAACCAGCCGGCCGACCACGCCGTCAACATTTTCCACCCGGAGGGAGAATACCTTAAAGGGCTCCTGCTGTATGTAGAATAGATTATCCATGGAAGACCAGAACAAGAAATTAACGCCCATGCATTTCCTGCCGGACCAGCAGAAGATGCCCTGGGGCAGCGTAAAATATCTCCTTGCCGATTTAGGCTTCATCGACTCCGTCGCTTCGGACGGATGGCTGGCGGGAAATCCCCTCAGCGACATAATGCAGACCTACCTGGAACGCATAGTCGGGGATTCGGCCTTCGAATGGTATGGAACACAGTTCCCGGTGCTCGTCAAAGAACTGGACATAAAGGGGCGCACCTCCCTTCACATCAATCCCGACGACGAAACGGCGGCCCAGCGTTACGACGCTTTCGGCAAAACTGCGCTTTGGTATGTAAAGAGCGCTGGACCTGATGCTCGAATCTACCTTGGATTCAAGAAGGATGTCAGTGCCGAAGAGTTTTTCCGCTGCTGCGAAAACGCTGCGGTGGAAAGCCTGCTTTGGAGCATCAAGCCCAAGGCCGGCGACAGTTTCCTCATCCCCCCTGGAGTAGTTCACGCCGCAAAAGACCTTTGTCTTCTGGAGATTGCCGAATCGTCGGAGCTTTGGTTCCGCCTGCACGACTGGGGCTCCAATGAGCGTGAGCTGCATCTTGAAGAAGCCTTCGACCTTATTGATTTCCGCCATGGAGTCCGAGGCATTGACAAAGACAGTCCTGAAGAAGAGTTGCTTGCCAAGACAGACCAGTTCTGCGTAAACGAAATATCGCTTTCCCAGGCCCTTAAAAGCCACAGGGAGCAGGACGATACCTTCCTTATCTACATTTGCGTAAAAGGCGAAGCGGCGCTTCAGGAAAGCGGGGATAATTATTCCCTGAAAGAAGGCCAGGTACTGCTTGTTCCAGCCGAGGTCAGTGACTTTTTCCTCATTCCATCGGCCCCGGACACAGTCCTTCTGGAGGTTAGGATGGATCCCAGGGATGAGGACATCCCCATTATCGAAGAATAGTATGGCCGAAGTCAGGATAGACAAATTCCTTTGGGCGATTCGCGCATTCAAGACGCGGACCGATGCCGCCGATGCCTGCAAAGGCGGACGCGTCAAAGTCGGGGACACGAACGCCAAGCCCTCAAAGGCTGTTCAGCCAGGAGACTTGATTCACGTCAGGAAAGGCCTGGTGGTTTTCAGCTATAAAGTCATTCAGCCAACGGAACACAGGGTTGGAGCCGCCCTGGTGAGCCAGTTCGCCGAGAACCTTACCCCCCAGGAGGAATTGGACAAGATGCACGCCCCGGTGGAAACCTTCTTCATAAAGAGGGACCGCGGAAGCGGCCGTCCCACGAAGAAGGACCGCCGCGAAATTCAGCAGCTATGGGAAGCTATTGATTTTGGTCTTGACGAGGACCCCTCTTGAAAGGTGCCAGAAACAGATTCTCCAGAATATACAACGTAAAAAAAGCCAGGATGGCGAAGCTCAGCTTGTATTTTAATATAAATGCAAGCACGATTGCTGCGACCCCAAGACAGATGAATACAATGCGTTTTGCATCCATCAGTTTGTGCCCGGCACCGGCTTTCATCCCGAAGAACGGAATCTCGCTCACAAGCAGCAGACCAAGGATAACGGCAATGAGCGGAATGAGCCACCAACCCCCTGCCAATGCCGCAATCCTGCTTTCCGGGAAGGCGAAGATGAAAGTGCAAAGGGAACCACAGACCATTGCCGACGCAGGTGTCGGCAGGCCAATGAAATTCTCTCCCTGACGATCGTCGACATTGAATTTGGCAAGACGGAAGGCGCTCATTACCACAAGGAAAAGAGGAACTATGGAAACGGCTCCCACAACCGAATGCATCCACATCGTCTTGACCATCATAAGGGAAGGCAGAAGGCCGAAACTGACAAGGTCCGACAAGGAGTCCAACTCCTTCCCGATTGGGGAATAGGCCTTCAAGATGCGTGCTGCAAAGCCGTCCAGGAAGTCGAAGATGGCAGCCAGCACCATAAATCCGAAAGCCATACCTATTTTCCCCTGAAATACGAGAATCACTCCCATGGTACCTGAAAGCAGGTTCATGGAAGTGATTAGGTTAGGAATACTTTTTCTCAAGCCCATTTACTTGACGCCAAGTTTTTTTAGGATATCCTTGGGAACGGCGTTCTTGTTGATCATGATATTCAAGGTCTTGGCCTTTACGAAATTCTCCGACATGTACCAGAGTCCGTCGTAGGCACCGGTCACGCCCCAGGAATTCTTGATCAGATAGTACTTGTTTCCGTTCTGGTCCTTTGCGATGCCGTAAAGGTGCATTCCGTGGTCGTCTGTCGATGTTTTTTCATCGAACATGAGCTGACGGCTTTCCTGGGTGACCTCCATTTCCTTGGCAAGGGGTTTTGCCGGAGCAGCCTCATCGGCTTTTCCAACCCAGCGCTCCTGGTCGGAACCGCTGGTGGCGGCATTCTCGGTATCCAGCAGAATGGCAAGGCCGTTACGGGTGAAGCCGGTCTCTGAAACGTCGCCGCCCCAAGCAACGGTATAACCCTTATCCACGGCATTGTCGATTATTGCAATGAATTCATCCAGGGGTACATTCCAGGAAGGAGTCCAGCGCCAGTTGTCTTCCACCTCCATTGCAAATGCGGTATAGAAAGGATGGTGAGTATAGGAAGTGAAGCCGATGTAGTCGTCCAGATTGATTCCCAGGGACTGGCAATAGCTCTGGGGAGTATAGCTTACTCCGTTCACGCTGAATGTCTCCGGAGCCTCTCCCATATAGGCGTCCAGGATTCCTTCCACTCCCTTGGGCCACACCGAGGTGAGCTTGCGGTTGGGGTTCTTGACCACTGCGCCAACATAGCCGGCAAGAACGGCGTCCAGCTCACCCTGAACGGGAAGGTCGTAGCCGTACTGAAGACCGGAATAGGCGTTCTGGTCAATTAGGCCGTATGTCTTGGCCACTTCAATCACATCGCCGAAATCAGATCCTGCACTGAACTGCAGTTTGCCGTTCAGGCGGACATATTTGATGGCGCGGTCATAATAGGCCTTGCGGACAACGAACATCTCAGAAAAATCCGGATACAGTGCAGGATCCTTCAGGTTCTTTGCCTTGATAACTTCCGACTCCAGGAAAGAAAGGGTGCTGAAGCACCAGCAGGTTCCGCTGCGGAACTGGTTCTTGACGGGAGTAATGGGAAGTTCTTTAACCGTGGTAAACTGGTAGTCTTTTGGATCTACGGGTGCGGCAGGACGGTTCTGGGCAATAGCGGCACCTGATACCAGGACTGCGGCCACAAAAAATGCAATGATTTTTTTCATATTAAACTATTATGTCAGTCACAAAATTAAGCATAATATTGTAAATTTGCAATTGATGAAAACTATTCTGTATATACACGGTATGGGCGGAGGAGGAGACAGCCGCATTCCAAACCATCTGGCCGGAGTTTTCCCTCCGGAGGAGATTCGCGTCGTTATCCGCACCTATGATTTCGATCCGGAGATAGGCCGGGAACAAATAAAAGGATGGGTGGAGGAGCTATCCCCCTCCCTAATCATCGGAGAGTCCCTGGGCTCGCTCCAGGCACTCAGGATTCAAGGTATTCCCCATCTTTTCGTTTCCCCTTCGCTGGGCGCGGCAACCCAGCTGTACCGCTCATCTTACATAGCCCGTTTTGCACTTGGGCGGTGGTGGCTGAACCATAAGTTCCCCGTCAAGGAGGGCGAGCGGCAGCCTCTGAAGTTCACCCCTGAAGTTCTGTACAAATACAAGGAACACGGACAGCAGGCCTTCGGCAGCATTGAGGAAGGGGGCTATTATTTCGCCTTCTTCGGCTACCACGACCATTTCATGCGCTCCGGCGTGGTCAAAATAGACCTCTGGGAGAAGTACTTCGGCAAAGACACTTACCAGATGTACGACGGTACCCACTTCATGGAAGAGGAATACGTCAATTCCCTGCTCATCCCCAAAATAAAGGAAATCCTCGGGCTTTGATATGGAACCCTTTCTCAAACAGGTAGCGCGGCATTATTGGGACCTTGGCGGCATGGAAAACACCTGTTTCGTGTTTCCAAACCGAAGGTCCATGGTCTTTTTCCGGAAATACCTTGGCGACATCCTCTCCGAAAGCGGGAACGGCATTCCAATGCTATCCCCGCAGATATACACCATTAAAGACTTTTTCTGCCGGCTCTACGACATTGAAAGCAGCGATTCCCTAAGGCTCATCCTTGAGCTTTACGATTGCTACAAAAGGCTGAATCCATCGGCCGAAGCTTTGGACGATTTCATTTTCTGGGGCGAGGTCATACTTCAGGATTTCGACGACGTTGACAAATATCTGGTGGATGCCGCCTCCCTTTTCCGCAACGTGTCGGACTTCAAGGCCCTTCAGGACAGTTTCGACTACCTGAGCGAAAGGCAAAGGGAAGCCGTGAAACGCTTTCTCGGCCACTTCAGGGACAATAAGGCCGAAAAAGGGGTAAAGGAGCGGTTCGCCTCGATATGGAACCTGCTCCTGCCCCTGTACCAAGATTTCAGGAAAAGGCTTGAGGAAAAGAAACTCTCGACCGAAGGTATGGTTTACCGCAGCATCGCGGAGAGGCTGAAAGGCGGCGAATCGGTCCCTGACATTACAAAAGAAGCATTCCCGGACACTACACTTTTCGTGTTCACCGGCCTTAATGCCCTCAACGAATGTGAACACCTGCTGCTTGCAAAGATGAGGGATGCACAGATTGCAAACTTCGTCTGGGACTACTCCGGCGAGGAAATCAAGGACAAGGCCAACAAGTCTTCCTTCTTCATGCAAAAAAACGTGGAGGACTTCCCCCAGGCTTTCAAGGCCGATCCCGAAGGGCTTGACACTCCGGAAATAAGCGTCATAAGCGTTCCTTCGTCAATCGCCCAGGCGAAACTGGCGCCGTACATCCTGTCCCAGACCGACGGAGATCCAGTGGAAACGGCTTTCGTGCTGCCCGATGAAAACCTGCTGCTGCCCCTCCTTAATTCCATTCCGCCGCAATACGACTCCGTTAACGTCACCATGGGTTATCCCATGACGGGAAGTGCCGTCTTTACCCTTATTTCGGCCTTGGGAGATCTCCAGTTAAGGCTTCGCCAAAAGGACGGGAAATGGTATTTCTATCACGGCTGCGTGAGCGAAGTCTTTTCCTGCGGGCTTTTCCGCAGCCTCATCAGCGAAGAAGAAAAAGCCTGTGTAAAGCGCATCAAAAACGCCGCGAAATATTACATTCCCGTCGAGGATTTCCTCACCGGGGAATTCCTGCCCCTGGTTTTCCGCCCGGTTGTGACCTCACCCCAGGAGGCCTCCTCCAGTGCAAATCACCGCATGGAACTCTGGCTTTCGGAGATAATTGCCTTCGCAGGAAGGAAGCTCTCGAAGGAAGGGGAAATGCTACTTGAAACGGACTTTGCCAAGCGCTGCCATTCCCAGCTCAATGTCCTGATGGGGATAGACCTGGAGGTTCTTCCTGCAACCCATTTCAGGCTGCTGGAGCGCTCCCTTTCCTCCATTTCGGTACCTTTCCGCGGAGAGCCTCTCAAGGGGCTCCAGATTATGGGCCCACTGGAAACCCGTTCCCTGGATTTCAAATACCTTACAATAATGAGCTGCTGCGAAGGGCTTTTCCCACGCAGCAGCCGCAGCAACTCGTTCATTCCACCGGAACTGCGAAAGGGCTTCGGCCTGCCAACCCACGAATATCAGGATGCGGTATGGGCCTACTATTTCTACCGGATGATCCAGAGGGCCCAAAAAGTATGGCTCATCTACGACAGCCGCACCGACAGCCTGAAAGGCGGAGAGGAAAGCCGATACATAAAACAGCTGGAATACCATTTCCGCATGCCACTTCGGCGGATCAGCGCATCGGCGGCCATGATTCCGCCGGAAATAAACGATGACGTCATCGAGAAAACCCAGGAGCACGTTTCAAAAATCCGGGCAAAGAACCTGTCGGCCTCCTCGCTCAAGAGTTATCTCAACTGCCCCGCCCAATTCTACTATCAAGTGGTAGAAGGACTTGACGCCGCGGACGAAGTTGCCGAATCGCTTGACACTGGAAAGTTTGGCACCGTTTTCCACAAGGTGATGCAGAACCTCTACAGCAAGGCTCCGAAGATTGATCTTCAGATGATCCGGGAAATGGCGAAGGACGAGAAGGGCCTCAGGAAAATGATACGGGATGAGGTGCTTTCCCAAATGCACAGCATAGAGGTCAGCGGCAGGAATCTTGTCCTGGAGGAGATTATACTGGATTATGTTATTAAAACTCTCCGGCACGACGAGAAACTGCTCACCGGCTCCGGCTCCGAAGCCTTCACCATTATCGGACTGGAAAAGCCAATGCAATGTGATTTCGAAGGCTTCCATTTTTTCGGGCTCGTGGACCGCATAGACAGTTACAAGAGCGGGGAAATAAGGATTGTCGATTACAAAACCGGAAAGGTGCAGGACAGTGACATTCTGATAAACGACGGCAACGCCCTTTCGGTGGTCGATAAAATTTTCGGCGCTGATAATAAAGACCGGCCCAGCATTGCCCTGCAACTTTTCATCTATGATATGTTTGCCAGCGGTGAGGCCGGATTCGACGGAAAGAAAATCATCAATTCCATTTACAGCACCGGACGCATGTTTTCTGAGCCCCTGCCGGACGTGGAAGTGAGCAAGGTGTTCGTCTCGGAAGCAAAAAAACGCCTTGGAGGCCTGCTGAAAGAGATAAGTTCAACTGAGTTCCCATTCCGCCGCACCGAAGACGGCAAAACCTGCGAATGGTGCAATTTCAAGAATATTTGCGGACGATAAAAATTATTCTTAACTTTATAAAGTTTTATTAACCACTTTAACAACAATAATAGGAAAACAATATGAAAAAGAAATTCAGATGCCTCGTTTGCGGATACGTACACGAGGGTGACAATCCCCCCGCAGAATGCCCTATATGCCATGCCAAGGCCGATAAATTCGTAGAAATCAAGGAAGAAGGCGACAAGCCCCAGTGGGCCTGTGAGCATGTGCTGGGCGTAGCCAAGGGCTGCGACCCGGAGATCTGGGCAGGCCTGCAGGACCATTTTGCCGGTGAATGCTCGGAAGTCGGAATGTACCTTGCCATGAGCCGACAGGCCGACAGGGAAGGATATCCCGAAGTTGCCGAAGCTTTCAAGCGCTATGCTTTCGAAGAGGCCGACCACGCCGCCCGCATCGCCGAACTCCTCGGAGAGGTTGTATGGGACACCAAGACCAACCTCAAGAAGCGTTATGAGGCTGAAGCCGGTGCCTGCGAAGGCAAGTTCGCAATTGCAAAGAGGGCCAAGGAACTTGGCTACGACGCCATTCACGACACCGTTCACGAAATGGCTCGCGACGAAGCCCGTCACGGAGCCGGTTTCCTGGGACTCTACAACAAGCTGTTCAAGAAATAGGGTGGTGTTCCAGCACCGACTTGTGCCAGGTGGATGAGTCTATGTGGGTATAGATTTCTGTCGTAAGTATAGATTCGTGCCCGAGCATTTCCTGGACAATCCTGAGGTCGGCACCGTTCTCTATCAAATGAGTGGCAAATGAATGCCTGAAGGTGTGCGGAGAGATTTCTTTCTGCACACCTGCTTTCATTGCCTGCATCTTGACCATATTGAATATCGACACCCGGCTGAGAGGACGGCCAAAACGGTTCAGGAAAAGTATGTCTTCGAAGGCCCTTGATGCCGGCTGGGGGCGGTCATCCAGATAGACGGCAATGGCATTTGCAGCCATTTCCCCCAGGGGGACCAGCCTTTGCTTGTCCCCCTTCCCTATCACATCCACAAAACCGTCTTCGGCATGTATATGCGAGATTCTCAGGGCCGATGCCTCGCTTACCCGAAGTCCGCAGCCATACAGCACCTCCAGTATAGCCCTGTCCCGTTTTCCACCCGGAGTGCTGGTGTCAACCGAATTGATTATATCCTCCACTTCCTGGACGCTCAGGACTTCGGGAAGGTAGTTCCCCAATTTCGGGGCATCCACCTTGTCACAGGGATTGTCCTTGATATCACCTTCCTCGATGCACCAATTGAAAAAACTCCGGAGCGCACTTACCATCCTTGCGCTGCTGCGTTTGGAAATCCCCCTGGAAGACTCCTCCCCCAGGTAATCCCTTATATCTTCCGGACTTACGTCGGCTGGGGCCTTCCCGCAGGCATCCAGGAAAGCTTTAACGTCGCGACAATAGGATGAAACCGTATTCGGAGACATCCTGCGCTCAATTCTCAGGTAATTTCTATAGTCCTTAACAATCAAAGTGTGGCGTATTTCTTGCCATAAAGGAGCATCTGTCCTAGATAATCGTCAGTATAGACAGGTACATAGTCAGTGATGCTTCCGTCTGGGCCTATGACAGGCTCGATTTCAGGATTGACAAATCCTCCGTAAGGCTTCAGGTTCAAAGCCTCGTAGCGCTCTCTGACCTCCTTGTGGAGTTCAGGGTCGATATGCACGGCATAGGTTTCTATAAGTGCTTTTCCAGCCTCGTAATCCCCTTCCGACTTGATGCGCTGGATTTCGGCCAGAAGCTCGGCAAACAAGGCGCGCAGTTTCTCGTAGTCGTTAACCACGAAATAAGTCTTTCCCTTGCGCACTTTCTTTACGATAACCTTGTCCTTGGCACCCTTTTCATAGCACCACTGGGCAATCAGCTTACGGTTCTGCATATGAGCCTCCGTGTTGGGGCGTCCAAGTTCCACACGGGTGAACTGCACCATCAGGCCGTTACGGATATAATTCGCATATTCGGCCTTGTAGGCCTCTGGATCCGGCATTATACCCAGTTCCACCATCTTGGGATCGGCAGTATAATACAGGCCGAAAAGGTCGGCCCGCGCCTCTTCCAGGGCCGATGCATACTCTCCCATCGCGGTAGTGCTCACGCCGGGGAGCAGCTGTCCGGAGGCGTGCCCCAGGCACTCGTGAAGGTCTGTATGGATCTCGTCGGCAATGGGTCCCCACTTCTTTGCCAGCTCGATTTCGCTCTTCGAGTAGGCGAATTCTGCAAGCGTGCTGGTGGGCAGTTCCTGGGCCGCCAGATCGTAGGTATGGGTTATGTTGGCTATGGTAACGCTCTTTGAGCCGTGCTCTTTGCGGATCCAATCGGCATTGGGAAGATTTATGCCGATAGGAGTGGAAGGATAACTGTCTCCGGCAAGGCAAACCGCATTGATGACCTTGGCCGAAACCCCCTTCACCTTTTCTTTCTTGAAACGGGGATCGACCGGGGAATTGTCTTCGAACCACTGGGCGTTGGCCGACAGGATTTCAGTGCGCTTCGATGCATCGAAGTCCTTGATATTCACGTATCCTTCCCATGAAGCCTTGCGGCCCAGCGGATCGTTGTAGTCCTCGATGAAACCGTTGATGAAATCCACCGTTCCAATGGTGTCCTTCACCCATTCGATATTGAACTCGTCCCATTTTTTAAGGTCTCCGCTGCGGTAATAGTCGATGAGGATTCCCAGGGCGCGCTTTTGTATATCATTCTCTGCCACTTCGCGGGCCTTGGCAAGCTGCTCGCATATTTTCTCGATTGCAGGGGAATAAATACCTCCTATCTTCCAGGGCAGTTCCACAATCTTCCCGTCCTTCCTTTTCACCACCTTTGTGTTAAGACCGTAGGAAATGGGCTCAGGATCATCCGGATTGACTATGGAAGCGTAATAACGCTCTACCTCTTCCCTGCTCACGCCTTCATAGAAATTCACTGCCGATTGCTTTACGATATCCCCGGAAGTATTTGTAGAACGGCGCTGGGGCCAGATTTCCGGATTGTATATAACGTCCAGAAGGCCGTCGTCCTTTACGCCGGCAAGGTCCAGGAGGGATGCGAAATACGTCCTGGGGCAGGAGGGGAAGAATTTATCCTCGGCATAATGGTGATGTATGCCGTTGGAAAAGAACAGGCGCTTTGCATAGACCAGGAAATCCTGGTATTCGGGACTCCCGTCATCGGCCTCAGGGGTATCCAAAATGGCTTCAACGGCGTGACGCACCCTAAGATTGTCCTTGCAATTCTGGTCCCAAAGTATATCACGGCCGAATTTTGCAGCTTCGGAAAGGTAATAGGCATATTCCTTCTGCTGCATGCTGAGGTTTTCCCAGCCGGGAATGCGGTAACGCATTACCTTAAGGTCGGCAAAAGAATCGATGGTATATTTGAAATCCTGCTCACCGGCCTCCTTTTCGCCCGGAAGCTGGCAAGCTGCGCAAAGGGCAGCGGCTGCGCTGATTGACATAATCCTCAAAATCAATTTCATCTTATTATAACATTAGAGGTAACAGAGGACCAAAATTATAAAAATATCGTTAACTTTGCAAAGTTGGAGTGTATTTTATGGTAAAGAACTTAAGATGGATTTCGTTGCTGCTGATTTCGGTGGCGGCAGTATCCTGCTTCAAAGACAGCAACTTCGATTTTGGCGGCAAAGGGGAAAGCGGGGCAAAAGAGCAGCCGGCCAGGGATAGCTCGGAGCCCACTTGCAATACGATGCTCATGGTATCGGCAGGTTTCAACGACTTGTCGGATTACCTCATTAAAGACCTAAGGGAACTGTCGGAAAATTATCTGCCCTCCGGCAACAGCTTTTCCACAAACAAATTGCTGGTGCTGGATAAATTCCCCGTTTCCAGCGAAAACTACAAAGTCGATTCTCCCCCGGTATTATATCACATGTACAGCGATAAAGGGTCTGTCATACGTGATACAATAAATGTCTGGCCGGCAAATACGCCTCTCTGCACTTCAGCAACGATTAAGGAAGCCCTGGAGATAATCAAAAAGGCATTTCCGTCAAAGACTTACGGCATGGTTTTTTCCTCACATGCCAGCGGATGGCTTCCGGCCGGTTATTACGAGAATCCTGACCATTTCGAGCCAAGTCCCTTCTGGAGCCCCGGAGTGAAGGAAAGGGGGCACACAATTTTCCCTCCAATCGAGCCATATCCTGCCGTCAAAAGCATCGGCAAGGATATAATGGGCAATGTATCCTACGCAATGGAGCTGAAGGATTTTGCCGAAGCCATACCATTCGAACTGGACTATCTGCTCATTGACGCTTGCCTGTGCGGTGGCGTGGAATTCGCCTGGGGGCTGAGGGGAAAGGCCCGTATCGTGGGCTTTTCCAGTACCGAAGTCCTGGCCGACGGTTTCAACTATTCCACCCTGGCAGAAAACCTCGTCGGCGGAACTCCAAATCCCATCAAGGTGTGCCAGGACTATTTCGAATATTATCATCAAAAGTATGATGGAGTAAACGGCGCCACCATTTCAGCCGTTGACACTCAAAAAATGGACGACCTTGCCTCGGTGTGCAAGACCCTGTTCGAGAAATACCGTCCGGTCATAAAAAATCTGAACGGCTATAATGTCCAGGGCTATTTCCGCTCCAGCCACCATTTCTTCTATGACCTGAAGGACATACTGGTAAATGCCGGAATTACCCCTGCAGAAGAAGCCCAGTTGGATGCGGCTCTTGAAAAATGCATTCTTTACAAGGCTGCAACCCCCCATATCCTGAATATAGAAATCAAGCATTTCTCCGGCCTGTCCATGTATCTCCCTTCAATGGGGTCAAGCTATCTTGATAATTTCTACAAAACTGAAATTTCCTGGAACAGTGCCACTTCCCTTGTAAATTAGAAAAGCTGTAATATGAAAGAATTCGTAAAAACCGTACTTGCAGTTATTTGCGGTTTCATTGTCCTGCAAATACTGAGCTTCATTTTATTTATGATAATGTTTGCCGGTGCCCTTATTTCCGGCGGCAAGCCCGCCCTCCCCAAGAGCGGCGTCCTGGATCTGGACTTTTCCTCCATAAGCATTGCCGAGCAGGGCAAATCCACCCCGGATTTTGCTTTCGCCGCCGGCATGAATATGAATCCGACCAAGTCCATCGGCCTTCTGGATGCTGTCAAGGCCATTGAAACCGCGGCTGGCGACCCTTCAATAAAATTCATCCTCCTTAGGAGCGATTACATTACTTCCGGAATGGCCACGTTGGAGGAACTGCGCAGCGCCCTTGCCGCATTCCGCGAAAGCGGGAAGCCGGTAATTGCATATACCGAAATCCCGGGCAACGGTTCTTATTACCTTTCAACGGTTGCCGACAAGATTCTCATGGGCTCCCAGCACGGCGGAACCTATATGCTCTTCGGCCTTATGTCTCAGCAGATATTCCTGAAAGACCTGCTGGATAAGCTTGGCGTGCAAATGCAGCTTATTCGTCACGGAAAATACAAGAGTGCCGGCGAGATGTTCCTGGCCAACAGTTCTTCCAAAGAGAATCGCGAACAGAACCAAATCCTCATTGATTCGGCTTGGAAGGTATTCAGCGATGCCATTGCCGAGTCCCGTGGAATAAGCGTCGAAGAGTTCAACGGCCTCCTGGACAATCTTTCCCTTGTGGTCCCCGAAGACTTCCTTGCCGGCAAGCTGGTGGATGAACTGGTCGATCACAAAACCCTTCAGGAGCGCCTTTGCACCTTTGCCCAAGTAGAAGAAATCAAGGATCTGCACCTGGTTCCCCTCGCCGATTATTCCGCGGCCAAGAAGAGCAGCGGTTTTTCCCGCTCCCAGGTTGCAGTCATTTATGCCGATGGGGAAATTGTGGACGGTTCGGCCTCTACCGGAGTTGCCGGAGACCGCTTCGTACAGATCATTGACAAGGCTCGCGAGAACAAGAGCGTAAAGGCTGTGGTGCTGAGGGTAAACTCTCCAGGCGGCAGTGTGAGCTCATCCATCAAGATCCGCGAGGCCCTGGATCGTCTCCAGGAGGAAAAGCCTCTGGTGGCTTCCTTCGGAGATTATGCAGCTTCCGGCGGATATTGGATTGCCAACGGATGCAGCAAGATTTTCTCCGATGCCAACACCGTCACCGGCTCGATAGGCGTATTCTCCATTCTTCCGGAATTCTCGGCTCTTAGCCGTAAACTTGGCGTGAACATTGAAACCATCGGCTCCAACAAGCACAGCGATATGCTGGCGCTGATGCGTCCCTTCGACAAGGATGAGGTGGATTACCTGACTGAAAGCATTGAAGACATCTACGATATGTTTGTCAATCTTGTAGCCACCAGCCGCGGGAAGAGTTACGAGGAAATTGATGAAATTGGCCAGGGAAGAATCTGGACAGGCCGCGATGCCCTGGGAATCGGGCTTGTGGACGAAATTGGCAATCTCAATGATGCCATATGTTATGCAGCCGCCCTTGCCGATTTGCATTCTTCGGACGAATACTCCATAGCTTCATATCCCGCTCCAGCAGGAATGTTCGATGATCTTCTCCAGAGTTTTGGCGCAGGCGACAAGACCCCCTCCATCCTGGCAGGCACTCCCTTTGAGGCGCTTGGCTATGAATTAGGGAAGATTACTGATGGAAGGAACGGCGTTGTATATGCACGTCTCCCCTATTCCCTTGATATCCGATAGGACTGAAACTTATAAAAAACAAGAAAACCGGCCTTGGGCAGAACGCTTGAGTGCCGGTTTCTTGACGTGTACTAAAACCTAAACCTATTATAAAGATGCAGAAAAAAATAAAACGTTGCAGAATTTTTTATTTTTCTGCAACGTTTTATCTTTTTAGTAATAAAAACTTACTTGGAAGCTTCTACGGATTCTTTACGGAATTCCTTGAGGTCCTTCATAAGAGCAAGAGCAGCCTTACGTGCACGGGCACCGGCGGCCTTGTTACCCTTAACTAACTGAGCCTCTGCATTCTTCTGGAATACTGCTACCTCGAGATTGATTTTTTCAACAAGCTTTTTCATAGTTTGGTTTAGTTTGAATATGATTGTTATTTGATTGATTGTTGTATTTCAATTAGTGAGCGCAATTTAGACAAAAAAATCCAAATTGCAAAAGTATTTTTCAGAAAAAATTAAGTTTCAGGCACTTTAGGCTCATTTTCTTGCTTTTTTCGGGTATTTAAGCTGTTCATTGCACGCTCTACCCCAACAGTTGAAATGTCCTTGATACCTTGAATGACTCTCTCTGATATGGAAGGGATTAGCTCTTTTTCCTCTTCGGACAGGTTCCCCAGGACAAAATCAATCTGATCCCCCTTTTGAAAATCGTTGCCGATACCTATCCTTATCCGCACCCAACGATCGCTTTCCAAGGTCTGGGTAATATGCTCCAAACCGTTATGTCCGCCGGATGAACCGCCCGCCCTCATCCTTATTGTACCGAAAGGCAGATTCAGGTCGTCCGAGACCACAATGAGCTGCTCAAGTGAGAAATGAAGGACCTGCATCCAGTAACGGACTGCATTTCCGCTCAGGTTCATATAGGTCGATGGCTTAAGCAGCACAAAGTGCCGTCCCTTGTAAGAAACCTCTGCCACCGAGCCATAGCGGTCGGTTTTAAAAGAAGTATCGGATGCCTGAGCCCAGGCATCCAATACCATAAATCCAAGGTTGTGCCTGGTCTGGGCATATTCTGCCCCGATGTTACCAAGACCGACAACCAAGTAGTCCATACCTCCTCCTAGGCATTCTTGGCAGCCTCAGCGGCGGCCTGCTGCATAGCGCGGGTTGTCTTGACAGAGCAGATGATGGTGTTCTTGTCGGAGAGGATCTGGATACCGTCGAACTTGAGATCGCCGGCTACCATCCTCTTGTCCAGCTCCAGGGGAGTTGCATCGATGTCCAGCTGATCCGGAAGGTCCTTCATGAGGGCGCTGATGCGCAGGTGACGGGCGTTCTTGGTGAACTTACCACCTGCCTGTGCACCCACGGGGTGACCGGTAATATTCAGGGGAACATTGATTGCGATGGGCTTTTTCTCATCGACCGAGAGGAAATCCACGTGAAGGCAATTGTCATTTACGGGATGCCACTGATACTCGTGTGCAACTGCGGTGTAGGTCTTCCCGCCAAGCTCCAGGTCCACAATGTATGCGGCGGGAGTATGGGTGAGTCCCTTAAGTTCCTTTTCGTTCACGGTAAAGAGGACATTGTCCATTCCTGCACCATAAAGGTTGCAAGGAACAAGTCCCTGGCGGCGGAAGGCCTTGATGACGGCCTTGTTGCCCTTGGCGCGGATTTCGCCTTTAAGCTGAAAGTGCTTCATAGTTTTGTTAAATAAAAATGTGTTACTCAGTGCTCTGTTTCAAGCACCCCATTGCACCAAAAAACCTTTGCGGCTTTTTCGTAAAGCGCGCAAAGGTACGAAATAAATTTCAAATAACAAAGGTTACTTATCCAAAAGCACTTTTGCTACGGTGCGGGCAAGATCCAGGCTGGGATTGTCGCAGGTGTATTCCCAATACATTCCGCCAAGAAGGTCCTTGTCAAGAATATACTGGCACTTTTCCGTAATGGAAGCCGGATTGTCGAAGCCAAGGACCAGACGGCCGGTTGCGGTATCCTCAAAATAAGGGACACGGGCAATCGAGTCCCATTTTTCCACGTGGCCTTCCAGCGGCGGGGCCATATTCTTGTAATCGACATAATCCGTATATCCTTCCTTGCCATGGCCGTAGAAGGGCATGCCCATCACTATCATCTCCTTGGGGATGCCGGCGGCAAGGTGGGCCCTCACAGCGGCATCGGCACTCATCCGGCCGGCCACGCGGGAACGCTTTCCATTTTCGTCGAAGCCATACAGAGGAGCGTTGTGACGGGGAGGACGCCCAAGGTCATAGGACATCACATTAACGAAATCGATGTAAGGGAGGATAGCCGGGAAGTCGATATAACGGGCCGAGCTAACCGTCGCCAGGGTAAGAAGGCGATCCGGGCCAAGGACGCTGCGGAGATCCCTCATCAGGAGGGTGAAGTTCTCCGTATCCTTCGGGGAACTCGAAATGCCTGCGGCCGGCACCGTGGGATATTCCCAGTCGATGTCTATTCCGGCGAGGCCGAATTCATCGGCAATCCTGCCGCAATCCATGGCAAAAGCCATTCTGGTGGAATCGGACGAGGCCATTTCGCTGAAACGGCCGCTTCCCCATCCGCCGATGGACAGTAGAACCTTAACGTCGGGGCAAGCAGCAACAATTTCCTTCAGACGATCCGGATTGGAAATCCTGACGCCGTCGAAAGTGGAATTGACGTGGCCGAATGCATAATTGATATGAGTCATCAGGCTCTGGTCGGGCATGACATCGGAGCCGGAAGATACGTAGGCCACCACAATTTTGGACGGCTGGGAGGGTGTTGTGCTGCATGCCGCGAGCATAAGCACAATCGCTGAAAGGGAAATTAGAAGCTGTTTCATACTATCAGGTTATAAAATCAGAAGCTGGTTGCAATAGCTATGAAATCTTCCGCCTTAAGTGCTGCACCGCCAATGAGTCCGCCGTCCACATCCTTCTGGGCGAAAAGTTCGCCGGCATTTGACGGCTTGCAGGAGCCGCCGTAAAGGATGGTCATATCGTCAGCAGCAGTGATGCCGAACTTTTCTGCAATGACGCTGCGAATGCAGGCATGAATCTCCTGTGCCTGGGCTGCGGTTGCGGTCTCTCCTGTGCCGATTGCCCAAACGGGTTCATAAGCGATGACTATGTTTTTCAGATCCTCTTCGTTGAAATTGTAAAGTACGTTCTTGGTCTGGGAGGTAACAACCTCAAAATGCTTCCCTGCCTTGCGCTCGTCCAGATTCTCGCCCACGCAGAGGATGACCTTCAGGCCGGCCTCCAAGGCAAGTTTCGTCTTCACGACAAGTTTTTCGTCGGTTTCTCCATAATACTGGCGGCGCTCGCTGTGGCCAAGGATGGTGTACTGGCATCCAACGGAGGTGAGCATGTTCACGGCAATCTCACCCGTATAAGCACCTTTCTCGTTGTCGGCACAGTTCTGTGCGCAGAGGGCCACCTTGGAGCCTTTCAAGGCTTCCGCAACAGAGGCAAGGTGAGTAAACGGCGGAGCCACTACCAGTTCCACGTTGGCAGGAATATCCTTAGCCTTTTCAACAACTGCTTTTGCAAGGGCAACACCTTCGGGAACGGTGGTATTCATTTTCCAGTTCCCTGCTACAATGTACTTTCTCATCTTTTTGTTTTAATTATTCATGATTCTATTAATTACGAGGGGTATATCTTTTCAAACCTGTGCCACCCTAGTAATCATCGTTCTATCTATTTAACAGAAATAACAGCCGATGCGATGGAATTGAGCTTTACATCCACGGAATCGGCCCTGGAGGCAAGGATGCAAGGCACTTTGGTCCCCACAAGGAAGCCGGCCTGACGGACGCCCACGGCCAACTTGGAATTGGTCTTCCAGAACACGTTCGCACTCTCGATATTGGGGAAGAGCAGGCAATCGGCATCTCCGGCCACGGGGCTATTGAGTTTCTTGATTTGCACGGATTCCTCGTCGATGGCGACATCCAGGGCAAGAGGGCCGTCGCCGATGGCCTTGATCTGGCCGCGGTCACACATCTTGGCAAGCATTGCGGCTTCGATGCAGGCCGGCATGCTGTCCAGCATCTGTTCGGAAGCGGCGATGAAGGCTATCTTCGGCATATCGATGCCGAAACTGCGGGCGACTCCAGTGACAAAGCCGGCCATCTTCACCTTCTGGCGGAAGTCCGGAGCCGGAATCACGGCCATGTCGGTGATGAAGATGAGCTTGCGATAGTTGGGATTTTCAATAACGCCGACGTGGGAAAGAAGGCCCTTGGGAGGCAGAAGTCCCACTTCCTTGTTAAGGATGGCGCGAAGGAACTTGTCGGTGGAGCAAAGGCCCTTCATAAGCACGTCGCCCTCTCCGTCGTGGACCATGCGCACAGCCTCGGCCACAGCCTTCAGCTCGTCCTTGATGTCCACGATGGTAAACTTGCCGGCATCGATCTTGAGCTCATCGCAAACCTTGTCGATGAGGTCCTTGTCGCCCACAAGGGTTACTGTTACAAAACCCAGGTCCGAAGCCAGGGAGGCGGCCTCGATGGTGTGTGAATCCACGCCCCAGGCGGCTACCATCTTCTTGCAAATGCCTTTTGCCTTCAAAGTGGCAAAAAGCTCGTTGAAATTGGTAATCATTCTTATTCTTGGTTTTCTAAAACAATGTGCATAGTGTCACGGGCAATGACAAGTTCCTCGTTGGTGCAGACAAGAGCGGCCTTCACCTTGGAGTCCTCGGTGGTGATGATTGCGTCCTCGCCCCAGGCAACGTTGGCCTCATAATCCACCTTCAGTCCCAGGTAAGAGAAGTTCTCCAGCACGCGGCGGCGCAGGCGGCTGTTGTGCTCGCCGATGCCTCCGGTGAAGATGATAAGGTCCACTCCGTTCATGGCAGCCACATACGAGCCGATATTCTTGATGATGTCGTAGGTGAATTTCTTGAAAACAAGCTTGGCCTTGGGATCACCGCCATTGGCCAGTTCATCCAGTTCACGCGCGTCGGAAGTCTTGGTGGAAATACCCAGGAAGCCGGATTTGCGATTCAGGATATTGGTCATCTCGTCCGGACTCACGCCGAGTTTCTTCTCCAGATAAAGGACGGCGTTGGCATCGATATTACCCACGCGGGTGCCCATTATCATGCCTTCCAGCGGGGTGAAGCCCATCGAGGTATCCACGCACTTGCCGTTCTGGATGGCGCAGATGGAACTGCCGGCCCCTAAATGGCAAGTAATGATTTTGGAATTGTTGATGTCCAGGCCGGCCAGTTTTGCACCGACCCCGGCCACGAACTGGTGGGATGTGCCATGGGCGCCGTAACGGCGGACACGGTATTTCTCGTAATATTCGTAAGGCAGGCCATACATATAGGCATATGAAGGCATGCTCTGGTGGAATGCGGTATCGAAAGTGACAACCTGCGGAACGCTGGGAAGAACTTCCTGCATGGCATGGATCCCCAGAAGATGTGCGGGATTGTGAAGCGGGGCGAAGTCGGCACAGAATTCTATCTTTTTCAGGACATCCTGGTTCACGAGGGCACTTCCGGAAAAGAAATCGCCGCCCTGCACGATGCGGTGGCCGACGGCTTCAATATCCTCCAAGGACTCCAGAACGCCGGTTTTGGGATTGGTAAGGGCCTTGAGGATGAGTTGCATACCAACTTTGTGGTCCGGGATGGCAACGTCGGTCACCTCTTTTTCCTTACCGGAAGGAGCATATTGGAGAATGCCGGCAGGAAGGCCGATTTTTTCCGCTATACCCTTGGCGATGATGTCATAGACATCGTCATTTTTCATGTCCAGGAGCTGATACTTGATAGAGGAGCTTCCGCAGTTGATAACTAGAATGATCATAAGTTTATGCTTGTACAGTTAAAAAATTCAATCTTATCTTCGCAAAGATAAGAAATTATGTGTAATTTCGCAAAGTATGGCCGAGGCGAGGAATATAGAAACCCTGTCGGTGTTTTTTACCGCAGGAGCCGTTGCGGGGACGCTTATTTCCCCGGGATTTTTCCCATTGACAGCAAACCTTTGCCTTTCACTTGTATCCATTTTTCTGGTATTCCGCAAAAAGCTGTTTTCTTCGGACGCTTCCCTGCCCCTTATCCTTTGCTCTTTCCTGCTTCTAGGGCTTTTCTGCTATGTCAACTCATCCATTTCCTATGGAGATGGCCTGCGCTTCCCAATGGCTGAAAGGGCAGCCGGCGGGCTATGCGCATTTATTGACTCAATACCTTTCGCCCATGAGAATTCGGCCCCGCTCCTGAAAGCCCTTCTTACCGGAGACAGGAGTTCGCTCCCGAAGGAATGCATAGAGGTTTTCCGGAAAAGCGGAGCCTCGCACATCCTTGCCCTTTCGGGTCTTCATATAGGAATTATCTATTTGATCTTCGATAAATTAACCTTCGTTTTAGGGAAGTCCCCAAGGGCCCTTCTGGGCCGATTCATCCTGCTCATCCTGGGCGCTGGCTTTTTCACCCTGATGACAGGAGCCGGCCCTTCCATAGTACGGGCCTTCCTTTTCATCCTCATAAACGAAACCCTGCGTCTTTCGGGACGGGAAAGAAAGCCCATGAGGGTGCTTTGCGTCGCCCTTCTTATCCAACTTGCGCTGGATCCATCGGCCATAAACAGCCTTGGATTCCAGCTCTCCTATCTGGCGATGGCAGGAATATTCATTCTTTTTCCGGTGATGGACGCTTGGTATCCGAAAGGGATAGCCTTCGACCCTATGCGGAAGATTTGGAGCGCGTCGGCCTTAAGTATCAGTTGCCAGGTATTTACAGGGCCGCTGGTCTGGCTTCGTTTCCACAGTTTCCCAAAGTATTTCCTGCTGACAAACCTTTTCGCCCTTCCCCTGACGACCATCCTTATGGCAACGGCCATTTTCACCCTTGCGCTGCATTCGGCGGGCATTTGTCCCCATTTCCTGATTGCGGCGACGGACGGGCTTTGTACCCTGCTTGTCTGGGTACTGAAGCTTATTTCAATGTGAAACCTTCAGAAACCCACTCCTGCATTTTTCCATCCTCGTCGGAGTAGATAAGGCAGCCCTGGAGATCCGGATTCTCAAGAATCAGGCGCTTTGCTTCGTCCAGTCCCACAACCATGCACCAGGTTGCAAGGGCATCGGAGCGGGCCGCACTTTTTGCAGAGACAACGGTGGCGCTAAGAAGATTGTGCTCCACCGGACGGCCGCTTATGGGATTTATTGTGTGGGCATACTTTCGTCCGTCCTTAACGTAATACTTCCTGTAATTACCGGAAGTGACTATGCCTGAGGCTTTACCCTCCGAGCTCCAAACGCCGCTAAGCTCCTCCTTTCCCCCCTCATCGGAAGGATCCCTGTCGCTGGGACGGTCTATCCCCACGGACCACGCCCGGCCGGAAGGATTTAAGCCGTCGCACCAGATTTCCCCTATATCCACAAGCATGTCTTTTACGCCGATGCCGTAAAGATACGCCGCCACAAGGTCGCAGCTGTAGCCCTGGGCTATGGCATTGTAATTCAGGCGGGGATTCCCAATCAGGGCTGGATCCACATAGCCGTCCACCACAGGAAGGCTTGGTGGAAGCAGTCTCATCCCGCATCCCTCCTTCAAAGCCGCGATTTCCTCCTCCGTAGGAAAACTGCTGTTTTTAAAGCCGAAACCCCAGGCATCGTAAAGAGGGCCGGCGGCAAAATCCAGAGCCCCGCCGGAGGCTTCCCAATAGCTGTAGGCCAGCTCGTACATCTCCAGGAACATCCCGCTTGCAGGCACCTTTTCACCGGCGTTGAAGCGGGACAGGTGTGATTTCCCGTTATAGCCGGAAAGGGTGCTGTCTATACGGTGCAGAATGTCCTCGATGCTGTCCCGGACTTCCGTGGCCGGCACCACAACTCCGTCCATGTTTATTTTCACCGAGTACTTCCCTCCTTGGGCAAAACCTGCGATTTGCACATATCGGCCCCGGCCACCCGAGCAGGAAACCAAGATACAGATAAGTAAAAACAGTGCAAACTTTCTCAAATTGGCAAGGATTTTGTGCAAAAATACAAAAAAAATAGCGATATTTGTTGTTCGTATTGACGAATGATATGAAGATCAGAATATTAGTATTATGTGCAGCGGCCCTTTGCTCCGCTCTCATTTCTTGCAAAAAGGATGAACCGGAGACCAATCCCACCTTGAGCGGCCTCAAGGTGAGTACCGCCATTCCTTATGTAAGGGCAGGGACCACCGTTACAGTCACGGCAGACGTCAGTAAACTTACTCCGTCCAAAGGAGATCTTCCCGATGTCATTGGGATTTGCTGGAAAATAAACACAGTTCCCATGACCGCAAAAGATACGATTCCCGACATCAGCAAAATTCCAAGACCCATCACTTACAGCTACACGGCCGATACGCTGGGTATGTACACAATTACCTGCTTTGCCTTCGGCGAGGGCGTTTACAACACTTCAGCCAATACTGTTTTCAGGGCGATTGATCCTGAAAAATCCATGGAGGGCATGAAAGGAATTCCCGATGTCCAGGCCGATGACAAAAAATACCGCAGTGTAGTTGCCGGCAACCTGACCTGGCTCACCGATAATCTTTGGAACGAGAATTACGGCCACAGCTACCGGGAATCTGAAGTGGTCGATGCCTGCTTCGGAAGGTATTATACCTGGGAAGAGGCCAATCAGGCCTGCCCGGAAGGATGGCGTCTCCCCACCGGCGATGAATTCGACGAGGCTTGGGGCGATGATGCCGGAGAACTGATGGCCAAGGCCTATTTCCTGCAAAACGAAATGTGGGAATACTGGCCTCAGGTCACTATTACCAACACCACCAAGTTCAACGCAATTCCTGTCGGTTACATGGACCTTTCGCTGGACACAAGTGAAAAGGAAGCAGGTTTTCTGGAATATGCCTGCTGGTGGGTTGCCGACGAGTACGGCAGCAATATGGCCGGTTACCGCTATATCATCGACGACAATCCGGTGGTACAAAAAGGCAAGGGAAACAAGAAGTCCCTTGCCATGAGCGTCCGCTGCGTAAAGGATAATTAACGCAAATCGGTTACCACGAAATTTGAAGGAAGCGATTTCTCGTCCAAGGAGAAGTCGCTTTTTCCATCCTCCTTCTCGGAATAACTTATCCCCTTAAGGATAAAACGGGCCTTGGTGTCGGTATCCAGGGAAAGGGTGATGTCCAGCGAATCGGCCCCCTGGCTGTTTACCTTTATCTTATCCATATAGGAACGGTAGGTGGCCAGGAAAAGCGCCGGATTCGTGAAGATGTCATTGTCCTGCACCGTCTCTATCAAAAGTTCCTCTGCATCACTATCCAAAGTCCAGCGGCTGTAGCCGTCGCTGATTACTTTAAGCCCCAGCCCCTCAAGGGTATAAGCATTATCCTGCACAAGCACTTTACCGTCCGTAACAGGGGCAAATGCCTCACCGCCGCGGGAAAGACTGTAGGAATAGTGGAAAGACACCCTTTTCCCCTTTGCCGCATCAAGCACGGGGATACCATCCTGAGCAAACACCAAGACGCCTCCCAGGACTGTCAACAAAATTGCCGATAATAGTTTTTTCACCTTTTTATTCCATAAAATGCCGGAGAATCTCCTCCAGTTCGGCGAGGTCCTTTACCAGGACGTCGCGAGGCTTGGCACCATTCGGCGGGCCCACTATGCCTGCGGCTTCCAGTTGGTCCATCACTCTACCTGCCTTTGCATATCCCATACCAAGTTTGCGTTGAAGGTCGGAAGTTGAGCCTCTTTGATTCAAAACAATTGTTCTGGCAGCCTCTTCGAAGCGTTCATCAAGGGCTTTCATATCCACCATTCCGCCTCCGGAGCCATCGTCTCCTTCGGCAGGTGCAGGTTCGGGTAAATAATAAGGTGTATTGTAACTCTTCTGATATCCAATCTGGTCTCCTACTTCCTTGGTGAGGGCCACGATTTCATCGTTGCTGATGAATGCGCACTGCACCCTTTCCATTTCAACCCCGCTGTAAAGCAGCATATCTCCCCTGCCGATAAGTTTGTCGGCGCCTGGTTGATCCAGGATTGTAGCCGAATCGATGCGCGAAGTCACGCGGAAGGCGATTCTCATGGGGAAGTTGGCCTTGATTAGGCCGGTTATGACATCCACCGTAGGACGCTGGGTGGCAAGGATGACGTGAAGGCCGGCAGCACGTCCCTTCTGGGCAAGACGGATGACCGAAGTTGTGATGCTGCGGGCCAGGGCCTTCGACTCCGGTCCGGCGCCGACGGACATTGTAAGGTCTGCATACTCATCTATTACAACCACGATGTAAGGCATGAAATGATGGCCTTCGTCGGAACGGAGGTGATGCTCTTTCCATTTCTGGTTGTACAGCTTCACATTGTTCACCATGCCCAGCGACAGAAGTTTATACCTTTCGTCCATCTCTACGCACAGGGATTGAAGCACGGCGGCCGCATCCTTGGCATTCTTCACTATGGAACGGTCCTTTTCCTCCTGTTCACTGCCGGAATTGGGCAAAACTGCCAGGTAATGGTGCAGAAGGCGCCCGTAAGATGAGAATTCCACCATCTTCGGATCAATGAAGACAAATTTCAGCTCCGAAGGATGCTTCGAATACAGCAGCGAGGCGACTATCACATTGAGGCCCACGGATTTACCCTGCTTCGTTGCACCGGCCACAAGGAGGTGCGGAGCGTCGGCCAGGTCGAACACCTTCACCTGCTGGGAAATGGTGTAGCCTATGGCAACCGGAAGCTCGGCCTTGCTTTCGCGGAAAGCCGGGTCGTTCAGCAGGGCCTTGAGAGGCACGATGGAGGACTTGTCGTTGGCCACTTCAATACCCACGGAATCGGCCAAAGTAGTGATGCGAACACCCTTGGCGGTGAGCGAGATTCCAATATCGTCCTGCAATTGCTTGATGGCCGATATCTTGACGCCGGGGGCAGGATAAACCTTATACAAGGTGACGGTAGGACCGACGACGGCGGTCACATCCCTGACCTGAATCTTATAATTCCCAAGAGTAACACGAATCTTGTTGTTATTACGCACAAGTTCGTCCTGGGATACTTCGTACCTTGCGTTGGCATAATCTCCAAGAATGTCCAGTGCCGGCAAATGGTATTTGGGAAGGCCGTCCGGCGGATCCAAGCGGTTGTCGATGGGCTTGAGCGGCTCGCGGACTTCCTTTTCCAAGGAATCGTCCGTTACAACCGAGAAACTGCCTTCCTCCTGGGAGGCTTCCGGAGTCTCTTCCTCATCAGGTTCGGCTTCTGGTTCAGGCTCCGGTTCAGCTTTCTTGCGAGGCTTCTTGATATGGAATTTCGGAAGTTCGAAAGAATGTGAGGGGACAGATAATGAAGGCTCTTCCACCACTTCCGCTTTGATTTCCGGTTCTATATCCGGCTCCACGACAACGGCTTCTTCCTTTTTACCCGTAATGAGATTAGCAAAGCGACGGCTTATGCAATAAAGCCAGATTGCAAAAACGGCAAGAATGAGAATGGCACAAATTATCTCTCCAAGTTTCAGGACCACAAGATTCACCACGGCGGCACCGGCCCTTCCGCCCATTCCTCCCCCGAAAAGGAACTCCTGACCTATGAAACGCCCGGTGAGCGACAGGGCCCAGGATAGGATGAAGGAAAGGGATAAGGTCCCGACAAACCATTTCCGCAGCATAATGCGAGTTTTGGGGAGGAGCAGCTTAAAAGTCCAAACCCATAGGAAAACCACGATGCAAAGGGCTGCAAGGCCGAAAGAATCACTGACCAGGAAATGGCCGATCTTGAGACCAGAGGATGCGGCAGCGTTCTGAATCGCTTCTGACGATGCGGCTCCCAGAAGGCTCTGATCCTGTTTCCAAGTAAAGAGATAGGATAAGACCGATACGCTTACGGTAATGGTGAACAGCAGCACTGCCACCACCGCCAGAAAACGAAGTCCGTTCTGCTTCCTTTCGGTAAGTCCATTCCAATATTTAGAGAAATAACTCATTTCTTCTTACCGTTTTTACGGAAGTTCCTGTTGAATTTGCCGTTTTTCCCGCCGGTATTGAAGCCCAGGTTCATACCAGGACGGGAGAATGAAGCGTCTGAAGACAGTTTGGAAAGTTCCAGTCCTTCCGGAACCTTCACCCTTCCTCCTGACAGCCTTTCTATATCCTGGAAAATGGTAGCATCCTCCACGGTATCCTTATTCCAGATAAGGTATTGCTGGCGCATATAAATGGCCAGGGAGCGTATCATGGCCCATTTTACCTCCCCCTCAGGTTCAGAAGCAATAAGGTCCAGTATGCTCTCGATGTTACGGCCATAGTGCCTGGCGCGTATGGGCTTGGTGTTCAGCGGGATGGGATCCGGGCGGCTGTTTACAATCTCCGGCAGGGGCTTGGGAAAAGGCGAATCCACATCCAGGTCGTAACCGGCTATCATGAAAAGGTGATCCCAGAGTTTCTGGGAGAAGTTCTCCTGCTGGTGAACCTGGGGATTAAGGCTCTCCATAACCTTCACGACAGCGTATGCCTGCTCCGTCCTTTTTGCCCGATCGGGAATGTCGCGCAGCTGCTCTACCATCTTAAGGACATTACGCCCATATTCAGGCATTTGCAACTTCTCAACTTCGGTATTGTAATATAGCTTGATAGAATTCTCACTTGCTTCCATACACACAGACTTTTAATCATTGCAAAGGTAATGAAATTTCATCATCTTCCAAATACCACAAATAACCATAAACCGGGGAAAATCCCATACTTTTGTAGAGATTCACGTATCGAAATATCTGGTATTTGTAGGACTCCTCCCTTGCGCCGAACTTATAATCAATTATATCCACCCTGCCGCCCGGATGAAGCACCACCCTGTCGGGGCGGAACTCCTGTCCGTCGGCAGAAATGACCGGACGTTCACAGCGGACTTGCACCCCCGGAGAAAACCATCCCCTTTCCACGGCCGAAGCGATGCGGCTTCCAAGCATTTCCAGAGCCTGCTCCCGCATTCCGGGAGGCAGTTCCCCGGCCTGCAGGGCAGCATCCACCGCCGGCTCAAGGTCTTCAGGCACAATGACATTGGCCATTATACCGTGAAGCACATTTCCCCTGATCCTGCGGCTTGCCTCGGGCCCGAAACTTCCATCCTGGCCGAAATAATCGGCGGCCTCGGGGCTGAAACGAAGGCGCTTTCCGGTATCGGCAGCAAATGAAGGATAATCACATTCAAGGCTTTCTTCGGCCGGAGCATCCCTTTTCAATGTGCTGAAATCGAATGGCTCACCGGAGTGGTATTCTTCCTTGCCCAAATAATTGTACAGTACGTGCGCCATATTTTTCGGGGCTTTATCCGTTGTGGGAAGGGACGAAATGATCTTAAGTCCATACTTCGCACGTGTCAGGGCCACATAAAAGAGATTAATGGCGTCAACAAGCTGCATCTGGCTCTCCTTGGTGAATTCCTCATCGAAAAGCGTGGATGTGACGGATGAAGTGATGTCGATTTGATAATAGCCCTCGGCCTCACCCTCCAGGGATGTGCCTTCCAAATGCGGGGCGCACCAGCTTTTTCTGGAGGAAAACAGACGCACTTTTTCAGCGAAAGGAAAAATCACGAAGGGGAATTCCAGGCCCTTGGCCTTATGGATGGTCATTATCCTCACAGAATCACCGCTTCGGGGCGAAGCAATCTTCGGCTTGGCCTTTTCCCAGAATTTCAGGAAAGCGCCAAGGCTGTTGCCATTGGCCTGGACCCATTCCTGAAGACGGTCCATAAAAGCCTGGATATGCGGTATTTCGGCATTAAAGCTGTCCGGGAAAGCTTGTCGGAGTTCCCGAAGGATAGATTCGGCCAAATCTACCAGCGAGTGGTAGGCGTCCGGGAGTTCCATTTCCATTGACTTGGCAAGGAAAGTTGCCGCTGTGGGCTTTTTCTCCCCGGGAGGCGTCTGAAGCAATGAAAGTTGTGAAATGAGGCGGCGTATCGTGACCGAACTCTTGACATAAAGGGATTCGTCCGACACCACCGGTATCTGGTTCAGGATGCACTGTCCGGCTATTTCAGAGCCAATTTCATTATCCCGCACCAGCACTGCGATATCCTCCCACCGGGCTCCCCTCTCCCTTGCAGCCTTAATGCTCGAGAGGAGCTCGTCCATCTGCTCCGACGTGTAAACGACATCCACCGAGCCTGGAGCCGGACAAGGGAAGCAGGCCGATTGCTCTACATCGGCATAAATACCGGAAAGGCCAAGTTCCGAGGCCGCATATTTGAAAAAGTCGTTGTTGAAGTCCACTATCGTCCGGCAGGTGCGCCAATTATTTTTGAGCGCACGGACCTCGCTGCCGGGGAATTCTTCCTGGATACCGCTGTCCAGTAGCCTCCAGTCCGAGCCTCTCCAGCGGTAAATGCTTTGTTTTACGTCCCCTACCACAAGGGAGTCGTTGCCGGAAGCAATGCTGTTGTGCAGAAGGGGACGGAAATTTTCCCACTGGACGTCGGAAGTGTCCTGAAACTCGTCCAAGAGGAAATCCTCGTACCGGACGCCCAGTTTCTCGTAAATGAAAGGAGCGTCGGTGCCGTCAATGATTCCTTTCAGGATATCGGAGGAATCATCGATTGAAATAATGTTTTTCTCCCTTTGGATAAGGGAAAAAGCGTTTCTAAGCTCTTCGGCAAGGCCGAGGCTGTACAGCTGGGAACTTAGCTTCCTGGCCGTATTATAGACCTTGAAAGGAGTGCCGAAACATGCCAGGAACTCATCCAGTGGCCTTTCAAGCATATCCTGCAGCCCTATCCTCAAATGAGCCTTGGACTTGGGGAACCACTCATCGGGATTCTGGGCCCTGGCGACAAAAGCCGCCGTAGGAGCTGAAACAGCCGCTTTCGGATTGGAGAGATCGCAGTAAGAATTAATTACATTAAACGCGCTTCTATACGTATCCGACGGAGAAACGCCGGCCCTATCGAAAGCATCAAGCACCTTTTGGGCGCGCTCCCGGACCATCTGCCTGAAATCCTGCTCGGTTTTCTTGAAAACGCCGCGAAGCCGCTCCATCCTTTCCCGGCTGAAAGGAGGGGCGTCATCGGGAAGGGTATTCAGCCCTGATGCAATACCCAGCAGGCCTTCCTCCAATTTGAATTTGCCTCTCTGGGCCAGTTCTTCCTTCACGCTGCTTGTAAGCCAGCCGATAAGTGCCTTGTCATCCTCTGAAAGGTCGTCCAGCACCCTTTCCACGCTCTCGCTCACAAGGGCTTCCCTGTCCAGGTGCACCTGATAAGGGGAAAACTGGCCTATTTCGCGGGAAAAAGCCCTTAAAGTCTGCTGGAAAAAGCGGTCGATGGTGGATACAGCGAAGGCCGAATAGTCATGAAGGATACCGGAAAGCTGGACCGACGCCCTTCGGCGAAGTTCGTCAGCCGATGGAACCACTGATGGTACCAGGCTGTCGAAATAGCGTGAGCCCTCCGGACTTACGGAAAGCGTGTAGAGTTCCTGAAGGATACGGCGTTTCATTTCATCCGTAGCCTTGTTGGTAAAGGTCACCGCCAAAACATGACGATAAGCATCCGGCCGCTCCGAAACAAGGAGCAGCCGGATGTATTCAAGCGCCAGGTTGTAGGTTTTACCCGAACCTGCCGACGCTTTCAGAATCTTAATCACTTATAAGACGCTTTCACGAAAGGTGCATCAAGGAGGTAATCGATGCTTTCCTTTGCGCTCACAAGGACATTTTCGTAGCTGTAACGCTCGATTTCCACGATGTAGCACTCCAGACCGGCGATATCGGCATTCTTGAAGATGGCATCAAAGCCAACCATGCCGCTCTGGCCGATTTCCCTTTCGTCCTTGATGTGCAACATCTTGAAACGACCGGGATAGCGCTTGAAGTAGTCAACCGGGCTCACGTGTCCCCACATTGCCCAGTAAACGTCCAGCTGCATGAATACGTATGCAGGATCGGTGTGCTCTACCATGTAGTCGTACATCACCACATCCGTATCGGCAACCTTGCGGAATTCGTAATCGTGATTATGATAACCATAGGCGATGCCAACTTCGGCGCACTTCTTACCCACTGCGTTAAGATAGTCGCAATAGACCTGAAGATGCTCCAGGGACTTCTGGGTACCCATCCAGGGCGTTACCATATAGGGAGTGCCGGCGGCCTTGTGGGCGGCAATGCACTCATCCCACCATGCAAGGGCCCCGGAGAAGTCTCCGCTGTCCAACTGGGCCTCGGAAAGGCCGTTGCTCACATGGGAAGAAACAAGCTTGAGACCTGCAGCTTCCACTTTTGCCTTGAATTCCTCAGGTGCAAGTCCATAGAACTTTCCGTCACCGTATCCGGCAGCCTCAACTCCGGTGTAACCCAGTTTTGCAAGGCTGTCAAGAAGCGGGGAAATGGACTCGGGACCTTTAATGAGGCTGCGAAGGGAATAAAGCTGTACGCAGATATCCTTCTTGGGCTTGGCAGTGTTTTCCACTTTACCACAGCAGGCCGAAAGGGCAAGAGCCCCGATAGCTGACATTATAACGATACTACGCAGTTTCATCAGTCAAGAACTTTAACCTTGATATTACGATACCATACATCGTCGCCGTGATCCTGGAAGCCAAGGTAGCCGCAATGCTCCTCGCCGCCGCAATTGTTCAGCAGGGCGAAGGCCAGGGGCCATTTCTCCTCGCTGAACTTGGAAGCCTGAAGCATATCGGTCCACTGGGGAGTCCACAGATGATATTCCAGCACGTTCACACCGTTCTGGGCATGTACCACGGTGCCTTTGTAAACCATGATGGAGCCGGTGTTCCATTCGCCGTAAGGGTTCTGGTTTTGGGGCTTTGCAGGAATCATGTCATAGAGGGAAGCGCTCTGGCGGTTTCCGTCCACGCCAAGCTTTGCATCCGGATGATTTGCGTTGTCAAGAATCTGATACTCAGGGGCCGAGATGTAGATGGGCTCATAACGATTGTTGCCCTGTTCGTCCTTGGTGACGACTTCCTTGGCCAGATAGAATACGCCGGAGTTGCCGCCCTTGGAGACTTTCCACTCGAAGGAGAATTCAAAATTCTTGAAAGGAATGGTGAAGATGAGGTCTCCGCCTTCGCCGGTCTGGGCTTCACCGCCACCGGCACCGGCGAATTTGATGCAACCGTCTTCAACGCTCCAGCGGGATGTGGGAGCATCCTTTCCATAGGTACGCCAACCGGCAAGGTCGTTGCCGTTGAAAATGATGTAGGCGCCGTCCTCGTCCTTAGCCAGGTCGGTAAGTGCGATGAGGGGAGCCTTCTCGATAACGGTGAATTCAGGAGCGCCGCCTTCGGCCTTCTTCTTGTTGTTGTTATTGCCGCAGGAAACCATAGACAATGCCAATGCTGCGCAGGCAGCCATAATCAAATATTTTTTCATATATAACAGGAATTAAACACTCTATTTGTTAGGGAGTTCGGGAAGCACCCAGCCATCGCGGAAGACGGGCTTGATGAGTTCTTTTGCAAACTGGTTGGCATCCACGGGATCGGTGTATTCATTCTGGAAGGTAGGATGACCGTCCTTGATGGAGAAGCCGTCGTGAATCATGGTACGGATGGTTGCACCTTCGGGAATGTTGGTGAATTTCATGTTCACGCCATCCCATTCCAGTTCCTGGTTCACGCCCTGCAGACGCACTGCAACAACACCCATTGCCACCATTTCGTTAAAAGGACCGGCCTCGGAGAAGTCCGATGCGCTGGGAGTACGGAAGTCCGGATGCTCCTTGCAGGCGCGGATCCAGTCCTGCTGGTGGGAAACCTTGATTTCGCGAAGCATGTGGGGAACCTCCGGATTACGGCCGGAAAGCAGGTAAGGATTCACACCGTAGCAGCCGCAGATGAGGGTGTCCTTGGTGCCGTAGAAGATAACGGCGCCGCCGCTGTCGTTCATGTTCTTTCCTGCGGCAAGGCCTTCGGGACGGTCCGGAAGGATACCGCCGTCGGTCCATGTGACAACCACCTCCGGCATTGCTACCTTGGGCATATTGTCACGGGCAGGGAATACGAAGCGCACCTTTTCGGCCTGAGGGCAGGATTCGGTGAGAAGGGCGGTGGAGCTTCCCTGTACCTTGGTAGGATATCCAAGCTTGAGAGCCTTGAACACGGGGTGAAGGATGTGGCAGGCCATGTCGCCAAGGGCGCCGGTGCCGAAATCCCACCAACCGCGGAAATTCCAGGGAGTATAGATTGAATGGTAGGGACGATAAGGGGCGGGGCCAAGGAACAGATCCCAGTCCAGAGTCTTGGGAACCTTCTCGGCCTTTTCGGGACGCTCCAGGCCCTGGGGCCAGATGGGACGGTCCGTGAAGGCCTCTACGCGGGTAACTTCCCCGATTTCGCCATTCCAAATCCATTCGCAAACCTTGCGGACACCTTCGCCGGATGCACCCTGGTTGCCCATCTGGGTGGCCACTTTGTACTTTGCGGCCAGCTGGGTGAGGAGGCGGGACTCGTACACGGTACGGGTGAGCGGCTTCTCGCAATAAACGTGCTTCCCGGCCTGGATAGCGGCAGCGGCAATGATGGCGTGGGTATGGTCCGCCGTGGCGATCATGACGGCATCGGCCTCCGGCAGCAGTTCCTTGAACATCACCCTCCAGTCCTTGTAGCGCTTTGCGTTCGGATAGCGCTCAAAAACGTGAGCGGCATACTTCCAGTCCACATCGCACAGGCCGATGATTTCTTCGGTCTCCATTTCGCGGAGGTCGCCAGAACCACGGCCACCAATACCTACGCCCAAAATCTTGAGCTTGCGGTTAAGGGGTGCGGGAGCTGCCTTTTCGCCCTTTGCGAATACGCTTTCCGGAGTTAGTGACAGGCCGATTGCGGCCGCCGTTCCTGCTTTGAGGAAGGATCTTCTTGACATTTCTTTACTCATAAATCAGTGAATTTGTGTTATCGTTTTAACTTACAATTATACGAAAAAAAATCCTGAAAATCATAACTTTTTCAGGATTTTCTCAAATATGTGGTTCAATATTATGGCTTAAATTCCAAAATATCGCCCGGCTGGCAGTCAAGTGCGCGGCACAGGCTCTCCAAAGTGGACAGCCTCATGGCCTTCGCCTTGCCGCATTTCAGGATGGAGAGATTGGCGGGAGTTATGCCCACTTCCTTGGCCAGCTCGCCGGAAGACATCTTCCTGCGCGCAAGCATAACATCTATATTGGTAATAATGGGCATAAAACGCTATTCCTCCGTTGTGGCTTGCCCCTTCAGGTAGTTAGGGAGCTCCATTCCGGCCATTTTGAAAAGGTCCTCGAGCGGAGGGACCGATTTCATCATCCCGGAAATGAAATTCGAAGTGGCGGTCTTGCCGTCGGTACCGCTGCCGGTGTCCCAAACGGTGACCTTGTCGATGTTGATGCCCTTGACGGCCTCTACCTGGGTCTTGACCAGTTCGGGCAGCTTGTCGGCAATCATCATCAGGACAGCCTTCTGGGCGTCTCCGCCCGCGGCACCCACCAGGTTCTTGAAACCGTCTGCCTGCTTGGTGAGAATCTCGAACAGACCGCGGGCCTGGGCGTCCATCTTGGCGAAGATGGCGTCGGCCTCACCCTTTGCCTTGCGGCGGGCCTGCTCGGCTTCGGCCTCGGCCTCGATAATCTTCTTCTGCTTGTCAATCTCGGCAGCAACCACGATATTGGCCTGCTGTGTGGCCTTTTCGCGCTCGGCACGGGCCATTTCAGCGTCACGCTCGCTCTGGTAGGCCTCTTCAAGGGCCTTTGCAGCCTGGACCTTTTCGGCGGCCACGGCAAGGCGGTCGGCCTCGGCGGTCTTCTGACGGCGCAGGGCGTCGGAATTGGCAATCTCAATCTTGGCGTTGTTCTCACCCTTGACGGCATCGGCATCGGCGGCGGCCACGTTCACACGCGTATCCTTGTCGGCCATGGCTTTACCGGTTTCACCGTAACGGTTCTGCTCGGCCACGCTCTTTTTGGCGTCGTTGATGGCCTTGGCGGCGGCTTCCTTACCCAGGGCCTCGATATAACCGGACTCGTCGCGGATATCGGTAACGTTAACGTTGATGAGCTTAAGGCCGATTTTGCGGAGCTCGGCCTCCACGTTTGCGGAAACACTGGCCAGGAACTTGTCGCGGTCGGCATTGATTTCCTCGATGTCCATGGTTGCAATCACAAGACGCAGCTGGCCGAAGAGGATATCGGTGGCGATGCTCTGGATGCTGTCGGTCGAGAGACCGAGGAGACGCTCGGCAGCGTTGTTCATGACCTCGGGTTCAGTGCTGATACCGACTGTAAAGCGGCAGGGCACGTCCACGCGGATGTTTTGCTTGGAAAGAGCGTTCTGGAGGTTGCACTCGATGCTGATGGGCTTCAGGTCCAGATAGGCGTAATCCTGGAAGACGGGCCAGATGAAAGCGGCACCGCCATGGATGCAACGGGCCGATGATTTGCGGCCGGTCTTACCGTAAATAACCAGAATTTTGTCGGAAGGGCAACGGCGATAGCGCCTGAGGATGGCGGCAAACATCACGAAGACGACCGCCACCAGAATAAGGAGAAGTGTTATTGAAGGCATAATTAAATGGTATAAGTGTTAATTGGTTCTACTATAACGGTATTGGCGTTCACCACGTCCACCACGCGGATGGGGGTGCCGGTTTTGAGAGGCTCATCGCTGTCAGTGATGGCATTGTACTCGCGCACGGCGCCGGAAATGGTAATCTGGACTTTTCCCTCCCCTTCTTCCCGTGCCGGAATGGTAAGGTAAACCTTGCCTTCACAGCCTTTGGCGGCGGTGGTAATATCTATGTTTCCGCTTTGCTGCATGCTGGCAAGCCATTTGAACATGTACATCACCACAGCCACCAGCGCAAAGCCTATCATGGCCGATACGAAGATGAGCAGGGCGGCAGGCCTGATGCTGTCCTGAAGAAGGATGGCGCTCCAGCCGAATCCCAGGATGAAGTTCACTAAGTTACGGAAGGTGTAAAGATTGGAGCCTCCTTCTATATTGGAGAGGTCTCCTCCGTCCATGGACGTATCCACGTCGATGTCGAAGTCAGTGGCTCCGTCCGCATCGGCCCCCACGAAGGTGAGTATGCTTTGGATGATGAAAATGAGGGAGGCGCTCAGAGTTGCCGCCCAAAGGATTTTTGATACCAGGCTCAGCCCGGCCCACCAAGTAGCTATCATAAAACGTTTTAAATTAGGTTTCTTGTGCAAAGATAATAATTATTTATTGATTTGCAATAAAATTTTATAAAAAATCTATATTTTTTTCATCGGCTTGCTAATTCGGTGGATTTTGAGTAAATTTGCGACGCACCAAGTAAGATTTTATAACCTATCATTTATTATATGAACCTCTCTGACAACAAGTACGCACAGTTCTATCTGGTACGCGAAATGATGGACACTGTAAAGACCATCGAAAATTTCAATCCTTCAGATGCCAGCTTTATTGTGGAAAGCGCCCGCCGCAGCGGAAAGATACTTTTCTCCGGCGAAGGTTCCTCCCGTATAATGCCTTCAAAGAATGCAATCCGCAAGGCTCTGCGCTGGGGCATCCCCACCTTTACCCACACCGAAGGCTCACACCAGGCGTGCGAATACAAACTGGACGATTATACCGTAGTCCTGGACTCCAATTCAGGAAGGACCAAGGAAACCCTTACCCTTGCAAATAAGCTCAAGGCCCAGGGGCACAAGGATTTCTTCGGCGTCACCGCAAATGACGGCACTCCCCTGGAGGAAGTGTGCATCAAGACCGATGTCCTGAAATGCGGCTGGGAGAACGCCGTGGCCGCAACCAAGAGCGTCGTGGAACAGACTCTCCTTTTCGAAAGCGTCATCTGGGCCCTTGCAGGCAAGGACATCGCCCCTGAGCTTGCTCCCCTTGCAAAGAAGTGCGAAAAGGCCCTTACCCTCCCCATCCCCGCCGAGGTCGTCGACTGGGCACGCAAGGCCCGCACCATCTACTTCGCCGGAATGAACGACGGCGTGGCCGAAGAGCTCACCCTCAAGACCAACGAGATTACCCGCCGCAAAAGCGACTTCCTGGAGGGGACCTATGCCCTGCACGGCCCCGAAGAGGTCATGGAAGACGGAGACATCGTATTCGTGGTGAATCCTGTTGAAAGCGAATATGCCAAATACAAGAGCGTGTTCGAGGGTGCCAACGTCCATATGGTGGCAATCGACACCAAGCCCACTCCTTTCACCACAATCGTAGTTCCCGACGCCGGAGACCTCCAGCAGTACGTATATCTCTGCGCCGGCTGGAACATCCTTGTAGAGATTGCCAGCGCCGACGGAATCAACCTTGACAAGCCCAATCGCGCCCGCAAGGTTGGAAACGAGATGTAGTTAAATCTTGAAATTTAATCCCAGGCCAATTACATGCTCGGCCGGAGCGCCGTTGAATGCGTAATACATGTAATAGGCTTCGAACTGTACGTGGCTTGTAATGTCGTAATTGCAAGCCACGTAGTGTCTTGTTTTGCGCCAGGTGACACCCCAGGTAAATACCTCTATGGCAATGTATGGGCTGAACTTGGTCTTAGGTATGGCATACTGGACCTTCAGGCGTGAACGCAGTTCATCGCTTTGGCTGCCCTTTGCCGGAACCCAGTTGTGCAGGTAGCGCTCCCTGATCGAGACCTTCAGGTTTCCCTGCTTCAAACTTCCAGTAAGGTCGAAAATTGCCCTGTGCACCTGGCAGTCTGGTTCCTGGATGAAATCGTAGGCGACATCGGCCGAAAGCCAGGGAAGAATCTTGACACCGAAGGTGGTGCGGGTGTACCAGTTGTCGAAACGCTTGTACTGGAAATTGTCGTGCTCGAAGTAAAACGAGGCGAAAAGCGGGGTTTTGCCAATATCGTAATAAACCTCGAAGAACTCCCATCCTCCGAAAGTATTATCTTCCTGCGGCGCTTCCTGAGCACTCAGGCCGATGGGAAGGAGGATAAGGGCGGCAATGGCCGATATGCGACAAAAGATATTCATTTATTGCTTTCCGGCAGAAGTATCCTTCTGACATTGCAGCCGGCATAGTTGCCAAATACAATTATGGGATAGTACCAGAGGATGGCGTTGTCCCATTTCCAGGCACCGACAAGATAAACCACATCGGCAATAGAGTGATAGAAACCGCAGACAATGAAAAGAGGAACGCCAAAGAGCACCGGAAAGATGGATTTCGTGCTCCTGTACAGCCAAACTGCGATATCTATGATGAGTCCACAGCCAATTGCCCTGAGGAAGGCGCGCCAGGGCCCTTGCGCAAGCCTTGCCGACACAACGGAACCGGCCCTTTCCATGGACTCTCCCCCAAGCGATGCGATAAGCAATCCCAAAAGGACACAGCCCACTACATTGAAGAACCAAATCTTCGTGAGTGCCCAGATATCGGTCATCACACCCGCCTTACCGGTATAAAGCAAAGTCCCGGAAAGTACCACGCCAATGAGGCCGAAAGCGAAGATAATAGCGCCCGGAAGCCCGCCAAGAGCCAGATAGCCGCAGGCGCCAAGCCCTATGAGTATGCCCGCAAAAAGGGAAAGCCTGTTGTCTTTAGACATAAATATACGCTGTTACGAAGTTTAAGCGCGTAAAGTTAATCAATATTTTGCAATTTTTGCCTACATTTGCATCTGAATGAAACGGATCTTTACACTGCTTTTTACCATTCTCGTTTTGAGTAACGCCGCCTTTTCACGGGAGGTGAAGGATTTACGAAAAAAGGCCGTGGAGAAAATAGATTTCGTAGGCCAGTACCTTTTGGACAGGCAGTTAAAAGGCATAGACACCAGTTTCATCAAAGTACCGGACCAGCAGTTCACAGCCAGGCTTTTTGCCGATTTCTCCTTTAGCTCCTTCCAGATAAAAGGAGTGTTCGGGGAAGAAAACTATCTGACAAAACTGAACTCACCATTCATATTCAAACAAGGTATAGGCTTGTCATGGAGAGGCCTTACCCTGGCCTTTTCCATGGACCTTCTCAGGAAGCCGAAGAACTTCTTCAACATAGGTCTGAGATCCTACGGAAGAAAACTTGCATTCGAAGTCGCATATAAATCGGACAAGAATTTTTACGGAACCCAGACCATCGGGGACATCGTCACCGACATGCCTGCCGAAAGCCTCACCCACAAGGCCCTGACCTCGGATTTCTTCTACATTTTCAACGGTGACCGCTTCTCCTATCCGGCAGTTTTCAACCAAAACAGTCTTCAGCGCCGGAGTGCTGGCAGTATTATCGCCGCACTGTCAATGAATTATTTCAACACTAAGTCTATAGACGCCGCGACATTGTCCTTCGGAGGCTTCACCATGGGTATAGGCGCCGGATACGGATACAACTATGTTCACGGAAACTGGACATTCCACGCATCGGTAATTCCAACCATAGTCCTTTTGGACAGCAGCAATATTACGGTTAACGGCACCAAATTGAGGCCATCCTACCAATTCTTCCATTTCATCACTACCGGAAACATAGCCTTGATCTATAACCGCCGGCAATTCTTCAGCGCCTTCAGGATTTCCCTCCACGACTGCGGGGCCGGGAATACCAAGTTATTAAAAATTAACTACTTCCGGCTAAACGGCCGCATCAGCGTAGGGTGGCGGTTCTAGTCCTCCCTGAAAATGACGGCAACTTTCCCCTTCTCCGGGAGAATGCGCCAGCGGGAGCAATCAGGAGCCGTGACCTCAAAAGCGCCCTTCTTTAGGCGGATGGAATAGCCATAGCCGCGATGAACTGCGCTTATGCTACGTTCTTCAATTTTTGTAAATGGCAGAGGGGCATCCTTTGCCGCCGAAAACTCAAAAGCCCATCTGACTTTAGGCGACGGCTTGAAGAAAGCACTGAAACCCTCTTCCGCAAGCAATAATTCAAGCGGACCGTAAGGCGTCTCACAGCTGACGGAAAGCTCCCCGGGACCACTCTGGCGGCAGGAATGTGAGGTAACAGGGACAGTCCGAGTGCTTCCATCTTCCATCAACTCAACCACACGCAGCCCGGCACGTTCATCGGAGGTACTCCAAATGAAACCATCCACGACGGGCGGAGTAATGTACTCACAATAAGTTGTGGTACCGGCCTTTCTAAGGTAAGGCGACTCAATGCTCTCATCAAAAAGATGGATGTCACGGATAACAAAGCCGCTTTCTTCCCATAACAGGCCGATGCGGTAGAAACGGCTGTCGTACCACACGGCGCTGCGGCCATCGGCCAAATAGTCGTCATCTACGGTGACGGCGGTAGGAGGGGTAAGCGGAAAGCGCTCCCTGAACCACCGGCCCGACTGGGAGAGCGTTTCTACGCGGAACAATCCTTGACTGGCCAGGCGGTGAATAATCGGCATCTGCATTTCCAGGCCATCCTTCATGGCTTTCCAGCCGAAAGAGTTTTCCTGCCCTGCCTGCATGTAGTTGAAGGCCAGGCTTTCGCTATTGGCCATCGCCGGAAGGAACCATTCAACCCACTTACGGTCGCCGCCTCCCCCGCCCCCTGTATAGACTGGTTCAAGGGTTACGACTCCCTGGAAATGGCGGTCCAGCCCGTGGTCATACTGAAGTACGGGATCGCTGCCCAACATACGGAAAATTGGTACCGGAATCTGCCCCTCGGCACTCTGGGCAGGCATATAGGCATTAAGCCTGCTGGGGTAATAAGCCTGGTTCCAGTATCCGCCCCACAGCGTGTATCCGTCGGTGCCGTACTGGTCCTTGCAATTGCAAGAAGCCTCTATATGATACCTGTCATACATATAGCCGATGGTATGGGCATCGATGAACCAGGAGCCCACCGCAGAAGGATATCGGCCGAAAACCTCGCGGAATTTTTCCATATAGACATCTACCAGGCGCTCACGCTCTTCGGGCGAATAGCCGGTCGCGAAGCCCACGTTGGCGTGCCAGTCCCAGGGGAAGCGTCCGCGCCAGGAGATAGCGGCATCTTTCACGTGCGGCTCGGTAATCTCCCACCAGCCTCCAATCTCGTGTCCATTCTCCGCCGCCCTTTTCATAAGGACCTGATATTCAGGCCTTATGAGTGCATCGTATTGAAGAAGGAAAGTCCCGCGGAATCCGAACTGGTCCAACTGTTCCAGTTCATTGGACGTGGTCTGGAAAAGATACTCGTCCGTGTACTCCGGGTCCCGGGGCTCGACCGCACGGACAAAGTTGATGAAATTGACTATGCACGGGGCTGGTTCCTCCCCTGCCGTGGCCGCTTTCTTTGCACAGCCCAGCAGGCACGCGGCGGCAATAATGCCACAAATAGCCTTGTTCAGTTTTACTAACATATTTCGGCTTGGAATGAAAACGAAAAAGTCCCCGGCCAAAAAGCCGGGGATAAACATTTGACTCAAACAAGGAAATTAATAGGTCACCTTGGGTTCGAGAGCCTTGGCGGCATCGATGAACTTCTGAACTTCCTTTTCAACGGGAGTGCGCTTGCACAGGTGCTTTGCCTCGTTTACTTCCAGCAGTTTGGCCGCGAGGTTTGCGCCGTTGCGGTTGCGGAGTTCCTTTACGGTATCAACGCCTGCCGCTTCCAGAAGTTCGGAGAACTGAGGGCCGACGCCCTTGATACGGAACAGGTCGGCATGATTGACCCAGGTGAGGATGAGGTCGTGACGGATGCCGGTTTTTTCTTCCAGAGCCTGACGGCCCATAGGGCATGCACCTTCTTCGAGGAGCTGATCTACAGTTTCAATACCTGCTGCAATGAGTTTTTCTGCATAGACAGGACCGATGCCCTGAATGTCGATAATTTTGTAAGCCATAGTTGATATTAATAGTGGTTAAATAACGTTTCAAACATCCAAATATAGTAATAATTCAAAGAAAAAGAAAATTTTTTCATATATTTGCAAATGAAAGGCAATATTTATGGAAATCCACCCTCTGGACTGCGAAAAAATTTACCTCTCTGCCGATTTGCTAACGCTCGACGGAGAGGAAGGGCCCATCACCCTTAAACTTTCAGAATGGCTCCAGAAAGATCCGGTCCGCATTCACAGGCTCATAATTAAGGAAAAAGTGCTTAAGGTAGATCAGGCCGAAGTTTTCCTTCCCCTCATTTCCAAACTTCGCAGGGCCGATTTCGATTATTACAAGCGCATCACCGGGCTTAAAATGATGATTGACTTCCCCGGATACAGTTCCGACATCGAAGCCCGCATACCCTTTGATACGGATCCCATCGCCTTTTACAAATGGTGGAGGAAAGGAAAGAACGAACATAAAGTATATCTTTCTCCGGCCTACCAGTTCAAGCTTTTCCAGAAGGTTTCCATGATGGAGCCCAAGGTAATGCTGAAAAAAGACATCGACTTCGTTAAAAGTTTTTAGCCCCTTATGGCAGGACAAAAATTCACCGTGGGCCGCAGTGTGCCCCTTCTCCAGTATCTCCTGGAGACTTTTCCGGGGCGTTCCCGCACCGATGTCAAGAACATGCTCGCCAAAGGGCAGGTACAGGTAAACGGGGAAACTTCCACAGCTTTTGACCTTCTCCTTTCCAAGGGAGACAGCGTTGTGATACTCCCAAAAGGCGTTTCTATCGCAAGGGCCAGCTGCCGTGACGCAAAGGAGCAACTGCTGAAAACCGGTGTAAAGATTCTTTTCGAGGACCAGAATTATATAGTGGTGGACAAACCTTCAGGGATGCTCTCCGTTTCATCGGCCCGGGGAAGCGCAGCGAAAAAAGGGCACAAGGAAAGAACGCTGTACGCCCTCCTTAATGCATACGTCAAGGTGGAAGCCAGGGCCCGGAGAAAGGAAGACCTTATTAACGGAAACGGAGTGGACCGCAACACGGCCAAGATATGGATAGTCCACCGACTGGACAAAGGGACTTCTGGAGTAATCCTTTACGCAAAGAACGAAAGGGCGAAGGACTTGATCCAAAGCAAGTGGAAAGAACTTGTTATAGAACGCAAATACACCGCCTGGCTTGAAGGGAAGGTGGAGAAGGACTACGGAGCCGTCCAGTCCTGGTTGGTCGAAAGCCCCAAATCGCTGAAAATGAAATCCTTCCCGGAAGAAGTCAAGGACGGTCAGCTTGCCATAACTCATTTCAAGGTACTGAGCCGCGGCAAATACTACAGCCAGGTAGAATTCAGCCTTTCCACCGGAAGGAAAAACCAGATCCGTGTCCATTCGGCCGATATGGGAAATCCCATCGCCGGAGATGAGAAGTATGGTGCCCAGACCGACCCCATCCGACGCCTGGCCCTTCACGCCGGCACCCTGGTCTTCCGCAATCCATACAGCAAAAAAGCCATCAGCTGCCATTCTCCCCTGCCCGATGCTTTCGCTAAATTCGAGAGCTTATGAACCCCTTTGAAAGGACAGAGCAACTTATTGGAGCCGAAGCTTTTACCTGCCTTCAACAAAGCCGGGTAATACTCTTTGGAACAGGCGGAGTGGGCAGCTGGTGCGCCGAAGCTCTGGTTCGGAGCGGAATCGGCCATATCACAATTGTGGACTCCGACGTAGTGGAAAGTTCCAACCTTAACCGCCAGCTCCCTGCGCTTTCAAGCACCATCGGCCGGCCAAAAGTGGAAGTCCTGAAAGAGCGTTTTCTGGACATCAATCCCCTGCTGGACATCACCGCCTTGCAGGAGCGTTACACCAAAGGGGCCGATTTCTCCCTCCCACAATACGATGTTATCATTGATGCCATCGACTCCCTGAGCGACAAAATCAGCCTGCTCTCCGAAGCTTCCAAGGCCCCAGGAGAGGTGTTTTCATCTATGGGCGCCGGAAGAAAAATCACGGCCGGAAATATCCAGGTGGCCGAATTTTGGGAAGTTAAGGGCTGTCCTCTGGCGGCCGCGATGCGAAAAAAGATGCGCCGGGAAGGCATTACTACCGGGAAGCCCGTCACCTGCGTTTTTGACGACGAAGTCCTCCCCAGGCAAGGGACGCTGGTTCACATTACCGCTATGTTCGGACTGACTCTTGCAGGGCTTGTCATCCAGCACATTGCGGGCAAATCCCTTTGACTATGAAAGAGGCCGAAACCGCCTTGTACCCCTTTGGAATCTGAACCCGGGGCACGGGCAGATTCTCCAGGCAGAAAGTCCTGCGGCAGTTTTCACAATAAAAATGGACGTGAAGGTCGTCGTCGCTTCCGGAGTGGCTGCTATGACATAACTCATACCTGACACCTTCTCCGCTGTTTTCCAGAGCGTGGACCATATGGGCATCCCTGAACGTGGCCAAAGTCCTGAAAATGGCGCTTTTATCCACAGTTTCCAACATTTCCTCCAGTTCCATAAGGGAAAGCGGACGTCCGGCCCGGGCAAGAGCCCGCGCCACCATCAGGCGGTTCGGCGTCGGCTTGATGCCATGGTGCTCCAGCAATTCTTCCATCATAGCAGTTCCTCCAAAAGAGCCTTATGATGCCCCGGCAGAATGATATGGTGATTGCCGATGGGATTAGTAAGGAAGTAACGCGCGTCCTGGCTCTGTAGCTTCAGGACCACCTGGGTGCGGCAAAGATTATCTTCGTACTGATTGTACAGAAGCTCCCCTTCCGCAGCAAAATGGCGGTCCAGCTTACCGGATAGCTTGAAAACCGTCACCGGACCTTCCGGAAGGACGCCATGGATTCCAACCCCGATTCCAGACTCGAAATGCGTATCATACTGCCAGTTTTCCACCATATTGAACGGCACCGTGCAATGGGCGAAAAGCAGTTCCCCCTTTTCCACATCTATCCTGGAAGGATTGGCCTGAAAGCCGGTGCAGCCGGTAAGAGCTTTGGCGACCATCATGGAAAGCAGGGCCGGGACATCCCCCTCGCAAGAAGCCGGAACGCCATCGGCATTGAAGGAAGCAAGGGCAAGGCAGCCGGTATTGCCTACGCTTCCAAGAAGGTCGAAGCAGCGAAGGGTGAACGCCCCCAGTCGATAACGCTCCACCAAGGCTTTCAGGGCATAATAAACCTGCGTCGCGCCAGGATAGGAACTGCGAACTTTATCGGCCATAGGGACCTCGGCGGGCGCAGAATCCTTCGGTGCCTTCGAAATTTCCTCCAGCAATTCTTCCATGGGGACATCTACAAAGCCGATTCCCAGTTTGTCCATAACGGCAATCCTGTCGGCATTGCTTGCGATGAGCCAGTCGGAAGGCTTGCCTATTACGCCGATGCGCGTTCCATTCAACGCCTGGCGCGCCTTGGCCACGGTTTCGAGGGAATGGATACGCTTTTGCAAATAAGCGGCGCCTCCGTGCAGGACCTCTCCCTTCAACCCCTGCTGACGCAGGTAGGAAAGTATCTCCAGTGACGCCGCCAGGGAATTGCTCTTTCCCGATGTGAGGAGGTAGTAGCGCTCAATCCCGCGAGAGAGCATCTCCGGAAGAAGCTGCTTGAAAATGCCCTCCGCACCGCCAGTGCGAACATAAATCAGGTCCAGATCGTGCGTGCCGAAATCCCGGAAATCCTTTCCTTTCAACTCATATTCCCCGTCCGGGAACACCTGGGTAAGGAATTCGTCACTGAGCCTTGCCACTGACTTCTCGTCGTGCAAACCCGAAGTTATTGTGTAAATGCAAATCATATGAAACAGGAGAAAAGGGTCAAAAAAAAGGGAAAGCTCCTCATATCGCACCGCTACAACCTCCTACCCTTGCTGCATTCCTGCCCTGGGGGAGTTCAGAGGGAGCTGGTCGTACAAGACTTTCCCGATGCAAAGTTAGTAATTTTTTCAGACTTTCAAGCTGTCAAAAATAAATGGAAGCAAATCGTCCACACAGGAGAATTTGCGGATGCGCTTTGAGCCCACCAGAATGATGTTGAAAGGCTTGCCATGTTTCTTCTGGTATTCTGCCATCACCTGGCGGCAAGCGCCGCAGGGAGAAGCGGGGCTTTCGCACAAAACGCCCTTGTCGCTTGCTGCGACAGCCAAAGTGTCGAAAGCTATGTCGGGATAATTGGCTCCGGCCCAAAACATGACGGTGCGCTCGGCGCAAAGGCCGGAAGGATAGGCGACGTTCTCCTGGTTTGCGCCAAGGACAACGCTGCCGTCGGCAAGCTTAAGCGCAGCTCCAACCTGGAAATTGGAATAGGGTGAATAGGAACCTTTCCGGGCATCGATGGCCTTCAGGCACAGCTCCTTATCCTCCGGAGACATCTCCTCCAGCGAGGAGAATTCCTCATACTTAATTGAAAGTATCTTTTCGCTCATAACAGCTGTTTTTGTTTCTTTTAATCCCTTCTGAGGGGTAAGGTCGAACAGCGAAGAAGCCCTCCCATCTTGGAAATCTCCCGGTAAGGGACTGTTTCCACGGTAAGGCCCCAGGCCTGCTCCAGATGATTTTTCAGCCTGTGGAAATGCTCTTCCACCACCACCACCTTCGGAGAAATGGAGAAAATATTGGTATTCATCCAATACATTTCCTCCGACGTAATTTCAAACACGTTTTCCTCTCCGAACAAATGAATTATATGCTGAGCATCACGCGGATTCATGAATCCTTGCCGATAAATGACGCACTTTCCATCCCCCACCGGCATAAAAGTGCAATCCAAGTGCAGGATGCCCTCATAAGGATTGGTATCGCTCTTCAGTAGATTCAGGGGAAGGATGGTTTTGTCCGGGAATATCATTTTCAGATAATCAACTGCCAGGCGGTTCGTACGCGCGGTTTTCACCTGCCGGTAATCCGGGAAATCGTACTGCCCCAGGAAAATGATATTGTCCCAGATGACCACGTCGCCGCCTTCCACATGGACCGATTCCGGCAAATTGTATATCTGCTTGTAATGTATCTGGCGGTAGATGTCCTCGTAGGCGTCAATCTCTTCCTGACGGTCCGGAATAATGTTGGAAACTATTATCTTGTCGTCTATCACAAATCCCACGTCCCTGGAGAAAACCTGGTTGCAGTCTTTTACCGGACGGGGCCTGTAAACGTCCACGTCGTATTTTTTCAGGATGGCTTCAAAAGCGTTCATTTCACGGGTGATGGCATCTTCCGTGGGATATACGCCGTTCAATATCGATTCATAGGACTTGCTGTCGAAGCTCTCTTCCAGAGTTGGCACAGGTCCCGGAGAACTGGGAAGGCCAAGCACAACAGCCCTGAGTCTTGAAGTTTCCGATGTTATATGAATGTTCATAAAATACTTTTGTGTCTTACAAAGATAGTGATTTAATTCAAATATCACTAAGTTCCAGCCAACGCATCTCGGCCATATCCAGTTCTTCCTTAACTTCCGAGTAGCGGACGGAGGCCTGCTGAATCTGTGCGGCGTCCAGTTTCCCTGACGAGAGTCCCTCTTCCAGCTGCGCTTTTTCGGCTTCCAGCAAAGGCATCCTCTCCTCCAGTGCCTTCAATTCCTGCTGCTCCTTCCAGGAGAGCTTCCTCTTTTCCGGCGTTTTGACTTTTTGAGCACTGCGCGGCGTAGCCGGAGAATTTCCCTTCTTTCCGGCCTCATAGTCTTTTATAAAACTCCTGTATTCCGTGTAATTCCCCACGAAATCCTTGACCACGCCATCCCCGCAGAAAACGAAGAGGTGATCGACAAGACGGTCCAGGAAATGGCGGTCGTGGCTCACAATCACAAGCGAGCCCTTGAATTCCAGGAGATATTCTTCCAGAATCTCCAGCGTTACGATATCCAGGTCGTTGGTGGGTTCGTCCAGAATCAGGAAATTAGGCTGCTGCATAAGGATGGTCAGCAGGTACAGCCGCCTTTTCTCCCCGCCGGAAAGCCGTTCAACAGGGTTGTTGAGCATGTCGTGAGTGAAGAGGAAGCGGCCCAGAAGATGGGTGTCGTTCACGGTCTCCAGCACTGTCTGGCATGGCTTGAAACTCATTCCGCTCTGGTGGTAATAGGCAATCTTTAGGGAGTCTCCCAGCTCGATTACACCCTCCAGCGTTCCGCCAAATTCGGGCTTCCATCCCCCGGTGATAAGGTTCAGGAAGGTGGTTTTACCCACAGCGTTCCGCCCGACGATTCCCACCCGCTCATAGCGCTGGAAATTATAACTGAAATGCCTCAGGTAGCATTTCTGTTCCCACCAGAAGCTTACGTCCCGGCAGTTTATCACCTTGTTTCCAAGATAGGTTGAAGCGGCTTTCGTCTCGCTCAGGTCCACCTTCTTCTGGATGTAGCTGTCGTCGGCCCTCTCCTTTATATCCCAGAAAGCCTGTTTGCGGTATTTGGCCTTTCCGGTTCGGGCGCAAGGGCTGGCGTGCATCCACTCCAGTTCCCGCCGATAGAGATTCCGCACGCGTTCGGTCTCGGCGTTGTAATTGTCTATCCTTTCCTGGCGCTTTTCCAGGAAGTTCATATAGTCTCCGCGGTAGATGAATATTTGCCCCCTGTCCAGTTCCATGACGGTATTGCACACACGGTCAAGGAAATAGCGGTCGTGGGTGACCATGAATAGGGTGCAGCGGTTGTGCTTGAGGTGCGCCTCCAAGAACTCGATTGCGTCTATGTCCAAGTGGTTCGTGGGCTCGTCCATTATGTAGAAATCGGCCTCGGAAGCAAGCATTTGGGTAATGGCCACGCGCTTGATCTCCCCGCCCGAGAGTTCCTTCATAAGGCGTTCCCCTTCAAGGCAGAAGCGGTCCAGCAGTTGCGTCACCCTCAGTTCATACTGCCAAAGCTGCTCCGTATCCAGATGCTCCGTCCACTGCGAAGAGCCGTCCATGATTTGCCGGAAAACGCTTTTTTCCGGGTCAAAGGCATACTCCTGTTCCAGGAAAGCGATTCTTATGTCCCGCAGGAAAAGCACCTTGCCCCCGCTGTCCGAAGAATCCTTCCCCGCCAATATCCTTAGCAGCGAGGTTTTCCCGCTGCCGTTAGGCGCAATCAACGCAACCTTGTCGCCCTCATTTATATTGAAGCCGATATGCTCGAACAGCAGCTTTGGACCATAACTCTTGGAGATATTCTCTATTTGCAGGTAGCTTGGCATAGGTTTACAAATATAAGCAAATTCGGCCGAAAATTATTACCTTTGCGCAGTTATGGACAAGAGCGGCATAAAGGTTTGCGTGGGTCTTTCCGGGGGCGTGGACTCCTCGGTGGCGGCATATCTCCTGAAGCAGGAAGGATATGACGTGTTTGCCATGTTCATGCAAAACTGGCACGATGCCGATCCCACCCTTCACGGAGACTGCGAATGGGAGGAGGATCGTTTCGTGGCTGAAATGGTGGCCCGGAAAATTGGCATCCCGCTCTATTTCGTGGACCTTTCCAAGCAGTACCGCCAGCGTGTCGTGGACTATATGTTCGACGAGTACGCCAAGGGCCGCACTCCCAATCCGGACGTCCTGTGCAATCGGGAAATCAAATTCGACGCTTTCCTGGAAGTAGCCCTGAAATACGGGGCCGATTATGTAGCCACGGGACATTACTGCCGGAAGGAGATTCTTCGCGACGCTACTAATGACAAGAATGAGATTTACAGGATACTGGAAGGCTCGGACCCGAACAAGGACCAGACCTATTTCCTGTGCCAGCTCGGCCAGGAGCAGCTTTCCAGGGCGCTGTTCCCTATCGGGCATTTGACAAAGCCGGAGGTGAGGCGCATTGCCAAGGAGGCGGAGCTGCCATCGGCCGAAAAGAAAGATTCTCAAGGGATTTGCTTTGTCGGAAAGGTGGATCTGCCCACATTCCTGAAGCAGAAACTTGAGCCGAAGGAAGGAAGGATTGTGGAAGTTTTCGAGCCTTGGTACCTTCAGGACGGCCTTTATATCTGGCAGCAGGAATGCCTGGACTCGCTTTTGAAAGAAGGTGCAAGCCTTGAGCGCACCGTGCGTTACGCCCCCGAAGAAAAGGTCCTCACTTCAGACGGGAAACCCCTTGGGGAAAGTCCCTATTCGGATGACGCGATAGCCGCCCTGGACAACGGCAGCCTCGAAAAACTCTCCCGGCCGCTGAACTACGATATTCAATTTGAAACGGAAAGTTACCGAAGCGGCAAGCGCCACGTCAAGAAGACACGCATCAAGGAGAATCCCTTCGGCCGCATCGTCGGGGAGCACGAAGGCGCGCAGTTCTATACCATCGGCCAAAGGAAAGGCCTCGGGGTTGGCGGTCACGCCCTTCCGGTGTTCGTCATTTCAACTGATACACAGAGCAATATCGTTTACGTTGGAGAAGGCCATTCGCATAAGGGTCTGAGCCGTTTCTGCCTGAAAATATCCCAGGAAGAGATTCACTGGATAAGGCCGGACCTTGTCATGCGGCCTGGAGAGATTCGCCGGTACCGCCTTCGCATCCGCTACCGCCAGCCGCTCCAAGGCGCAACGCTCATAATGCGGGAAAGCGGCCTTTACATACTCTTCGACCAGGCCCAAAGAGGCATTTCCCCAGGGCAGTTCGCCGTGTGGTACGACTCGGATGAAATGATTGGTTCCGGCCCTATTCAGGCCTAGGAATTATTTCAAGGCGTCCAGAAGGACTCTTTCCATAATCTTGTAGCCCTCGGCATTCGGATGAACGGTATCGGTGGTAATACCGTCACGCACGCCCCGGCCGTCAGGGGCCACCATTGCGCTGAAATAATCCACGTAAATTACACCGTGAGTTTCGCAGTAGGCCTTAAGCCTGGCATTGAGGCTGAGCACTTTCTCGAACTCGTCGGTTATTTCCGGGCGCCAGCGGATATCCTGCGAAGGAAGCACAGAACAAATGAGCGGGCGAATGCGGTGAATCCAGGAAAGTTCCACCATGCTCACGATATTGGAGAAAGTGAGATCCTCGCTGTATGCATCGCCAAGGTTGATGGCTATGTCGTTGATACCGGCAAGAATAGCCACATCCGTCGCACCCAGATCAATCACATCCTGACGAAAACGCAGGAGCATCTGGGAGCTTTCCTCGCCACTGATTCCACGGCCGATGAAACCGCTGCTTTCGAAAAATTCCGGACTCTTGCCGGGCCAGCCGTCGGTAATGGAGTCTCCCATAAGCACAACCCTTTTGCCGCTAACCGGAGGAAGTGCCTGATTATCGGCGGCATATCTGTTCAAGTGGGCAAATTTCTGCGCACCGGCCGAAGCGCAAAGCGTAAGACCCAGAGCAAGGAGTAGGAAAAAACGTTTCATATCAAGGCATTTTTTTCAAATATAGGAATTTTTCTTAAATTGCGGCAATGAAATATCTGTTGAATTCCTGCACCCAGGCCCACTGGAACATGGCCTTCGATGAATTCGTCCTGGAGAAGGCCGATTTCGGGGAATGCGTCTTCTACCTCTGGCAGAACGCTCCCGCCGTCATCATCGGCCTGAATCAAAGCGCATACAGCGAAGTGGACCTGCAATACCTTCGTTCAAACGGAATCGTCCTTGCCCGCCGCGTCACCGGAGGGGGCGCCGTTTATCACGACTTGGGCAATCTCAATTACAGTTTTGCCGGTCCTTCCTCCCTTATGGAAGGGGCCGAGGGCTGGATGAGCGAAGCCTTGAAGAAACTTGGACTGAATTGCGAACGCAGCGGACGCAACGATATCCTGGTGGACGGACGGAAGTGTTCTGGCTATGCCAAGCGCCTTTCCAAAGGCCGGATGATGGTGCACGGCACGCTTATGTGGGACGTCGATCTGGATGTCCTTACAAAGGCCCTGGCCGTCCCGGGGAGCAAGCTTCAGGCGGCTGGAATAGCCTCTGTGAGAAGCCGGGTGGCAAACCTGAAAGACTACCTTCCCGCCTTCGGCTCCCTGGAAGAATTCCGCAGTGCCCTTCACTCAGTCCTTGCCGATGGCGATTCTGCGCTGGAGCTCTCCGGGCAGCAGTTAAAGGAAATATCGCAGGAATGCGAAACCAAGTTCGGCAGCTGGGACTGGAACTTCGGCCACTCCCCCGCCGCAAGTTTCGCCTCAAGCAAAAAATTCCTCTGCGGCAGCGTCACCGCCCGTTACAACCTGCGTCACGGCCTTGTGGAAAAGCTGGTTTTCGAAGGGGATTTCATCGGCCTCCGCCCTGCCGTGGAACTTGCCCCCCATCTGGAGGGCCTTCCTCCGGAAAAGTTACCCGAAGCCCTTGCAGCCCTTCCCGTCGGGCTATATTTCGACGGAATGTCCCCCGAAGAACTTTCCTCCCTGTTCATTTAAAAAGGATGGCAACTGTTGTTGTCATCCTTTTGTGAGGACACGCAGATTTGAACTGCGGACCTCTTGCCTGTCAAGCAAGCGCTCTAAACCAACTGAGCTATGCCCTCATTGGGGATGCAAATATAGATAGAAAAATTGGAAGAGCAAAATATATTTTTATTATATTTGTAGGAAATCCTGCCACAAGGGAGTACAAGCAAACACAAAACCAATTAAAACAATAAAACTATGGCATCTTTAAGCGATCTTATCATGCAGCAGGTTGTGGCTAACAGCGGCAATCTTGAAATCCCTTCAAACGTTAAAGACACTGTTTTGAACGGCCTTTCCAGTTCCATCCTGGGTTCCCTTACCCAAACTGCCACCAAATCCGGCGGACTGGATGATATCAAGAACCTCCTCACTGGTAAATCCAATGCAGGCAGCAGCCCCATCACCGCACTTGCTTCAAATCTCTTTGCCAAGAATATCCTTTCCAAGCTGAACCTTGGCGATGCTTCCAAAACCGCCCTCGTAGCCCTTATCCCCACAGTTATCAGCAAGCTCTCCAACGTTATCAAGGACCAGGACGGTGACGGCGACGTGGACCTGAACGACATCCTCCTCTCGCTCAAGGGTGGCGGTAAGAGCAGCGCAGGCAGCAGCCTTCTTGGCGCCGCAACCGGAATCCTTGGCAGTCTGTTTGGAAAGAAATAATCGTTTGAAAATATGTCACGTTCAGGCGGAAAAGCCGCTATTTGGGTTATTATCATCCTGCTGGTAGCAGGACTTGGGGCATTCGCCTATTTCAAGTTCTTCTGGGTGTTCTCCGACGGAACAAAAACGGGCGAACTGAATTCCCTGACCTATACCGGTTATCTTTTCAAGACCTATGAAGGGGAGATAATCCTCAGCGGTTACGGCAGCAAGAACAGCGGTGGAACCGTTCAGTCCAAGAATTTCAAGTTCTCGGTCAAGGACAAGGATGTGGCCCAGCAGCTCACCCAGCTCACCGGCTCTAAAGTTACCGTCCACTACAAAGAATATAAAGGTACCGTTCCCTGGAGGGGATACGAGAAAGCCATTGTGGACAGGGTAGAGATGGATCACACCTTTATACCGCCAAGAGACAGTTCAAATGCTTCCGGAGAACCGTTTTTCCTCTGATAATCAACGATGAAAACGCGTCTTTTTATTCTCAGTGCAGGTCTTTTGTCGGCCTGCACTGTGTGCTTTGCACAAAGGGTGATTGACACCCGGGAAGCCCATCCAGGAAAGGACCTCAGCATGGAGGAAGCCATATACTTGGGTGTGGGCTATTCCCGCATCCCTAGGGAAGTCTATCCAAGCCTCCCATCCCCGGGCGCCGGACGCTTTACCGCCTTCACCAGTGAAGGAAGCCTTTGGCTGAAGGATGAACAAAAGGATGAAAGCATCCTCATTGCCCAGGCCGATGGCAGCGCAATAGTTTACGGCGAAAGCGTGAGCCGGAACGAATTCGGAATCAACGAAGGCTGGTTCTTCTCGCCCGATTCATCCAGGATAGCCTTCTACCGCAAGGACCAGAGCCGGGTCACAAGCTTCCCCCTCCTTAACATCCGAAGCCGCACCGGAGAACTGAAGCCCATTTACTATCCGATGAACGGAATGGCCTCGGAGCACGTTCAACTGGGCATTTACGACATCGCAAGCGGCCAAAGCCGTTATTTGGACGTTAAGGACTTTTCTTCCGAGCGCTACATTACAAATGTAAGCTGGAGCCCGGACAGCAAATACGTCTTTGCCCAGATTGTCGACCGCAGCCAGCACCATATGAGGCTGAACCAGTACAGGGCCGATGACGGAAGCTTTGTGCGCTGCATCCTGAAAGAAGACAACGACGCCTGGATAGAACCCCTGGACCCCATCCATTTCCTTAAAGGCCGAACCGACCTTTTCATTTACCGCACAGACAACCGCAACGCCTACAGGAACTTATACCTTGTTGATACGCTTGGCCATGTCCGCCGCCTCACCGCTGTGGACGCCGACGTCGAATATATCGGCAACAACGGGAAGGAGGTATTTTACACTTCGGCCGAAGTGTCTCCGGTCGAGAATCACCTGTACGGCATTTCCATCAAGCCGGGGAAGAATGTAAGCGCCGCCAAATTCGGCAAGCCCAGGGCCCTTACTCCGGAGCGAGGATGGCACAATATCATCATGGACGCGGAGTGCGAATGGTTCAACGATATCTATTCCAACGCCTCTACGCCCACAAAACTTCTCAGCCGAAGCACCAGCGGCAAAACCAGCGAGGTCATTTTCGAAGGTACTGACCCGCTGGAAGGATATGCCTCCTGCAAGGTAGAACTGGGCACCGTTCCCAGCGCCGACGGCAAATATGAAAACTACTACCGCCTCATCTATCCCAAGGATTTCGACGAGACCAAGAAGTATCCCCTGATCCTGTATGTGTACGGCGGTCCTCACAGCCAGATGGTACAAGACAGCTGGCTTGGAAATATCCGTATGTGGGAAATGCTCATGGCACAGCGCGGGTACTTGGTTTACGTCCAGGACAACCGTGGCACCCAGAACCGCGGCGCCGAATTCGAGAAAGCCATCAACCGCCGATGCGGACAGGAAGAGATGGCCGACCAGATGATGGGTATAAAACGCCTTCTGGAGCTGCCATATGTGGATTCCGGACGTGTTGGAGTGCACGGCTGGAGCTATGGCGGATTCATGACAATAAGCCTTATGACCAACTATCCTGACGTCTTCAAGCTTGGCGTTGCAGGAGGTCCGGTCATAGACTGGAAATGGTACGAAATAATGTATGGGGAGCGCTATATGGACAATCCCCAGACAAATCCTGAAGGCTTTGCCCTCACCTCCCTCATCAACAAGGCTTCCTCCCTCAAGGGAAAACTCCTTATATGCCAGGGCGCCATGGATAGCACCGTGGTGTGGGAACACAGCCTAAGCTTCATCCAGGAATGCATCGACAATGAAATCCAGGTCGATTACTTCCCTTATCCGCTTGCAGAACACAATGTATTCGGCCGCAACCGCATCCACCTTATGGACAAGGTTACAGCCTACTTTAACGACTACCTATAATATGAAAAGAATCATTTGCGCCATTGCCCTGTCGGCCCTTTGCCTGGGCGCCTTAGCCCAAGTCCCGGCACCTGTCAGTTTCCAGAAATCCTCGGGCGTTCCCAATAAAAGCAAGGAACTGTCCAAAAAGATTGGAAAGAGCGCCTTCGCCAAACGCACCGCATCCCTTCCGGAATTCGCCAGGGGTGAAGCCTACCTTTTGGAATTGACGCCCAAGGGCTATAAGGTGGAAGCAAACAGCGAAACCGGCTATTTCTATGCCCTTCAGACACTTAGGCAAATTGACCAGTGCGGAACAGTCTTCGATTACCCGCGATTTGCCTACCGCGGCTTTATGATGGACCTTTCCCGCCATTTCAGGAGTAAGGATTACATTATCAAGCAGTTGGGTGCGCTTGCAAGTCTTAAGATAAACCGTCTGCACCTGCACCTCACCGACGATGCAGGATGGCGACTGAGCATAGACCGCTATCCCCTTCTCACCTCCAAGGCCGCGTGGCGCGTAGGAGCCAGCTGGGATGAGTGGGTAAAAGGCGGACAGAAATACTCCAGTGAAGGCGCAGTCGATGCCAGCGGCGGCTATCTTACCAAGGCCGATGTCAAGGAAATCCTTGCCGCAGCCGAACGCCATCATATTACCGTCATCCCCGAAATAGAGATGCCCGGTCACAGCCGCGAGGTGGTTGCCGCCTATCCCGAGGTTGGCTGCAATGCCGACAGCCGCGAATTATGCCCCGGTAAAGAGGCCACTTTCACCCTTTTGGAAGGAATCCTTGACGAAGTGATCGAGCTCTTCCCTTCCAAGTATATCCACATCGGCGGTGACGAGGCGGCAAAACGCGACTGGCACAACTGTCCGGACTGCCAGGCCAGGATGAAAGCCGAAGGCTTAAGCAACGTGGAAGAACTTCAAAGCTACCTCATTGCCCGCATCGAGCGCTATCTGAATGCAAAAGGAAGAAGTCTTCTGGGCTGGGACGAAATCCTTGAAGGAGGCCTGTCCCCCAATGCCACCGTCATGAGCTGGCGAGGAACCTCAGGAGGACTTGAAGCAATGGCCCAGGGCCACGATGCAGTCATGACTCCCGGACGCTATTGCTACTTGGACAAGGTGCAGGACGCCCCCATTTACGAGCCTGAAGGCTTCGGCGGTTTCCTTTCCCTTGACGTGGCACGCTCCTACGATCCCCTTGCCGAGGTTCCTTCCGAGCTTGCCCACCACCTTCTTGGCGTACAGGGCAACCTGTGGGCCGAGCGCATCCCCACAGACCAGCATTACGAGTACATGACATACCCCCGCATTGCCGCCATCGCCGAAGTTGGCTGGTCCTCCCCGGAATCGGCCGGTGACTTCCGCGAAAGGGTGATAAAATGGAACGATTCCATCAGGGACGGCAGCCTGACCGGGCAATGCTACAACGCCTTCGACCTTCATAAGGAAAGGGGTGAACGCGATGCTTTCAAATATGGTTTCAAGCACCTTGCACTTGGAAAAAGCGTGAGTTATAAGCATCCCTGGCACCCTAATTATACTGCCGCGGCGGCTGCCACACTCACCGACGGAGAAGGCGGAGGTTGGTCCTATGGCGACGGACGCTGGCAGGGCTTCCTGTCGGATGTCGATGTTACCATCGACCTGGGAGAGGAGACTCCCCTGCACTTTGTCGGTGCCACGTTCATGTGCGACCCGGGCCCCGGGATTTTCCTTCCCAAGAAGGCTGAAGTATGGGTTTCCTCCGACGGGAAAGAATTCACTCTCGTTGGCCAGGCCTACAACGAAATCAAGACTCCGGTGCACTCCTATGTACTGTTCGGCGTCCCTGTTGATACCAAGGGAAGGTATGTAAGATATAAAGCCACCCGCAGTCGCGAATGGCTTTTTACAGACGAGATTATTGTAAAATAGGTCTTACTTCTCCAGGCATTTCCGGGCATAGTCAAGCCCAAGTTTGAATACCTTCTTGTTTGAAGACGGTGCATCGAACATTGCATCGGAGAGGACCTTTTCGCAAATCGAACGAAGGCCACGGGCTCCCAGCTTGTTCTTGATGGATGTATCTACAATCAAATCCAGCACCTTTGGCTCCACCTCCAGTTTTATACCGTCCAAGGCAAAAAGGCGAGTGTACTGGCGTACAAGGGCGTTTTTAGGCTCTACCAGAATACGGCGCAGGGAATCCCGGTCCAGCTGGTCAAGATAGGTTATAACCGGAAGTCGGCCAACTATCTCCGGAATAAGGCCATAAGCCCTCAGATCCATCGCATCTACGTATTCCAGGAGGGAATCCGTGCCGATGCGCTCCTTTTCCTCGGCATTGAAGCCTATGATTCGGGTGTTCTTCCTTTGGGCGATGTGCCTTTCAATCCCTTCGAAGGCACCGCCGCAAATGAAGAGGATGTTCTGGGTGTTCACGTGGATGAACTCCTGCTCCGGATGCTTGCGTCCTCCCTTCGGCGGAACATTCACTATGCTGCCCTCCAGGAGTTTCAGAAGGGCTTGCTGCACTCCCTCGCCCGAAACGTCGCGGGTAATGGAAGGGTTGTCGCTCTTCCGGGCAATCTTGTCTATTTCATCGATGAAGACTATTCCCCTTTCGGCCCGCTGAAGGTCGAAGTCGGCTTCCTGAAGAAGACGCGTGAGAATACTTTCCACATCCTCCCCTACATATCCGGCTTCTGTGAGAACAGTGGCGTCCACGATGGTGAAAGGGACGTCAAGCAGCCTGGCTATAGTCCTTGCCAGCAGGGTTTTACCCGTACCGGTAGGACCCACCAGCAGGATATTGGACTTCTCCAGTTCCACATCGTCGTCCTTCCTGTTCCCAAGATTGTGGCTGAGTCTCTTGTAATGGTTGTAAACCGCCACTGCAAGCACCTTTTTCGCCCTTTCCTGCCCAATCACATACTGGTCCAGGAAAGCCTTTATCTCCTTTGGCTTGGGTGCATCCGACAACTTTGGAGGGGCCGATGCGACAGCGTGGCCCTCAAGTTCCGAAACATAGTCAGCCGCCAGGCGGGCGCAATCACTGCAGATGTAACCGTCCATCCCCTGAAGGAGGAAGGGAACCTCGGCATCGCCGCGTCCGCAGAACATGCAATGTTTCTGCGATGAATGTTTCTTGGCCATTAACGCTCGCGCTTTCTGAGGATTTCATCCACCATACCGTAGGCTAGAGCCTCTTCGGCATTCATCCAATAGTCCCTTTCACCGTCTTCGGCCACCTTCTTGTAAGGCTTGCCGGTGTGCTGGGCTATGATGCTGAAAAGTTCCGTACGGGTTTTCTCAATCTCCTTTGCGGCGATGAGAATTTCCGTCGCCTGGCCCCTGGCGCCGCCCAAAGGCTGATGTATGAGCACGCGGGAATGAGGCAGCACGGAGCGCTTGCCCTTCTGCCCGGCGCAAAGCAGCACGGCGCCCATCGAGGCGGCCATACCGGTGCACACTGTGGCAACTTCGGGCTGCACCAGCTGCATGGTGTCATAGATGCCCAAACCGGAATGCACCTGGCCACCGGGGGTGTTCAGGTACATGGTGATATCGGCCTGGGAGTCGTTGGAGGCCAGGAAAAGCAGCTGGGCCTGGATGATGTTGGCAACGTCGTCGTCGATGGGAACGCCAAGGAAAATGATCCTGTCCATCAAAAGGCGGCTGAATACGTCCATCTGTGCCACGTTAAGCTTGCGCTCTTCGGTAATGGTAGGGTTGATGTAGCCATCTACCACCGAAGTGTAACGGTGAAGCGTCATCGAGCTTATGCCCCTGTCCTTTACGGCAAATTTGTCAAATTCATTCATATTATTTCAATTCGCGGAACTTCTCGAGGGAGATTTTCTTGTTCTGGACGGTAACCTCGTCGCGGATGCGCTGAATGGTAATGTTGTCTTCGCACTGCTCTTCCAGGCGGCGGTACTGGTTCTGGTCCTGAAGGAGGTTCTGGGCCGAGCTGTCGATGAGGTTCTCGGGAACGCCTGCCATTCCGTACATCGCATACTGGTATGCCACGAATGAACGGGCTGCGGCAAGGATGTCGTCCTGGCTCACCTTAAGCTGGAACTTCTGCATGATGTAACCGCGGACAAGCTGCCATTTGAAATCGGCAAGGAAGCCGTCAAACTGCTTTTCAACGTCCTCGGCGGTGTATTTTCCGTCATTGGCATATACCAGCCAGCGCTTCAGGAAAGCTTCGGGAAGTTCCAGGGCGGCCTTCTGCACGAAGTACTTGCGGGCATCCTCACCAAAGCGGTAGTTGGCATCCTGGTCGTGACCGGCCTTCACACGCTCGGCAATCTTTTCTTCGAACTGCTCGGGAGTCGTCACCACACCCTCTCCGTAAATCTTGTTCCAGGTATCCTGATTGTCCGGGGCGCTCACGAAGGTCTTCACGTTCACGACGGTAAAAGTGAAAAGAGGATCGATATCGGCAAGCTTCTCCTTTTCGATGCGGAGCATTGCCGCACGGTCGGTCTCATTGGTAAAGGCGGCATTCACGTCCAGCTGGAAGCTGTCCCCGGCTTTCTTGCCGATGAAAGCGCCACGGGCCTCATCGGCCACATTGGAGATGGAAACGTACACACCCTCGGCTTTATGGCTGTCGTTGGCGATGTCCACTATCACATAGTCCTTTTCCCCTGCCTTCTTGCCCTCTTCCAGGCTGCCGTACTGCTGCAGCAGCTGCTCGCGGGTGGCCTTCTTCTCGGCTGCGGTAACGTTGATGTCATAGTAGGGAATCTTGTCTTCCTTGCCCACCTCGAAATTCAGCTCGGGAGTCTGGGCGATGTCGAAGATGAAGGTGAAATCGTCACCCTCCTTCCAGGAAATCTGGGGCTGCTCTTCGGCGGGAAGGGGCTCACCCACGATACGAATCTTCTCGTCGCGGATGAATTTATCCAGGCTCTCGCCCAAAAGCCTGTTGACGCAGTCATAAAGGGCCTGGTCCCCGTACATGCGGGAAATTAGGCTCATAGGGGCCATTCCACGGCGGAAACCTTTGATGTCGGCCTTGCGCTTGTACTCGTTCAGGCGCTTGCGCAGCGGCTCTGCATAATCCGCTGCGGCAATCTCAATTGTCACCTTGTAATTCAAGGCATCGGGTTGAATCTTACTGATGTTCATATTGTTAACTGATTATTATTTTTTCTTTTCGGATAGGCCACACGACCGTGGTAGATTTGCTGGAGGTATGTCTTCAGCATACTCTTCATGATGTTCATGTCGTGCAGGGTAATGTCGGCGTCTTCCAGCTGCCCGTCCTTTTCCTTTCCGGCCACGATTCCCTCCACGAAACGGTCGTAGGCTTCGGGGGTAGATTCCTTGAGGGTGCGGGAAGCCGCCTCAATGGAATCGCAGACCATAAGGATAACCTCTTCCTTTGTGCTGGGTTTCTGTCCGTGGTAATGGAATTCCGGAGCATTGGCCGGATCACCGCCCTCGTTCAAGTATTTGTTCAGGAAATAGGCCGTGCTGCTGGTCCCGTGATGGGAGCGTATGAAACGCTTAATTTCATCCGGCAAGCGGTGCTCATCGGCAATGGCAAGACCGTCGTCCACATGGCGGATAATGTCCCTGGCGCTCTCCAGCGGGGTTTTTCCGTCGTGGTACTTCTCAAGGTCCGGACTGGCGCTCTCGTTCTCGATGAAGCAGCGTGGATTAGCCATCTTGCCCAGGTCGTGATACAGGGCGGCGGCCCTAAGAAGAGGCACGTTGGCATCCGTAGCCCGCCCCACCGCATCTACCATGTTCATTACCTGGATGCAATGCTGGAAGGTTCCGGGAGCCTTTGCCGACAGTTCCTGGAGGAGATGGCTGTTGGTATCGGCAAGTTCAAGAAGCCTTGTCTGCGACACCAGGTTGAACATCTTTTCGAAGATGTAAATCAGCGGATAAAACGCCACGCAGCCCAGTGCACCCACGAAAATCTGGATCACATCGGTCCACCACATGGAATTGTTTCCGGCGTCGATAAGGCGGAAGCCGATGAAAACGGCCAGTTCCACCCCGAAGATAATGCCGGCATTCACGAACTGCAGCCAGCTGCGGTTGAAATAGTCGAAGGTCTGCATTGTCACCACGCCCGCGGTAAGGTACATCACGAAGAGTTCCATTCCGTTTCCGCAGAAGATAAGCAGCGGAAGCAGCATGACAATGTAAACCGGCAGCACCACCCTTTTACGGAAGAAGGCCAGCAGGAAGAGCGCGAACACCGGATAAGGTATGGCGTACATCAATCCCCTTGCGAAACGCTCCATAAGGAAAGTCACAACCGATACCAGGACAAAGAGGAAAAGCAGGTAGAAGTAGCGGTTCCCCTCACCGATTACCAGGGGGTTCGAGAAATAAATGCTGAAATAAAGGAGGACAACAAGGGCCAAGGCCAGGAGGATATTGCCCAGATAAAGCAGAATCCTGGGGCCTCCGTAGCCGAAAACCTTGTTGTATTCATCCTTGTAGCTGTCCAGGATCTGGGCCACCTCGGCCGTCACTATTTCCCCCTTGGACACAATCTTTTCATCGGCCCTCACATAGCCGAGAGTGGGTGATACATAGTCCGAAGAACCGGCGTGGGTGAGCTCCGTCATTGCCTTGTCGAACTGCAGGTTCGGGACTATGCATTCGTACAGGCCAACTTTCCTGAAAAGCGAATCCACGTTTACCGAAGGGTTGCTGGTGGCAAGGGACGACAGCAGGAGAAGCCTGGCATCGGACAGCTTGTAAACCTCGCTAAGGGGATATTTGCTCACCCTTTTGTTGCGCTGGATATAGATGAGGTTATCCGATATTTCGGCTGCTCCCTTATCCAGTTTAACCCTTCCGTCGGAAATGACACCCTTGGAATAAATGTCGGTAAGGCGGGTTATGATGCCAGGTTTCAGCTTTTTATAGCTTCCAAGGTCCAGGCTTTGCGCATTTTTCAATGCCGATGAAGCAATCTCCTCCGAATAACGGTAATATGGAATGACGATGGTGCCGGCCTTATCCCTTTCCTCCTGGATCTGCTCCTCCGTCTTAAGGATGGGGAAATCGAACTGGGAGATCAGGGTTTCATAAGGCCAGGGGCTTCCCTTCTTGTAGTCATAATTGAATTTCGCGGTCCTGGGCATCAGGAGCACCAGGACTGCGAAAACTATCACCAGCGGAATGAACTTCCGTGGAATCTTAGGCGTCGATATTTGCATAGTGCGCATTTTCTTCGATGAAGGCGCGGCGTGGCGGGACATCATCACCCATAAGCATCGAGAACGTTCGCTCTGCATCGGCGGCATTCTCTATGGTAATCTGGCGCAACACACGGCGGGACGGATCCATGGTGGTTTCCCAAAGCTGGTCGTGGGACATTTCGCCCAAACCTTTGTAACGCTGCACCGTGACGCCTTTCTCGCTTCCGCGGCCAAGTTCTGCCGTAGCGGCTTCCCTCTGGGCATCGGTCCAGCAGTAGCGCTCCTGGGCGCCCTTTTTCACCAGATAGAGCGGCGGAGTTGCCAGATAAACATATCCGTTCTTGATGAGGTCGAACATGTATCGGAAGAAGAAGGTCAGGATGAGGCAGGCGATGTGGGAGCCGTCAACATCGGCATCGGTCATTATTATCACCTTGTGGTAGCGCAGTTTGGAAAGGTCCATGTGCTTTTCGCCGGATTCGTCTTCCTGTGCCACGGTAACGCCAAGGGCGGTGTATATGTTGCGCACCTCCTGGCTCTCGAAAGCACGGTCCTGGGCGGCTTTTTCCACATTCAGGATTTTACCGCGGAGCGGCAGGATGGCCTGGATGCGGCGGTCGCGGCCCTGTT
>CACYCP010000066.1 GCA_902772985.1 uncultured Bacteroidia bacterium | reverse complement strand
TGGGAGGTGCGAAGCGGAATCGAACCGCTGTAGCAGGTTTTGCAGACCTGTGCCTAACCACTCGGCCATCGCACCAATCGGACCACAAAGTTAATACGAAATTTGAATTCTGCAAAACTATTCTGCCTCATGTCCCCAATTTGGGTGCTTACAATTTGAAAGTTTGGAAAATGAAGCACGCAATTTAACTCATATATCCAGGTTCAAGTCGCCATCTGCAAGAAAAAATATTTCTTTTTTATTTATATTAAATGGCTTAGTATAAAGCATTTAGCTTAATTAATAAAAAATTTTGTAAAAAATCTTTTGAAAAAATTTGCATATTAAATAAATATGCTATAAATTTGCAAATGGATTGGGAGACCAAGGTTCTCTTGAATCTTTCAGTCTATTGGTTATTAGTTTTAGTGTTATTAATTATGTGGTTAGCAAGAGCGTCCGCCTGAGACAGGCCGACACTCTTTTTTTTTACCCACTACGCGTCCTTTTTCAGCTTGTTGAAAATGACGAATTCGTTCATGAAGAAATTGAAGCCACCGGAGAAGAAAAGGCCCAGGAAGTTACACAGGACCGGTTCCATGGTGCTGTCCTGCATCCAATCCAGGGAATAGAACAGCCAGTGCATGCCTTGCATTGCCACAAGTTTAAGAAGATAAGCCCCCACCCCGGTTAGATTATAGGCCAAAAAGTGACGGACGACCGAACGAAGCGACCTTTCGCTGACACGTTCCTTCCAAACCAGGAAGTAGGCTATGAAGAAATTGGTTATGGTTGCGACCTCAAATGAAATCGTGGGAGCAATCCAGTAACTGCCCCAGTAATTTCCCCTGAACGAATAATTACATAGGACCCAGTGCAACCCAAGGTCTACTATTGTACCTGCAACCGATGTCAGGGAAAACATCAGGAGCTTTTGCAGGATTTCTTTCCAACTTCTTCTGAGTGGCATAGCAGGCACAAATTTACAAAATTTTGTAAATGTCGCAAAATTCATCTATATTAGATGTCCTAAAAGTACGGCTCAAATGGAAACGATTATTCCTCCGATAGACAGGGCCCTGCTGAAAGCAGAGCTTAATGAAAAAAATCTTCTGCGCACTACTAACCGCGCAGGTAACGAGTTGTATGTTGTAGGCCCAGAATCCGTTAATACCATAAGGGAAATAGGCCGATTAAGGGAAATCGCTTTCCGGAACGACGGAGGAGGCACTGGTCTGGCCGTTGATATTGACAAATTCGACACGGATCCCGCCTTCGGCTACAGGCAATTGGTGCTTTGGGATCCCGACGCCCAGGAAATAATCGGCGGATACCGTTTCTGCCTTTGCGACGAGGCAGTTTACGACAAATCCGGCCAGCCCATCCTCACTTCTTCCCACATGTTCCGTTTTACCAGGCGCTTCATCAGGGAATACCTCCCCTACACAATGGAATTGGGCCGATCATTCGTCTCCGTGGAGTACCAAAGCTCGAAGGCCGGAGCGAAGAGCCTATATGCCCTGGACAACCTTTTCGACGGCATCGCCGCAATCTGCGTCCTGCTGAACAAACGGGTCAAGTATCTTTTCGGGAAAGCTACAATTTACAAGGAATACCCGCAGGAAGGCAGGGAAATGATACAATATTTCCTGAAAAAATACTTCGGCAGGAATTCCACCATGATACATATACGGAAGCCGGTGAAGGTAGAGGATTCCAGACGTTTCACCCCGCTTTTCCGCGGAAAAAAATTCAAGGATGGATACAGGGTCCTGAAGGGAGAAATCCAGAAAATGAGCGTGAGCATTCCCCCGCTGGTAAACACCTATATGAACCTGTCCCCTAACATGGTATATTTCGGGACCGGGATAAACGACGAATTCGGAGACGTTTACGACTCCGGCATCCTCATAACCTTCGACGACCTTTATCCGGAAAAGCACGAACGCCATTCCGAATCATTCTTGAATATGGGCTGGCAAAAGCTTAGGATAATCCTGCGCCGCTTCCAAAAATCTAAAATATTCAAGAAATAATGGGAGAGAAAGAGCATCAGGCCAAAAGAATCCAGACATCCATCATATATTCGGCCGAAAAAAAGACGCTGCTCTGGATTGCACCTCGTCTTCCCCGCTGGGTCACATCGGACATGCTCACTTTAGTGGGTTTTCTTGGCGCAGTTGTCATGGCCATCGGCTACGGCCTTTCAAACCTTAACATTCAATGGCTGTGGCTTGCCTGCTTCGGCTTGTTCCTGAACTGGTTCGGAGATTCTCTGGATGGAACTTTAGCGCGGGTCAGGGGCACCCAACGCAAGGTTTACGGCTTTTACATAGACCACAGCGTAGATGTAGTGAACGAAGTGCTCATGTTCATAGGAGTCGGCTTGAGTCCCCTTGTGAACATCGATATTGCAATGCTTGCACTTGTGGGCTATTTCATGTTAAGTATCTATGTATTCATCTGCTGCCACCTGAAGGGAGAAATGCCTCTTACTTTCGGCGGCCTTGGCCCCACCGAATTCCGTCTTGCACTGATAATCGTCAACATACTCTTCATTTTCATTCCCTTCCTCAGCGAGTGGAAATACCCTGTGAATATCTTCAACAGGGAATATCTGCTGGGTATTTTTGATTTTATTGCATTAATCATTTCCATCCTGCTTTTAATAATTTACTTTACCGTTTTTTTCAAAGACGCCAAGTATTTTTCCAAGATAGATCCTTAGAATGATAATCAATGCAGAACAGGCATCCGATTTTTTCCCCATTTTCAAAGGAAAACGGGGAAAATTTCTCTTTGATGCCGCCTGCAGGATTACTGGCCTGGACAGGGCGAACCAGGCTCACCAGCACTGCGAGGATGCCGGGCTTGAGCCAGGACCAGATTTTGCAAAAGGCCTTCTTGACTTCTTCGAGATAGATTTCCAGATTGGCAATCCCCAGCGCCTGGCCTTCCCTGAAGGGCCATTCATAATCATCTCCAACCACTTCTACGGGCACATGGACGGAATCGCCCTGGTGGATATAGTAGGCCATGTGAGGCCCGATACCAAGGTTATGGTGAACGAACTCCTTATGTGGACTCACGGCCTTGCCCCCAATTTCATCTCGGTGAACCCAACGCTCAAACGAAAGAAAGAGGCAACATCGACCAGCATCCTGGGCATCAAAAACGCGCTCTCACAGCTTCGGAACGGCTCCCCGCTTTGCCTATTTCCCTCCGGAGCCGTAGCCGATTTAAAGCCCTTCAGGGGCTGGAGTCTCCACGAAAGGGAGTGGCAGGATGCCGCGTTAAAGCTTATCCGGAAGGCCCGCGTCCCCATTGTCCCGATTCGCTTTTTTGACCACAATTCCTGGTTTTACTACATCCTGGGCCTTATCGATTACAGGATAAGACTCCTCCGCCTTTTCAAAGAGGTCGACAACAAGCACGGCACCTCCCCTCGCATCGGCATTGGAGAAACCATTTCCCCGGAAAAGCAGGACAGCGTTTCCGAGGCCGATTTCAAAGCCTTCCTCCGCTCGAGTGTATATGACATGCCAATGCCGGACAAATTTGTAAAACGTTCCCAGCTATGGATTCAGAAGTAAAAGTAGTACTGCTCACTGGCGGCAGCAGCGGAATAGGAGCCGCCACCGCCCACCTGCTTGCAAAGGCGGGCATGAAAGTTTATGCCGGAAGCCGTCGCGGAAGCATTGACTATGCCGAAGACGGTGTTCAGGCTGTTGTGCTGGACATTAACGACCAGGCCGGGACGGCAGCCCTTGTAGAGGATATAATCAAGAGGGAGGGACGGCTTGATGCTGTGGTTTGCTGCGCCGGAAACGGCATTTACGGTCCCTTGGAGGGCACTTCCGATGCCGAAGTCCGTTACCAGTTCGAGACCAATTTCTTCGGCAGCGTGAAGACTGTCCAGGCCTGCCTGCCCTATTTCCGTGCCGCAGGGGCCGGGCGCATTATCACCGTAACCTCGGTGATGGCAATACTCCCCCTCCCCTTCCAGAGCCTGTATGCGGCGGCAAAATCGGCCCTGCTCTTTTATACAGAGGGCCTGCAAATGGAGCTCAAAGGCAGCGGAATACAGTGCTGCAGCGTACTTCCGGGAGATGTGGCGACTGGATTTACCGCTGCACGCCGTTTCACTGAAGGGAGCAAGAGCGAGTCCTCGCCCTACAAGGAAATGATGCAGCGGAACCTGGAAAAAATAGAAAAGGACGAACTTTCAGGAATGAAGCCGGAGGTGATTGGGAAGGCCATTCTAAAACAATTGCGCAGAAAGAAAATGCGAATCCGGGTCATTCCGCGCATCGATTACGGCCTGGTTGGGCTGCTAGTCAGGCTTCTCCCCGCTAAATGGAGGATGGCACTCGTAAACTTTCTGTACACATGACATTCAGGAAATGTTTCATAATGGCTATTCTGCTGTCCGTATCGCTCCTTGCCTACGGACAAAGCACCCGTGTGCGCGGTAAGGTCATTGACGGTGAAACCGGAGAGCCGCTTCCCTTCGTCGGAGTGTATTTCGACGGTACCACCGTTGGCATTTCCACCGACCTTGACGGCCGGTACAGCCTTGAAACAAACAATCCCGATGCCTTAGTCCTCACTGCCCAGCTTATTGGCTACGAGACGCTTTCCATACCAGTAAGCAAGAGCGCCTTCACGGAAGTTAACTTCCGCCTGAATCCTGATCCCAAGCAGCTGAACGCAGCCCATGTGAAGCCGGACGACCGCTACATCAAATCCATCCTTAGGAAACTGGACCGCAGCCGTGAAAAGAATGACCCGGACAACGCACCGGACTGGAAAAGCCGCCTTTACAGCAAGATGGAGATAGATGTGACCAGTTTCGAGGATTTGTTCCGGCTGGGTGTAATAAAACGCGGGATAGGCTTCGTGGAAAAGTACAGAGATACATCGGCCATAACCGGAAAAGCGTATATTCCAGCACTTATTTCGGAAAACGTGTCGGACCTGTATCACAGCCAGAATCCGAATTTCCTTCGCGAAGTTACCCAGTCCAGCCGCGTTTCCGGCTTTGAACAGGACAATTTCTTCAGGCAGTTCACCGGCTCCTACCTTCTTAAAACCAATTTCTACAAGGATAATATCGGGGTTTTCAATTTAGTAATTCCAAATCCCGCGGCATCGGCCAATCATTTTTTCTATAATTATTTCCTGGTGGACAGCCTGAACGTTGATTCCAGGAAAACCTACGTGCTGCGCTTCCATCCCAAGAAGCTGGTCACTTCGCCCACCATCGACGGCGAAATGCAGATTGATGCCGAGGACTTTGGCATACGCTCGGTCCACGCCAGGCTTTCCAATTCATCGAATGTGAACTGGATACGGCACATCAATATGGACATTGAAAACAAGCGTCTGGAAAACGGGCAATGGTTCTACGACAACGAGAGGATGTTCCTGGACTTTTCCATTTCGGTAAGCGATTCGTCCCGTATCCTGTCCTTCCTTGGCCACAGGCAGATAAAATACGGCCCTCCGGTTTTTGAACCACTTGATAATACCCGGGAACTCCAGACCAAGGATGCGGTTATTATGTCAGCCTCGGTTCCCCAGAGCGAGGAATGGTGGGACCAGCAGCGTCCCATGCCCCTGACGGAAAGGGAAAAAGGCGTTTACCAGATGGTGGATGAGGTCAAGGACCGTGCACTCTACAAATGGAGCTACGGCATTATCCGGACATTGGCTGCCGGGTATTATGAGGTGCCCCCCTGGAAGGTGGAATTCGGCCGATGTGCGCGTTCCTTTGTCTATAATGACGTTGAAGGCTTCAGGATGATGGTTGGTGCACGCACGCTTAAGGATTTCTCGAAATTTGTGCGTCTGGGCAGTTATGTGGCATACGGATTCAAAGACCGCAAACCCAAATGGGAAGGTACGGTCGAACTTATGTTCCGCCGGGACCGCACCCGAAAGCTCACCCTGTCGGCAAGACACGATTTCGTGCAGCTGGGCGCAGGAACGGGCGTTTTCACAGCGCAGAACATGTTCAGTTCGTTAGTGGCCCGTAGCCATGCGAACCGCCAGAGCCTGGTCCGTAATTTCGACGTCCTTTACGAACACGAATTCATACCACAGCTGAACGCCCAGGTGCAATGGACGACTTCACGCATTTGGAGCAACCCCATTGTTCCCTTCATACGCAGGTCCAATGGGGAAGAAATGGAAAGTTTCTCAGTGAATACTTTGCACGCCGGCCTTCGTTTTTCCTGGGACGAAAGGGTGAACCGCAATTACTTCAAGAAAACATATCTATTCACGAAGTATCCGGTGCTCACCATGGATTTCTATGGAGGAATACCTGGCATAACAAAGGATGACGTGAAGTATTTCCGCACTGACGCCACCGTCACTTGGAGAGTTCCTTCCACGGCAATCGGATTCGGCCGGCTTTTCCTTGAAGGAGGAATAATCAATGGTAGCATCCCCTATCCCCTCCTGAAACTGCACGAAGGCAACCAGACTCTCTTCATGGACCGCACGGCATTCTCCTGCATGGACTATTATGAGTTCATATCGGACCGCTGGCTTTCGGGCTATTACGAACATAATTTCAACGGCTTCTTCTTTGGTAAGATTCCATACCTGAAGGAACTGGATCTCAGAGAAGTAGCGATTGTGCGATTCGCCTGGGGAACCATAAGCAAGAACAACAGGGAAAATGCGCCCGTCTTCCTCCCCGTAGGCAGCGGAAGTCTTGAACTGCCGTACGTGGAAGCCGGTTTCGGCATTTCGAATATCTTAAGGGTGCTAAGAATCGATTTTATGTGGAGAGTCACCCACTTGCGTCCGGAAAAAGGCAAGAATTTCACCGTCAATGTTGGAATAGACGTAGATTTTTAATATGAAGCATCATTTTTACATCAGGGCTTACAATGCTTCAGAGCATAAGGGAGAACGCCTTAAATATAATATCCCGCATTACACCTTCCTGTATTTGACAGAAGGTGAAATGCTTTTGTATGCCGAAGGAAAGAACATCCTCGTAAGCCCGGGGCAGTTTCTTCTGCTGCATCCCGGGATGAAAGTTACAGCCATACATCTGAGCAGCGGCTGTGGCTTTGAAGGCTATTTCGACCTGGAATTCCTGAAAGACGCATCCTATCAGGTGCTTCGCCAGGAAAACAGTGTACTGCAAAGCTTCTGGTTCGATGACGCAGTCTTTTTCGGCGCTCTTTTGAAGCGCAGCCTTTCGGCCTATGAAGATGGGGACACAGCCTTCCTTCAAAGCGCCATGGACCTGGTGCTGTGCCAGCTTCGCTCCAGCGGCAAAATAGCCGCCATACCGGAAAAGTTCCTGAAGCTGGTATTCGAAGAAGGAAAATCCCCCCATCCGGTGGCGTATTATGCTTCCATTCTTAAAGTCACGCCGAATTACCTTAACAAAAGCGTCAAGAATCATACCCACCGCACCGCCATAGACTGGATAGAGATTGCCAGGGTGAACATCGCAAAACAACTGCTCCGCGATGTAGAAATGCCTGTTGCCGATATCGCCGAGGCCGTTGGCCTTGACGACCAGTCTTACTTTTCCCGCTTCTTCAAGAAAAGGACTGGACTCACACCTTCCGAGTTCAGGAAAACGCTTTAATCGCAGGAGAGCACAGTGAGGGTATCACCGTCGATGCGGAACCTGACATCGGCACCCTCGAAAGCCATCGCATATTCCCTTCCGGGCCGGTCTTGATAAGCCGGCCTGGGATCCAGTGAAAGAACCTGTTCCAAAAGCTTCCGCCTGGATTCGCTCAGTTTTAATTCCGGGCTGAAAATCACCTTCAGGCGCCGCTCCGGGGCACATTCGGCAAAACCGCAGCGGGCATCGGGGAAACTGTCGGCATAGCAAATATAGGGCTTGATATCGTAAATGGGAGTGCCGTCCATCAGATCGGCACCACGGACTATAAGCTCCAAATCATCTACCCCCACAAGTTCCACGCATGACAGCCCCAGAGGATTGGGACGGAAAGGAGAACGCGTTGCCCAGACACCCATTGCCGTGTTCCCCCCTAGCCTTGGAGGACGCACCGTGGGCTGCCACTCGCGGGAGCATTCCCTGTTGGCGCTGAAGCCCCAGATGAGCCAAACGCGGCTGAATCCTTCCAGGCCGCGAAGGGCTTCACGAACCCGGTAGGGCTGGGTAAAAACTATGCGGCCCTCGATAGCAGAGGCAAGCGAACTTTGTCTTGGCACGCCGAACTTGGAGCCGAAAGGCCCATTGTAATGCGCCACAGGCTGTATTTTGAGTTCTTCCACGGCCTATGAGAGGTATTTTCCGTGACAGTTACGGTAGGCAAAGCCGCTGCCGCAGGGACAAGGAGCGTAGGGCGGGACGTGAGGAATGCCGATGCCGAATTTATAGACGTCTTCCTTGGAAAAGTCCACTTGATCCGATTCCGGATGGAAGTCCACTTTGTAAAGATCTTTCTCGCTTGAGCTGTAGCCGCAGAGCATCCACTTGGGGACGCTGTTGGCATAGTCCCCCACTATCTGGCAGCAGGCTTTCCAGCTTTGCTCGTCCACCGAGGAGCCGCGAGGGCTATCCTGAAGGGGCTGGAACAAGGCATCGTTCACATCGCAAGTGTACTGTGCTTCCATCCAGGTATCGTGCTCGGCCTTGATCAGGTCGAATCCGTCCAGGCCCATACGCTTGTACATGGCTTCAAGGCGCATTCCCTCGGGGGTTTTCATCCCCACTGTAAAATACGGAGCGCCTTTTCCGGCTTCCATGACGGCTTGGTAAGAGAAATTGCGGAAACGCTTCATTCCGCTGCGTTCCCTCCATTCGAATATCTCTTCGGGGTTTTCCACGCAGGGAGAGCAGATATAGTCCCCAAGGCTGTCCTCGTATCGGTACATCTTGACCAGGGCACTCTGGCGGAGCATGGCCGAAAGAGGCTCGAAATCCGAGCCGTGCACGCTCTCGTACCAGTCCATCATAAGGTCGATGAACTTCTCCGTGGGTATAACCCCATAGAGATTAAGGTAACCGAGAGCGATGCGTTCCAGCTCGTAACGGCCGCTTTTTTCACAGGAAGACATTACTTTGTCTACCTCCGGGGCCACAATGTCGTAAAGCTCGCGGCTGATCCACACTTTGTGCCAGTTTTCATCGGAATCGTCAAATTCAACCAGGCCGCTCGCTTCAAGTAGGGAGGGATAGTCGGCATAATCCAGATAATGGACCTTTCCAGGACCGGCGTGAACCAGGTCACGCAGCAGTCTTACGTCCCTTTCCATAAGGTGGGACATCCATTTCCCAGGCTGGGAATACAGATATCCCTCCAGCTCGCTGACAAGCTGGTCCTTTCTGAGGCGGGGACTGGAATCGCTGCCCAGGATATGTCCCAGGTCCTGCAATTCCCTTTTTTGGAATCCGTCCAGAAGAGTATGCAGACTTCTCTCTTTCATTACTGCGGATGAATCAGGACAGGATTTCTGGCCGCCGTCGTCTCGTCCGGGCGGGTGATGGGGGTATTGTGCGGTGCGTCGTGCAGAAGAGCGGGGTCTTCGGCAGCCTCGGCCGCAATCTTTCGCATCACCGAGATGAAGGCGTCCATGGTTTCCTTGCTTTCCGTTTCCGTAGGTTCTATCATCAGGGCCTGGTGGAAAAGGAGGGGGAAATAGATGGTGGGGGCGTGGAAACCGTAGTCCAGCAGGCGCTTCGCCACATCCAGGGTGCTTGCCCCTGGAACGCCTTCCTTCGCGCCGTCGTTAATGAGGCCGTCGAACACGAATTCGTGCTTGCACACGCCCTCGATGGGCAAAAGATAGACATCCTTAAGGCATTCCTTGATGTAGTTGGCATTCAGGGTGGAATACTGTCCAACCTCCCTGATGTGCTGTTTTCCAAGAGAAAGCAGGTAGGCCAGGGCCCTGAGCATAACCGCGAAGTTGCCTTGGAAGCCGGACACCTTGATTTCCTTCAGGCAAGGGGCCAGGTAGGCCTTTACGCCAACAGGACCGCTGCCGGGACCGCCTCCTCCGTGAGGGGTGGAGAAAGTCTTGTGAAGGTTAAGGTGCATAATGTCGAAGCCCATGTCGCCGGGGCGAACGACCCCCATGAGGGGGTTCATGTTTGCTCCGTCATAGTAAAGCAGGCCGCCCACTCCATGAACCAGTTCGGCAATGGTTTTAATCTGCGTTTCAAAGAGGCCCAGGGTATTGGGATTTGTCATCATGATACCCGCCACACTGCTGTCCAGGAGCGGTTTGAGGGCTTCCACGTCAATACGGCCGTTTTCCAAAGACTTCACCTGAACCACTTCCAGGCCGCACACTGCAGCCGATGCTGGATTGGTGCCGTGGGCGCTGTCCGGGACTATCACCTTGGTCCTGCCGCTGTCTCCGCGGCTAAGGTGATATTGCCTCATTATCATAAGCCCGGTGAGTTCACCGTGGGCGCCGGCACAGGGAGCAAAGGTAAAACGGTCCATGCCGGTGATTTCGGCAAGTTCCTTTTCCAGTTCCTCATAGACCTTGACGGCACCTGTGGCACTCTTCTCACCCATAAGCGGATGAAGCCCGGCAAAACCGGGAAGGGAAGCAACCTCCTCGTTAATCTTGGGGTTGTACTTCATTGTGCAAGAGCCGAGGGGATAGAATCCGGAATCCACGCCGAAGTTCATCTGGGACAGATTCGTATAGTGGCGCACCACGTCGGGCTCTGAAACCTGGGGAAGCGAAGGCGCCTCTCCCCTGCAAAGGGCCGATGGAAGTTTCCCGGCAGAGGGGAAACGGTTCTCAGGAAGGGAAAAAGCCGTACGGCCGGGCTGACTGAGCTCAAAAACAAGTTTGTCGTAGTACTTCATCTTATGCCTCCTTTACAGCTTTGACCAAAAGGTCGGTTTCCTCTTTGCTGCGCTTTTCGGTGACGCAGAAACTGACATATCCCTCCTCGGTGGGAAGGGCGGCGAAAAAGCCGGCTTTTTCAAGCTTGGCCTGGAGCCCTTCGACAGAGGTCTTGAGAACGAACTCCTTCAGGAAAGGCTTTGCGGGGAAAAGATCTTCGAAAAGACCTGTTTTGAGCAGTTCCTCCTTCAGGTAATGCGCTCCGTCGGAGCAGATTTCATTCAGCTTCACAAGGCCTTCGGGCCCCATGAGGGAAAGGTAAATTGTAGCCCAGAGTGCCATCAGGGACTCATTCGAGCATATGTTGGAGGTGGCTTTCTCCCTGCGGATATGCTGTTCGCGGGCCTGCAGGGTAAGGACGAACACGCGCCTGCCTTCCTTGTCAGTGGTCTGGCCTACGATTCGTCCGGGCATCTTGCGCATATGGTCCTTCTTTACAGCCATAAAGCCAACGTATGGACCGCCATAACTGAGGGGAAGTCCCAGAGGCTGGCCGTCACCAACTGCAATGTCGGCATCCCATTCGGCAGGACTCTTCACGACGGCCAGGGCCGATGGATCGCAGTATTCCACAAGAAGGGCGCCGGCATCGTGAAGGGCCTGGGCGAAGCCTTCGTGGTTTTCCACAATGCCGAAGCGGTTTACCGAAGGGACAATCGCTCCTGCCACTTCACCGGAGTGAAGGGCCTCTTTCAGGGCATCGAGGGAGGTTTCGCCACCATCGGCCGGGATAAAGCCAATCTTTACTCCGTGGAATTTAGCGTAGGTCTTCACAACCTCGCGAACCTGGGGAAGAAGGGCTTCCGAGAGCAGCACCGTGGTCTTTTTCCGGGTGCAGGCAATGAGCATCATCATAGCCTCGGCCGCAGCAGTAGCTCCGTCGTAAAGGGATGCATTGGAAATGTCCAGGCCGGTGAGGCGGCAAATCATGCTCTGATACTCAAAGATATAGCGAAGAGTACCCTGCGAAATTTCGCACTGGTAGGGCGTGTAGGCCGTGATGAATTCCGAACGGGAAGTGAGGTAAGGTATCACCGAAGGAGTGTAATGGTCGTATGCGCCCTGGCCAACGAACACCTTCAAATTGGCGTTCTGGGCTGCCAGGCAGGCGAAATACTCCCTGATCTCCTGCTCCGAAAGGGCATCCGGCAAATCGCAGGGCTCCTTCCTTAGGAATTCCTGAGGCACGTCGCTGTACAAGGCGTCAAGGTCTTTGACGCCTATTTTTTCCAGCATGGCGCTGATATCCGCGTCGGTATGCGGAATGTAGGGGCTGCGGGCCATCTTATTTCTCAATAAGGGCTTTGTATGCGGCAGCGTCAAGCAGATCGTCCAGATCCGAGGTGTCGGAAAGTTCCACCTTGATGATCCAGGCGGCGAAGGCATCCTCGTTCACCTTCTCGGGCTCGTCCTCGAGGGCGGTGTTGACTTCTATCACGGTGCCGGACACGGGAGCAATGAGGTCTGAAGAAGCCTTTACGCTCTCCAGTGCGCCGAATTCCTCTCCTGCGACAAGCTTGTCCCCTTCCTCGGGAAGGTCCACATAGGTGATGTCACCCATCTCCTCCTGTGCGAAATCTGATACGCCGATGATGGCAACATTGCCTTCAATCTTAACCCATTCGTGTGTGGGGGAATACTTCACCCCTTCCAAAATCTTTGACATAGCGGTATTATTTTTTATAGTTTGTCTGATAAAAACGTTTCTTTACAACCTTGCCGGGGAACACTTTCTTGCGGATACGTATCGAAAGCGGAGTGTCAAGGGCGCTGTATTCCTTGTCCACAAGGGCAAAGCAAATGCTCTTGTCCAGGCTTATGGAATGATAGCCGGTGGTAACAATGCCCACCTCCTTACCATCTGCCGTTTCAACCGGATATCCGGCGCGCGGGATAGCCTTGTCTTCGATTTCAATACCCACGAGCTTGCGCCCGATATTGCCCGCCTTCTGCTCCAGCAGGGCTTCCTTGCCGATGAAGTCCTTTTCATATTTGCAGAACATCCCGAGACCAGCCATAACCGGGGAAATCTCCGGACTGAGTTCGTCGCCATAAAGCGGAAGGCCGGCTTCGAAACGGAGGGTGTCACGGCATCCAAGCCCGCAAGGAGTAACTCCTGCCGCAATGAACTTCTTCCAAATCTCCACGATGTCTTCCGGTGTTCCGTAAAGCTCGAAACCATCCTCTCCGGTGTATCCGGTACGGCTTAGGATGAGCCTGTTGCCGTTATAGAGAACATCGCAGAAAGTATAAAAGCCAAGAGACTTTGCCTCTTCACCATATCCAAGTACCTCTATGAGCTTGTCTTCGGCCGAAGGGCCCTGGAGGGCAATCTGGCCCCATTTATCCGATGCATTGAACACCTTGCAGTCGAAGGCCCTGGAGTGTAGGAGTATCCAATCGAAATCCTTGTCGATGTTGGCTGCATTGATGACAAGGAGGAAATGGTCTTTCTGGAATTCACGATACACCAGGAGGTCGTCCACAGTGCCGCCGGCGGGGTAGCACATCATTCCGTAAAGGACTTTTCCGGCTTCGAAACCGCGGATCTCGTTCGTGAAAATGTAATTCACGAATTCTTCGGCCTGGGGGCCTTCCACGAAGACTTCTCCCATATGGGAAACATCGAACATCCCCACGTTGTTTCTCACTGCATTATGTTCTTCCACGATGGAAGAATACTGGATGGGCATATCAAAACCGGCGAAGGGGCTTATCTTAGCTCCAAGCGCAACGTGCTCATCGTACAGGCAAGTTTTCATATCAGTTCAGGTATTTAGAAATAAAATTATGTAATTCAATATTAGTATCCCTGTTAATTTCAAGCTCTTCTTCCGTGGCGCCCTTCGCCTGAGGAAGTTCCCCGCAAATGTCCACCGCAATAATCCTGCATCCTGCAGAAAACAGCCTCCCAAGCATCCCCAGCACATTTTCCAGGCTATAACTCCCCTGCGTCCAATCCGTGCGGGCCCAGGCCCTGTCCATAATGTCCTTATCCAGAGAAACATAAATGTTTTCTCCCCTCATTTTCTCCAGCCAAGTCTCCGGAATCTCCCTTTCACAGCCTTCCGGGCCAATCGTGAGCACATCCTTCAGCATAGGGTTCCCATCTTTCATTGCCTTAACCCAGCTTCCGCAGCTAAGGATGCCTCCAAAGGCGGCGGGCTGGTCGTCCGTATGGTTGTCAAGCAGCAGAAGATGGAAAGGCTCTGTCTCCTTCAGCGCAAGCAAATGGGACATATAATGGTAGTCCCCGCTGTCAATCCACCTTTCCCGCGGCAGTCTCCCCTCCAGCTTCGCCACTATCCTCTCTTCGGCCTCCCTGCTGCAATAACAGGATGTGCCTTCCAAAGAACTGAAATCAAGTAAAGTCAAAGCGCAATCCTGCCCCAGCCAGGCCAGAAATCCTTCCTGCCGGTACACTCCGGAAAAATCACAAGCCAATACTTGGTTTATCATCTTTCAAAGATAACACTTTTTGCCGATTTTTTTGAGTTTTTTTCTTAATTTTGCATCCATGCATACATCATTACCAGATTTCCCTGTTTCCACCCCAGCAATGATATTGTGGGCGTTGTTGCTTTTACCAGCACTCTTCGGCTTCGTACAGCTCATTGTCCAACTGAACAAAAGGCGCAAAAGGCTGGCCATAGGAGTAATTTTCCTCCTGCTTTTCATAGCCGGAACCGCTATCCACGTTATCCTGCTGGCCCGTTCCACCCACACCTACACGGAAGGAAACTGGATTCAGCTGGCAGTGATGTCAATGGTGGCGGCACTGGAGATGTTCATCGGCCATTCGGTCGTTTTCGACGATATAATCGCAGCCGTAATCTTCTCGGAACCGTTCCTGCTGCTAAGCTACATTACTATATTCCTGTTTGTGGTGGCATTCACCTTCAGCCTGGTGATACTCATCATGCCACGAAGGCTAAGGGACCGCATCTGGCTGTCAATCAACTCTTCACAGGCAAGTAAGAACCTTAAGAACCATATCTTCCTTGGCGTGAACAAGCCTTCTAAACTGCTCGCGAAACAAATACTTGAACAGTGGAGCAAGTCCAGGGAGAAAAAAGGCAAGCTCATACTGGTGGAATTCCCCGACAAGGAAAGCAGCAAGGCCGAACTGTCCATCGGCGAAGTGTTCTCGTCCATTTTCGGACAGAAGACGGAACTCAGCCTGGAAGAAGAGCTGGAAAACGACAAATTCATCCTCCTGAAAGGCCACATGCCTGACTCCAGCGACAAGGATGGGCTTTGCGAAGCCATCGGCCTGGAGAAACTGAAGAAATGGTTGGAGAACCCCCGTACCAGCCTGTATCTTTTGAATCCGGACGACCACGATAATTTCCTCCTCCTTAAAACCTTGAATGCCGATTCTTCGGTGAAGGCAAAGGCCTTCTTCTACACGCACGAGGCCGCCGGGTTCAATAATCTTTTCGCTGCAATCGGCCAAAGGATAAGAGTCCTGAATCCGCATTTCCTTTCCTTCATGCATGTCAAGATGCACAGGGAAGACCTTCTGCCGGTAAATTATGTGGATCTCGCCCGTGACAAGGACGGAGATCCCCTGGGATATGTGAATGAGGGCCTTAATGCCATGATTATAGGCTTTGGCGACTCCGGGCAGGAAGCCCTTCGTTTCCTGCTGGAATTCGGCACATTCATCGGAAAGGACCTGAACGAGGCACAAGGATGCATCCAGGTAATGGATCCTGAGCTTGACAGCCACATGGGCCAGTTCCTTTCGGGAGCCCCCGGCCTGAAGGGCAACAGCTTGATTAAGTGGACCAAGGCTTCGGCCGGGGACACTTCGTTCTGGGCCGAATTCGATGCTGCCTTGGATAGCGGCCTGCGCTATATCGTCATTACCATCGACACTGGAAAGAAAAACGTTGAACTTGGCGTAAAGATGCTTGAAATGGCGGCCGCAAAAGGCATAGACCTTAGCCGTTTCGTAATCCTTATGAGGGTTTGGGAGGCATCGGTTCACCTGAAAGGAATGATCGATTATTTCAACAGGGCATTCTGTCCGGAAGGAGTCGATGTCCTGAAGTACTTCGGCCAGCCGGAAAATATCTGGATGCCGGATGTCATTTCCGGAAAGAGCTTGAAACAGGCTGCAATCAAAACGAACAAGGCATTTGAGGAGGCCCTGCACGAGGAAAGCTGGGATGCCAGGGCAGCCCGCCTGAATTCAAAAGGAGGCAATCCCCTTGCACGCCGCAGGGAGCTGTTCCGCCGCCAGGCCCTGGAGATTGGAAGGGCGCTGTACTTGAAAACGCTCAAGCACTTCGCTTCAGCAAAGATTATCGAGGCATCAAAGGATATTCCGCTGGTATATGAGGGTGTCCATTATCCCAAGAAAGACCAGAATTACAAGCATCTGGAATATCTGGCTGCTATGGAGCACCTTCACTGGCTGTATGCAATGCTGATTGGCGGATACCGCGACGGCGAAATTGACGAGCTGCACCGCTTCCATACAAATATGCTCCCCTACAAGGAAATTGCAAAGGAGCAATACAATCACATTAGCTGGCTGGGTGTGAAAACCCTTCTGGAATGCCTTAAGCCTGTTCCCACTGAGAGCGAAGAAGATCCACGGCTGTCTTGACCGCTTGGGCCCTGTCCCCTTCGCATCCGCACTCAAAGCTTATAAAGTGTTCGTATTCCAGCTCTTTCAGGGCGCGGAATCCGTCGATGTAGCAATCCTTTTCGCCATCTTCGCCAGGCATTATACGCCTGCCACGGCTTGCAATGTGCACGTGACGAAGGTATTCCTTTCCGGCCGACATAAACGCAGCATAATCGGAAGTTTCCTCCTGCATGTGCCAGAAGTCACCCATGCAGCGTACACCCTTGCTGTTTGAATCCCGGCAAATTGCAGCGGCATCCGAAACCAGCCTCATATAGAAAGCCTCGTTACGGTTAAGAGGCTCCAGGATAACGGCCGTGCCGCAGCTTAGGGCAAACTCGCCAAGCTGATGAAGTTCGTTGCAGAGATAATCCCTGGTATGGATATTATGCGGCATGCAGGGGTTCTGCCAATTGAAAGCCGGAACCATTATAACACCGGTGGAACCCAGTTCTCCGGCCGCACGCACAATTTCGCGCATTGTGGTGTCGAAAAGGGCCTTGGTGGCCGGATCTTCCGAAAGGATGAAGCCTTTGAAACCGGCGCAAATGGCCGAAACTTTTATGTTTCTTCCACTGAGAGCCTGACGAATTTCATCTACACGACTGGCAAGATTACCGCCACCGGGCTCGAATCCCACAATACCAAGTTCCTCCATGAAATCCAACTTCTGGGAAAGGTTCTCGCCGGGAGCGATGCCTTCCTGGAAGGATAGGTTAAGGGGAACGGAGCAAGTTTTCTTCTTGTCGGAAGCGCAGCTCAAGAGGCCGGTGGAAGCGGCTGCAAATGCGGCCGCTCCGGCAAGGGAAGTCTTTAAAAACGATTTCCTGTCCATACCTTAATGCTATTTGCCGCTGCCGGGAACCGGAACGGTATATTTTGACATATCCATCTTTCCAAGCTGGGGATCTTCGGGAACAAGGTCCTGATCGGCAGCACTCATCTGATCCCACTCTATGGTGGCTCCGGTGTAGGCCGATTCGCGGCCCATGATGCCGGCAAGGGTGGAAAGGGCGGTTTCTTCGGCCTCTACGTGGCTTTCTCCCCTACGGATATGGTTCACCCAGTCCACATGTTCAAGAACATAGGGATTGTGCTGGGAGAAGTTAGGCTGGTCATCGTCATATTTCCAAATAACGTTGCCCTGGAGGTCCTTGATTTCGCCGGAGGAATACCAGCAGCCCTTCGTGCCCTGGATGAACTCGCTTACATTGTTGGAGCATCCGTCTATCTGGCGGCACATACTGTGAAGATGGACACCGTTTTCGAACTCGAAGTCCACGCTGAAGTTGTCGAACTGGTCTCCGGTGATACGGCGCTGGCGGCTTCCGAAGCCGGTTGCCCTGATGGGACGCTTGCCGCTCATCCACATGAAAACATCGATGTTATGGACGTGCTGTTCCACAATATGGTCTCCTGAGAGCCACTCCCAGTTCACCCAGTCCCTGATCATCCACTCCATATCGCTCCAGTCTTTCTGACGCTCGCGATACCAGAGCATACCGCCGTTCCAATATACGTTGCCGCCGGTGATTTCGCCAATGATGCCTTCCTGAATCTTCTGGAAAGCAGCCACGTATGAGCGCTCGTGATGGCGCTGGGTGCCGGTAATCACGCAAAGCCCCTTTGCAGCGGCCTGCTTTGCAGTTGCCATTACGGTACGATAGCCCTTGGCATCCACGCAAACCGGTTTCTCGAGGAAAGAGTGTACACCCTTCTGGGTGGCATATTGGAAATGAATCGGACGGAATGCGGGAGGAGTTGTCAGAATAACCATATCCACTCCGGAATCGATGACTTTCTTGTAGGCATCGAAGCCGGTGAAACAGTTCTCCTGAGGAACTTCCTGGCCATGATTCTTTGCAATTCTCTCGCGTGTAGCCTTCACACGGTCTTCAAAGACGTCACCGATGGCGGTAATGGTAATTCCGCCGGCGGCTTCGAGGAGGTTGTCCACAGCACCGTTTCCGCGGCCGCCGCAGCCAATGAGACCTGCCTTGAGGGGTTTGCCGTCAACAGCCTTGTCAGGAAGCTCCGGAACATAATAGCTGCCCTTTTCGCGAAGGGGAACCAGTTTCCCAGACTTTGCATCGCCCGAAGCGCTGCAAGACGAAACAATACCGCTGCCGCCAAGAAGTCCGGCAGCACCTACCGCGGCACCCGAGGTAAGGAGGAATTTTCTTCTGCTGATAGATTTAGACATATCAATATAGTGTTTTGGTTAAATATTCTTCAACTCTTCCGGCAGTTCGCACACAACCCTGAAGCCAATACCCTTGATGTCAGAATACCACCAGATGCTCTTGGGATTCTGGGGGTCTGTGCGAAGCCACGCATCGTGCAAGGTATGGTCGCGGGCGGCGCAACGCACGCGTGAGGCGCCATCGGCATAGGAACCGCCGCGGACGACATATTCATCTCCGGTTTCAGGGCCCTTCGGATCCAAAACCCCGTCTGAAATGAGGCTGTAGGCGTCCGGAGAATAATAATCCTGGCAATATTCCATTACGTTGCCAAGCATATTTTTCAGGCCGAAAGGATTCGCCTTCACGAATGAAGGCTCCTGGGTACGTCCCGGCGAAGTGAGGCTATAAACCACGTAACTGGCTATGTTCGTGGTATCCGGCTTAAAGAAGGACCTTTCGAATTTCTTGGGATTCCCTTCGAAGAAATAGGCTCCCGAAGTGCCTCCGCGGGCCGCATACTCCCACTCAGCCTCCGTGGGCAGACGATATTTGCGTCCGGTTTTAAGGCTAAGCCACTGGCAGAAAGTCTCGGCCGCGTAATGCGTCATCGTTATGGCGGGACGCTCCCCCATTCCCCAGCCCTGGTCCGGGAAGCCGAAAGGAGGCGTGGGACCGCTCACGGCGTCTATGTCCTCGCGACTGTTAAGCTCGTATATCTTTGAAGGAGGGGTGCGGCCTTCCGACATGGTTTCATTGTAGAAATTCCAGAACTGCTGCCAGGTAATCTCGGTTTCTGCCATAAAGAAAGGCGATATCCTTACACGCTTCTGCGGACCTTCGTCCTTTGCGCGGAAAGGCTCCTTTTCAGGGCTTCCAAGCAGGAATTCCCCCCCGGGGATGGCTATCATATTGATTGCAGCGCCGGTGCCGGGAACGGTTTCCGTGAAATTCTCGAAGGCAGTGACTTCGGCCGCGCTCTCATACTTGATGGAACTGCCGGTATCGACTGTGCCTTTGACCTTGCCGTGGGAATAGCCCTCGATGTAATGTCCGGCGTTAAGGTGGCAGCTCACGCAGCTCAACGACATTTTTTCGGCATTTTCATCGAAATAAAGGTGGGCAGCGACGCCGTCGTCCGAAATGCCTTCCGGATAAAGGTTGGCATGGCATTTAAGGCAGGAAGCGTTGGAAACCAGCTTTGAAGCATATTGGGGTTCCCTTTTCGCCGCCCAGTCAATCTGGTCCTTGTCCTTGGTGAGTTTTGCCCAGATATCCTTACTGCCCATCTTTGCCTTGGCCATATAATACGGCAGCACTCCGGCCTCTTTCGGGGGAAGGTGGCAGGCGGCGCAATCGGTAACCACGCCGCTTTCGTTAATGTAGTGGGAACCTTGCATCCAAAGGGCATCGGCTTCGCTGTGGTAGTGGCAGCTCATGCAGTAGGAATTGGTGGAAGTGGCAGTATCGGCCGATATAATTGCCAGGGCTACGCATCCTCCCAGCACTATGCAGGCCAAGATGACGCCGAATATTTTACTGCTTTTCTTCATATCCCCAAAGTTACTCATTTTCATCGTCATTTCCAAAAGATTCGCTAACTTTGCAAAAAGTATATTTATGGCAGAGTCCAATTTCATAGACTATGTAAGGATTTTCTGTGCCAGCGGACACGGAGGAGCCGGCAGTGCCCACCTGCACAGGGCAAAGTATGTCCCGAAAGGAGGGCCCGACGGCGGCGACGGGGGACGCGGAGGCCATATCATCCTCAGGGTGAATCCCCAGTTGTGGACGCTCATCCACCTGCGCTATCGCAAAGTGGTGAAGGCCGAAGCCGGAAACCCCGGTGGCGAAGCCTTGAAAAAGGGCAAGAACGGGGCCGATATAGTCCTGGAGGTCCCTCAGGGCGTGGTCGTAAAGGACGCCGAGAGCGAAGAAGTGATAACCGAGCTGGTGGATCCCGGACAGGAATACATCCTTTGCAAAGGCGGCCGGGGCGGCCTGGGAAACAATAATTTCAAAAGCGCCACCAACCAGACTCCCCGCTTCGCCCAACCCGGAGAGGAGGGGCAGGAAGGATGGTTCATCCTGGAGCTGAAAGTCCTTGCCGACGTGGGCCTGGTGGGCTTCCCAAACGCCGGAAAGAGCACCCTCCTGGCAGCTGTCACATCGGCCAAACCCAAAATCGCGAATTACGCTTTCACGACGCTGGAGCCCAATCTTGGCATCGTCCGTTACCACGACAACCGTTCTTTCGTCATGGCCGATATCCCCGGCATCATCGAGGGAGCACACGAAGGCAGGGGCATAGGGACGCGATTCCTTCGCCATATCGAGCGCAACAGCGTTCTCCTGTTCATGGTATCGGCCGAGGAAGCCGATGCCGGAAAAGCCTATAAAGTACTGCTGAAAGAACTTGAGCTGTATAATCCTGAACTGCTTGTGAAGGACAGGGTCCTGGCCATTACTAAATGCGACCTGATTGACGAAAAGCAAAAGGCGAAGATAGAGAAAAAACTGCCCACCGGCATTCCCCACCTCTTTATTTCTTCCGTAGCCCAGATTGGGCTGGACGCCCTAAAGGACGAACTTTGGAAAGCCCTTTCTAAATGAGTTTCCTGGAATTCCTCATACAGCTTGACCAGCAGATTACGCTATGGATAAACAGCCTGAACTCTCCGGCGACCAGCGTCGTCTGGCCTTTCCTTTCCGATACGCGCATCTGGTTCCCCGCATACGGAATGATAGCGATTGTGGCTTTTTGGAAGCTGGGATGGAAAAAAGGACTTGTTGTGGTACTTTCGCTGGTGCTATGTATCATCCTCACAGACAAACTGTCGGTACTGGTTAAGCACGGAGCCGAAAGGCTTCGTCCATTCTACGACAGCAATATGCTGGCAAACGGCCTGAAATGGCCCTACGGAGCCGATGGGCGGCATTTCGGCTTTTTCTCCAGCCACGCCAGCAATACCTTCGGATTCGCCCTGGCTTCGTCCCTGGGCTTCAGCCTGAACGACAAAAGGCACAATTGGAAACCCTACACCGTCGGAATTTTCATCTGGGCGACCGTAGTATCACTGAGCCGCGTAATGATGGCGGCCCATTACTTCGGGGATGTGCTGGTGGGAAGCCTTTTCGGCATGGCAATAGGCTTTTTTTGCGCCATGCTGGGCCGGCTGGTAATCGTTAAAGCGAAGCTATGACCTTTTCCATCTGTATTCCGCGGGAGCCTTTCACAAGGATGGTGCAGCCCTTCAGCGGATTCTCTTTAAGATAAGCGGCAAGTTCCTCGGAACTGGCGAAAGTCTTGATGCCGGGCTTGCCGTCTGCAGCCTTACGGAACTCGTCTCCAACAAGGAAAGCCTGCGTTCCTTCCAGCCTTGCAACTATCTTCGAATGCTCTTCGGAGGCACTTTCTCCAAGTTCCCTCATATCCCCCAGGAGAGCCACCGTCCTCCCCTCGCAAAGCGAGAGGTTATCCAGCGCGACTTTCATGGATGAGGGGTTGGCGTTATAGGCATCAACAATAAGAGTATTATTCTCTGTCTTAAGAAGTTGCGAGCGGTTATTTGATGGAACGTATGAAGCTACGGCATTCAGCGCAGCATCCCTAGGAACACCGAAGAACCAGCCAATCTTAAGGGCCGCAAGGATGTTCATCGCATTGTATGCACCGACAAGATTCGTCTTAAGAAGAGCATCCTGGAACTTCATCCTGAGGAAAGGATCATCAGCATTGGAAGGAAGAATCTCTACCCCTTCAAGTCCGTATGGGATATAGCACATTCCGCGGTCCCAGAGCATCTCCTGAAGGACCTCGTCATCGGCATTGGCGAAAGCCACTCCGCCCGTTTCATTCAGATAGTCGTACAAGAGCCCCTTGGCGTGTTTGACGCCCTCAAAGCTGCCGAATCCAAGAAGGTGCGCCTTCCCTACGTTCGTTATGAGTCCGTGGCTTGGCTGCGAGACCTTGAGCAGCGGACGCAAATCCTCCGGATGGCTGGCCCCCATTTCCACGATGGCAATCTGGTCGTTTGCGTCAATGCCAAGAACGGTGATGGGGACGCCAATGTCGTTGTTCAGGTTCCCCTTGGTGGCCTTAACCCTGTATTTCGCGGCAAGGACGCTGCGTATCAATTCCTTGGTGGTGGTTTTTCCATTTGTCCCGGTAAGGCCGATTACCGGAATGTCCAGTTCCCTGCGGTGAAATGCAGCAAGCTCCTGAAGGCAGGAAAGGGTGTCCGGCACCCTGATGAGGCGGGGGTCCCCTGCGGCGCAGTTCTCGCTTACAACGGCGTAGGACGCCCCTGCTTCAAGCGCCTTCAAGGCAAAATCGTCTCCGTTGAAATTCTCTCCTTTAAGGGCGAAGAAAAGCTGCCCCGGGGCAATGGTACGGGTGTCGGTATTAACGCCGGCCGATGCCTTGAAAACTGAGTATAAATCCTTGATTTCCATTATTTTCCTGTACTGCCGAAGCCTCCCTCGCCCCGCTGTGTCTCATCCAGGAGCTCACACTCCTCCCATTGAACCTGCTCGTGACGGGCAATCACCATCTGGGCTATTCTCTCGCCCGGAGAAATGGTGAAATTATCGGCCGAAAGGTTCACCAGGATAACCTTTATCTCTCCCCTGTAATCGGCATCGATGGTACCGGGGGTGTTCAAGACGCTTACGCCGTGCTTTGCGGCAAGCCCGCTGCGGGGACGGACCTGGGCCTCATATCCCTCCGGAAGAGCGATGTAAAGCCCTGTAGGGACAAGTGCCCGCTGAAGAGGCGCCAGTTCGATGGCCTCGCTCAGGTTCGCCTTCAAATCGACTCCCGCCGAAAGCGGAGTGGCGTATGAGGGGTTAGGATAAGGCGACTTATTGACTATCTTTACTTTAAGCATATTATTTAGGAGCCTTTATGTAAAGTACGATTGCAATTATGGCATATAGTATATTCGGCAGCCATATAGCCACGTTTGCCGAAAGTGTGTCCGTCACCACGAACATCTCGCTGAACTGCATGAACAGAATATAGGAGAAGCCCAGAGCAATTCCGGCCGCCAGGTTCCAGCCCATTCCTCCCCTCTTCTTCTTGGACGAAAGGGAGACACCGATGATTGTAAGGATGAAGGCCGAGAACGGCATCGAAAAACGGTTGTTCTTTTCGATAAGCGCCTGGTTCACAGAGGCATCCCCTCGCTGCACCTGGGTGCGGATAAGCTGGTCCAGTTCCTTCTGGTTCAAACGCTGGATGGTGTATTTGTTCAGGAAGAAATCGTCCCTTGTAAGCGAAAGAGTGGTATCCATCTGGTGTCCGGAACGGATGTGGTCCTGCATCAGGTCGTCGTAGTCCCTGATGAACCAGTTCCTGAGGTGCCATACCCCGGTAACAGTATCGTACTGGGCCGATTCGGCCGTTATCTTGGAGCGAAGCTTGCCGCCTGAAAGATCCTCCAGCGTAAAGTTGTAGGCCGTATTGTTGTAGGTGCTGAACGACTCCAGGTAAACGAATTTGTCGTCCTCCAGCTTATAGTGCATGTCGTGGCCTATGCGCACCTTCATCCTGGGGATGTACTCCTGCTCGAAATCCACCCTGGTACCGTTCGCATGGGGAATAATCCAAAGCCCCAGCCCGAGCGACATAAGCGAAATGATAAGGGCCGATATGATATACGGCACCATCAGCCGATGGAAACTGATACCGCTGGAGAGCATGGCCACAACCTCTGAATCCTGAGTGATACGTGAAGTGAAAAGTATCACCGACAGGAATACGAACATTGGCGAATAGAGGTTTATGAAGTAAGGTACGAAATTGAAGTAGTAGTCGAAGATAATAGCCCTCAGGGGTGCTTCCTTACGTACGAAGTCTTCAATTTTCTCGCTCACGTCGAAAATGACGATAATCAGAGTGAGGAGGGCTATGGACATAAAAAAGGTCACCATAAACTTCCTTATGATGTACCAGTCCAATTTCTTCAATCCTTCTATCTTCATAGCCTCTGCATCAATTTGTTGACCATAGCATTCTTCCAAGAAAGGAAATCCCCTGCAATAATGTGTTCCCTGGCGCAGCGCACCAGGTCCAGGTAGAATGCCAGGTTATGCTCCGAAGCCACCATTGCGGCAAACATCTCCTTGGCGATGAACAGGTGGTGCAGGTAGGCCCTGCTGTAATAACTCTCCACGAAGGATGTGCCCTTGGGATCTATGGGAGAGAAATCATCGGCCCACTTTGCGTTTCTCATGTTCATAATGCCGTCCCAGGTGAAAAGCATCCCGTTCCGGCCGTTGCGTGTGGGCATAACGCAGTCGAACATGTCGATTCCGCGGGAAATGGCTTCCAGGATATTCGCCGGCGTGCCGACGCCCATAAGATAGCGGGGCTTGACCTGTGGCAGGATGGGGCAGGTGCACTCCAGCATTTCGTACATGGTTTCCGTGGGCTCCCCTACTGCAAGGCCTCCCACTGCATATCCGCCGCGATTGGCATTGTCCAAGGTGAGGGCGTGCTCTACCGACTGTTTGCGAAGTTCCGGATACACGCATCCCTGGATGATGGGGAACATTACCTGGGTATAGCCGTAAAGGGGTTCCGTACGGTCAAAGTGCCTTGCAAAGCGTTCCAGCCATCCCTGGGTAAGTTTCAATGACTTCTGGGCATAGCGGAAATCGGCATCGCCCGGACAGCACTCGTCCAGGGCCATCACTATGTCGGCACCTATCTTGCGCTGGGTTTCTACATTGTTTTCCGGGGTAAAAACGTGCTTGGAGCCGTCTATATGGGAGGAAAAGCGGCATCCGTCCTCCGTAAGTTTGCGGATTGGAGCCAGGGAAAAAATCTGGAACCCGCCGCTGTCGGTAAGGATGGGTTTGTCCCAATGCTCGAATTTGTGCAGGCCTCCCGCCTTGAAAAGGGTATCCAGGCCGGGACGGAGGTACAGGTGATAAGTGTTGCCAAGAATTATCTGCGCCCCAATGTCTTCAACCAAATCCCTGTGATAAACGCCTTTCACCGAGCCCACAGTCCCGACTGGCATGAAGATGGGAGTCTGTATATCTCCGTGGTCGGTGGAAATCACTCCTGCACGGGCTGCAGAAGAAGGATCGGTGGCTGTACGGACAAATTTGAACATCAATTCTCTTTTCTTTTGCAAAAATACTGTTTTTTTTGCTTTTCTCTCGCTTTGCTTGTAAATTTGTATGATTGAAAGCAAATAACACTTAAAACCATGTCGAAAATAAAGATTAAACCCATCACCTTCAAGCTCATCTTGATGATGTTCCTGGAATTCGCCGTCTGGGGTGCCTATCTTACATCCCTCGGGCGTTATCTCGGAAACATCGGCCTTGGCAACCAGATTAAATGGTTCTTTGCCATGCAGGGCCTTGTCTCAATTTTCATGCCCACGCTCATGGGTATCCTGGCCGACAAGAAGATGGAGGCGCAGAAGGTTCTCTCTATGTGCCACGGCTTTGCCGGCCTGTTTATGGCCGGAGCAGGTTTCTACTGCATGACAGCCGGAGAGGGCGTCCAGTTCGCTCCCCTGTTCATACTTTACAGCTTTAGCGTGGCCTTCTTCATGCCCACCATCGCCCTGGTGAACTCCGTGTCCTACAATGCCATGGCAAAGGAAGGGATGGACACCGTGAAGGACTTCCCGCCCATCCGGGTGTTCGGTACCGTGGGTTTCATCTGCAGCATGCTCCTTACGAACTTCCTCTCCATCGGCGGCGCCAGGATGCAGGAGACATACTACCAGCTCATTTCTTCGGGCATCCTCTCCCTTGTCCTTTGCGCCTACGCCCTCACAATGCCCAAATGCCCGGTGGATAAGTCCAAGAAGGACGAAAGCCTTGCCGATGCCTTCGGCCTCAAGGCTTTCAGCCTGTTCAAGGACGGCCAGTTCGCCATTTTCTTCATATTCTCCATGCTTCTGGGCGCATCGCTCCAGATTACCAACGGCTATGCCAATACCTTCCTAGGCTCCTTTGCCGCCAATCCAGCTTTTGCCGATTCGTTCGCGGTCAAGAACTCCAACGCGCTTATCGCCATTTCCCAGGCTTCGGAAACCCTTTGCATCCTGTTGATTCCGTTCGCAATGAAAAAGTTCGGCATCAAGAACGTGATGCTCATCGCCATGTTTGCCTGGGTGGGGCGTTTCGCTTTCTTCGGCCTTGGCAATCCGGCAATGCCGGGCGTGCTGCTTTTCGTGCTCAGTTGCATCGTCTATGGCTTTGCCTTCGACTTTTTCAACATTTCCGGTTCGCTGTATGTCGAGCAAAAAGCGGCTCCTGAAATCCGTTCCAGCGCGCAGGGCCTGTTCATGATGATGACCAATGGTTTCGGTGCCAGCATCGGCACCCTGGCCGCCGGTGCCGTAGTAGAGGCCTGCAATGTGTTCAACACTCCTTCCAACTGGCCCACTGCCTGGTACATCTTCGCCGGATATGCCTTCGTGGTCGCCATTCTTTTCTGGATTCTGTTCAAGGATCCGCAGAAAGCTGCGCGGAAAGCATAAGTTTATTCAAAAATATTTCATAACTTTGCACCCTCGTCCTACGGGGGTGTTTTGGTTTTGACAGCGCCGGTGCAGGACGGTAAGCACGCCGGGCGTGGGAGCCTTGCCCGTTAATCTCAGACTCCAAAAAATCAGTTGCCAACAACAACTATGCACTCGCTGCTTAATTTGCTGGGCAAATTAGCTTAATCCGCCGCGCCAAGGTTGCGCCGCCGACGAGTATCCCTCGGACTTTCCGCCCTGTATAGTCCGGCCCAGGGGTATCATCCAGACAGGGACGCTCCGGCAGACGCCTTTAAAACCGGCTAAGATTCAAAGGCTAAGGCTTTGGTGGCCCGCTTTCCGGCAGCCTCTCCCCTACAATCAAAGGAAAGATAAGCGTGTAGAAAGCCGCCAGGTGCGACGTTTGGACAGCGGTTCGAGTCCGCTCACCTCCACAAAAAATGGCCGGAATGTCCGGCCTTTTTTCATGGAGGTAAACCTCTCCTTAGGTTACCCCTCCCCTCTTGAGGCCTGGGCATCAAGTGCTTGTAATTTAGCAAGTTACGGACTTTCTCGGTCGGATTTCGGACGAGATAAGCAAGGATATGCTTATAAATCAGGCAGTTACTGTCCAGGGATGGCATACTATTTAATTCCAGGGATAATAATAACACTCATCGTGATACATACTCACGAAATTTTGTTAACTTTACATCCGGAAGTAAACGGACAAAAATGACATACAAGAGAATCCACATTTCGGCTCTTGTTTTGGCGGCGGCATTGCTGATGCTGATGGTATTCCCTTTTACCGCTTGTAATAACAGAGTCAAAAGCTCCAATATCGAAGCCGTCAGTATGATAAACGCGGCTTCCTCGGCAAAAGACTATGAAAGGATACAATCATTGGCCGACAGCCTGGGCAAAGCCGGAAATATTTCCAAGGGTGAGAGCAATTACTGGCAAGGCTATGCCTACTACCAAATGGGCCAGCGCGAATTGGCAGAGTACTTTTGGCAAGAGGCAATAAGGGTTACGGATAACTCTACCGACGCCAATGACCTTGTATATTATGCAAAGTCGGCCAGCTACCTTACCAGCCAGCTCTGCCGTTACGCAGAATATGCTGCCGCCTTGCATACAGCGCTTCCTATCATCAACCGGCTCGAGAAAATCCAGTGCGACACCACAAGTGATTATACCAACCTGCTCATTTTCGCCGGATGCGCCAAAACTTACTTCGACAAGGAAGACTCCACTGCCACCGATATGCTGGAGCGGGCTTATCAGATGCATATCGACAATATTCAGAAGAAAAGCTCGAAGTCGGCCTATCGCGATGCCATGGCCGGAATCATCAACATCGCCTACATCTGGGTATATGTGGAAGGATACGAGCAGGGACTATTCTGGACAGAACGCCTTGGACAGCTGGTACAGGATTACAAAGCTATTTATGCCGACGATAAAGACTATATCGACAAGCAATGGGCCAGATACAAGATATTCCTTGCCATCTCTTTGGAAGGCGTCGGCCGTCACGACGAGGCCGAAATCGCATACAAGGAATACTTGCAGACACAATTCTCAAAAACCACGGAGGGCTTGACCAATGCAAGTGACTACCTGACCGTGGCTAAACGATGGGACGAGGCCGTGGCCAACTATCGCACCATAATGGAATATCTCCAGAATGAACTCAACGTCTATTCTCTGGACAACATACAGCGCTATCTGTTGAAGAAGTATCACGCCTACCAGATGCTCCATCAGCAGGATTCAACCAATCTTACGGCGCGTCAGATTTGCGATGTACTCGATTCCTCCATCATCAACAGCCGGCATCTTGACGCCAGCGAACTGCATTCCATCCACGTCAGAGATATGGAGATTTTGGAGGGCGAAGCCCGTTCGGCCCGCCAGCGTCAGATCTATTCTGCCTTGGTGGTGATTATACTGCTCATTGCTTTTGCCACCTACATCGCCTTCCGCCGCCGTGCCGAACAGAAACTGCACAAGGCTCACGAAGAGCTGAAGGAGGCCTACGACCAGCTGGAAGAGACCACCACCGTTAAAGAGCGCATGGAGAGCGAACTGCGTATAGCCCGCGATATACAGATGTCGATGGTGCCTTGTATGTTCCCACTTTATCCGGGCTTGGATATGTATGCATCTATGATGCCGGCAAGAGAGGTGGGAGGAGACCTTTACGGATATCTGCTCACAGACAATAAACTCTATTTTGCCGTGGGCGACGTCAGCGGCAAAGGAGTACCTGCGTCGCTGTTCATGGCGCAGGCAACCCGGCTGTTCCAGACTCTGGCCAAGCAGGGTATGACTCCCGCCGAAATATGCACGCGCATCAACGATGCCCTTTCCGGGGCCGATAACGAGGGCAACATGTTTGTAACCATGTTCCTTGGGCTGATAGACCTGAAGACAGGACATCTCTCGTTCTGCAACGCCGGTCACAACCCGCCCATTCTTGGAGACGGCGACCGTGGCGGCGGCTTCATCAAGATGCACACCAATGCCCCCATCGGCGTATTGCCAGGGATGGAATTCCAGGGAGAGGAGATAGAGAACATCAAGGGTCGGCCGCTGTTTGTCTATACCGACGGACTGAACGAGGCTGAAAATCCCTCCCACGAGCAGTTCGGTGACGAGCGCCTGCTCGGTTTCTTCAAAGAAGGCGACTTCGAGTCTGCCAGGCAGGTTATAGAGTCCATTTCTGCGGATGTGGATAAGCACAGGGACGGGGCCGATCCCAACGACGACCTGACCATGATGTGCCTTTATATCCAGAGCACCACTTGACAAGATAATATTTAATACATTAAAACTATGGGTATAAGATTCAAGAACAAATCTGACATCTTCAATATCGTTGTTACTGCCGTAGCCGCGCTTCTCTCCGTAGGAATCATGCTTTACGGTGTGTGGCATTTCGGCCTGAAAAACTCATGGCCGGAGCTGGTACTGAACATGTTTTACATTGCCTGCGTGGTAATGATGTGGTTATATTTCTTCAATTGCAGCATAACCACAGAGCAATTTAATTATTGGTGCTCGTTTTGCGTGGGCGTAACCATCATTCTCCGTGACATCCTTTTCCCGCCGACGCTGGCGTATTACTCACTTCATCTGGGATGTCTGGTTCTTTCTGTGACCCTGCTCCTCTTGCTAACTTTTTTCTATGCCCGCAAGGACTGGAAAACCTATACGAAGACTAACCTGTGGGCCATCTTTGTGGTGGACATGCTGATCGCCTTGCTTTATAACATCGATATCATCCTGGAACCAAGCGATGAATTCACCAGTTATATGATGGTGGAAATCTGGATTCGTCCCACCATCACCTACGGCCTTGTGGCTTGTTTTGTAAGGGAGAAGGATAAAGAATAACATACCACTTAGACGAGTTCGACACAAAGCAGATATTTATTATTTAAAGACATATTAATATGAAAGCAGACCACATTATTAAAAACGCAAAAATCTTTACGTCAAACCAGAACAAGCCACAGGCAAGCGCACTGGTGGTAAAAGACGGCAAATTCCTTTATGTTGGCGACGAGGCCGGTCTTTCGGCCTACGAAGGCAAGGTCACCGACCTTGGCGGCAAGTTCATCATGCCCGGTATCATCGACAGCCACGTGCATATTACCATTCCTGTAGGTTTTGAGTACGCCCCTATGGGAGAGCGGATAGAACCGGA